>JAGZKI010000071.1 GCA_018365265.1 Streptococcus parasanguinis | reverse complement strand
AATTGACCGCCGTTTACAGCATCTTTAGAACCAGCCGCTACGTTACCATCTTTCAAGTTAGTAATTTTTGTACCGTTAGGACCTTCCAATGTTACTGTGTCATGGCCTGTGTTACCGTCATATTTTACGGAACGATCTTTTACATTATCTAGTTCAGTTTTGGACGCAATATCCTTAATCGTTACAGTTTTAACGTCTTTAGATTTTTCGTCTTTTACTTTCAAATCTACTTGATTGTTTTCAACCTTATAGGAACCGTCTGCCGCGTTGTTCGGATTAGCAATTAAGCGGTAATCTGTAGCACTTGCATTAGCTTTATTAATAGCATCGCTAACCGTTTTCAACTGTTCTTCAGTAGCCGCACGGTTTGGTACATATACAGGATCTGCAATATTCCAAGATGTATTATCTAAACCTGTTACAAAGTTACCAGTTTGGTTAGCACCTTTGTTATCTGCTACCGTATGATTACCTACAGTGGCAGTACCTGCTTTCACAGTGTCGGATGCCGTTACAGATTGCAAGCCTGTCAAGTTTTTCGCCAATTGCAATTGTAATTTTGCATTGCCATCAGCACCAACAGCCACAGAAGTAACACCGATATTATTGCCTGTAGCAAGATCAGAAGCGCTTGTTACGCCACCTGTGATGTCCACTTGTTTGTTAAGTTTAACATTAGATGTAGCACCCATGTCGCCTTTGAATTTAAGACCGTCGTTCAAAGTTGCCACTTCTTCGTTCGTGCCGTCAGGTTTTTGGTACATAATACGAGTTGTAGTCGCGCCAGGAGCACCATCTACACCGGGTTGACCGTCACGAGTAACGGAAATGTTAGTTGTTACACCGTCTTTACCGTTGATGCCGATTTTACCGTCTTTACCATTTGCACCAGTTGCAGTAATTGTTTCTACATTGAGGTCTTTTCCGAGTTTCACATTAATTGTGCTGTCACCGTTAGCGTCTTGAGAGATTTCCGTAATGATATTGGAGTTATCACCTTTAACTGCTACTTTGGAGCCCAATTTATTTGTTTTTTCACCGCCATTATTAGCGTCGAATTTAAGACCCTTATCAATAAGATCTTGTTTAGTTGTATCAATCTTATTGTTTAAATCATTTTTAGTATTTGTGATTTGGTCACCAAGATCCTGCTTAACTTGATGTAATTGACCGCCGTTTACAGCATCTTTAGAGCCAGCCGCTACGTTACCATCTTTCAAGTTGGTAATTTTTGTACCATTAGCACCTTCTAATGTTACTGTGTCATGACCTGTATTACCATCGTATTTCACAGAACGATCTTTTACTTTATCAAGTTCAGTTTTAGACGCGATATCCTTAATTGTCACAGTATTAACTGTACCGGATTTATCGTCCTTCACTTGTAGATCAACTTTATTATTATCAACTTTATAAGAGCCATCTGCCGCATTGTTCGGATTAGCGATTAAACGATAGTCCGTAGCACTTGAGTTAGCCGCTTTCACAGCATCGCTGACAATTTTAAGTTGATCTTCTGTTGCCGCACGTCCGGACACGAAGGCAGGATCAGTTAATGTCCAATTTTTATTGTCCAAACCGGATACAAAGTTACCATTTTGAGTAGCTGACTTATTGTCTGTTACAGCTTGGTTACCCATAGTAGCAGTACCAGCTTTTACAGTTTTTGTAGCAGTTACTGTATTAACATTGATGTCTTGACCCAATGCAACCTTAATTGTTGTATCGTCGCCAGTTTGTGTAATTGTAGTGTCGATGTTAGTACCATCACCAGCTACTGTTACCTTGGAGCCTAATTTATTTGTTTTTTCGCCGCCATTATCAGCATCGAATTTCAAGCCTTTATTGATAAGCTCCGTTTTTGTATCATCAAGTTCTGTTTTAGATGCAATATCCTTGATAGTTACAGTTTTCTTATTCGCAGGGTTTTTAGCATCTTGTACAGTTAAGTCAACTTTATTGCCAGATACAGTGTATGCTTTATCAGCAGCACTGCTATTTTCAACTAATTGATAGTCAGGAGCATCTACGTCAACTTTATATGTTTTATATGTACCGTCAGTACCTTCTGTAATCGTTGTATTTTTACCAGCTACAACTTTTACGGCTTTTTGTGCTTCATCACGAATAACGGATTTACCGCCGTCTGTAATATTGGACAAGTCTTTATTTGCCGCATTGTCGATTTTATTCTTAGTAGCATCAGTCAACGCTACATCGATTGTTTGGTTGTTAACAGATGTCGTAACATAAGAACCATCGCCTTTTACAGTCAATGTTTGGTTATCCAATAAAACGTCATTTTTGCCAGTGTTACCAGCTACTTTCAAATTAACATTGCGCAATTGTGCCACGTTAACAGCGTCAGTATCAGCTGTACCTGCAGCCACATTAGTGATTTGACGAGTTTTTGTACCGCCGTCACCTACGGACACCGCACCCATAGTGGAAGTCAACGCAGCGCCTGTCAATCCGCTATAGCCGTTTGTACGGCTGTCTGCAGTTTTCACATTATAGCCTGCTGTACCTGCTGCAACGGAAGCAACGGAGTTTGCACCCAATGCAACGCCATCATCTACACTGGATTTAGCTTTATAACCGATAGCCGTACTGTTCGTATTAGCTGCAGTCGCATCAGCACCGACAGCTGTCGCGAAATTACCTGCTGCGGAAGTACGTACACCAGCTGCTGTCGCATTATTGCCTGTAGCACCTGTGTTATCGTAGTTCGCATCGGCAGATGTGCCTTTAGCACTGAAGAAATTCGTTTGCGCCGCTTCAACAGCTTCTTTTACCGTATGATACGTGCTGTTCTTGATATTGAAATCAGGCGCTTTATATGTAGAACCATTCGCTTCATAGCCCGTATATGTAGGACCTGCGATGGATTTTGCCAAGTTACTGTTTACAAATTTTAATTGTTTTACATTTGTTGCGTCAGTATCGTTTTCACCACCTGCTACGTTGATGATACGGCGTTCAGAACCTACGTTACCTACCGCAACAACACCGTTTGCAACATTGTTGTTTTGTTGATTAGTGAAAGCAGAGTATCCATTAACCAAGGCACCTCTTACTTCCGTACCAGTACCCAATGCCAAGGAATTATTGGATTCTGCAACAGCATTTGTACCGATAGCCATGGAGTTAGTACCTGTAACAGTAGCACCAAGACCGATAGCTGTCGTATTAGTATTGTTTGCTTTCGCTTCTTTACCGATTGCAATGGCACCATCTTTAGATGCATTAGCCGCACCGCCAAGTGCAAGCGCATCAGCACCCAAGGATTTTGCATTACCACCTAATGCGATAGAGTTGGATAATTTGGCTTGGGAAGAACTACCCATAGCGATAGCATCAGCACCAGCAGCATTAGAGCTACTACCCATGGAAAAGCTGCTTACACCACTTGCATTTGCACTTTTACCCATCGCTACCGCATTTTGTGCGGATGATTGCGCCGTATTACCGATAGCAAAGGCATTCTCTGCACTAGCATTAGCACTATAACCCATAGCTACCGCATTAGCGCCACCAGTACTGGATGAAGAACCGAATGCCATGGAGTCAGATGCAGCAGTAGATGTTCTCGCCTTTGTACCGAATGCAAGAGAACGAACACCTTCTGTTACGGTATTACCATTGGCATTATATTGTGCACTAGGAGTACCATGTTGTTGACCAGGTAATTTTATAGTTTCTGCTGCACCGATTGCAATAGATTGATCCGCTTTTGCTGTAGCGGAGTAACCCATGGCGAAACTACCATTACCCTTTGCCCAAGATGCAGTACCTAATGCTGCAGAGAACTCACCTTCTGCAGCGGATTGACGCATCATAGCCAAGGAGTTAAATCCGCTCGCCTTTGTAGCTGTACCAAGAGCCATAGCAGATGGTGATAAAGCCTGAGCATAATGACCTAAAGCAAAGGAAATACCACCTGTAGCTTGAGCATAGTTACCAATAGCTAAACCGGAATAATAGTTTGTAGTACCTTCTCGTATATTTGTATTACTACCGATAGAAATACCGGAGAACATATTTGTTGTATAATTGCTGCTATCATTACTATTATCAAATGGTTTTAAATTCCCTGGATTTTGATAGTTGTATAAATAACTACCATCACTAGACTGTGGTTTGCCAGTAACATACCCAGCACCATTTACACCATCAATAATCATAGCAGTATGATCGCCAGCCGCATGAACCGCAGTAATATTACCACCCATCAATAATGCAGCTACCGCCATAACTGCACTCATACGAGCCCAGGTTGTACCGTTTTGTACGGATTTCGCCTTACCACCACCTGTTTTTACGATTTCAGATACTACTACATAGCATTTTTTTGTCTTACTCCAAATGACATTATAAATTCGATTCATGATTATCCTTTCTTACCGAAAACTCAGTAAAACACACCACTTGTGTTGCATAACATTGCAAAGATAATAAAAAGAAGAAGTATAAAGATTAATTATCATCTACACTTCTTGCACAGAATAATAGTATTCTAAATTACAATCTGAATACTATAAATATTTATGATGTATCATCATATACTCACCCACGGCAATACAATATCAAAAAATTTCTATCTTGTAAACAACTTTTTCATCTTTTCTTCATTTTTGTCGTTTATTTATTTCATATTTAATACTTTTTAATTTTAAGAAATAGAATCTTCATCTTTCCTATCAATTATTACGATAAATCCACATATCGGAATATAACGATTATTGTAATTACGTAATCAATTTCATATTTTTAGACTTTTCAGTTTAATGCTTTCATAGATAAGATAATTTTATATACAGAAAATTTATCACCTACAGGTACACGAAAAAGCCGAGGCCCTAGAGCCTCGGCTTTCACAATATAAATCATATATATATATTCTATTTTTTATTAACCCTTACACGTTCAATAGTTGGTTGTCCTTCATGATTCTTGGCAATAGTATCCACACGGAATAACGCCATTTCAG
>JAGZKI010000070.1 GCA_018365265.1 Streptococcus parasanguinis | reverse complement strand
AAAATCAATCGCCGGCTTCCGTCTTCGTGAAGGTGTTGCGATCGGTGCAAAAGTTACCCTTCGTGGTGAACGTATGTACGAATTCTTGGATAAATTGGTAACAGTTTCACTTCCACGTGTGCGTGACTTCCATGGTGTTCCAACTAAATCATTTGATGGACGCGGAAACTACACACTTGGTGTGAAAGAACAATTGATCTTCCCAGAAATCAACTTTGATGATGTTGATAAAACTCGTGGTTTGGATATCGTAATTGTAACTACAGCGAACACAGACGAAGAATCACGTGCATTGCTTACTGGCCTCGGAATGCCGTTTGCAAAATAATATAGGAGGTAAAACTAATGGCTAAAAAATCTATGATTGCTAAGAACAAACGCCCAGCGAAGTTCTCTACTCAAGCATACACTCGCTGTGAACGTTGTGGACGTCCACACTCAGTTTACCGCAAGTTTAAACTTTGCCGTGTTTGCTTCCGTGAATTGGCATACAAAGGTCAAATCCCAGGTGTCACAAAAGCATCTTGGTAATTCTATGATACAAAGAGCGTAACAACCCCAGCAAAAATAGGAGATTTGGTGCAGGAGCGATGCTCCAAGACAAATCTATCTTTTTTGCCCAGGTTGTAGCTCGTGTTCAAATGAGATTATCTTGTTTGAATGTATCAAAACTTTCTGAGCCTAGCTCAATCATTAACTAGCAAGTGCAACTTGCAAACTACTAGTAAGAGGAGAAATTATAATGGTTATGACTGACCCAATCGCAGACTTCCTTACACGTATTCGTAACGCTAACCAAGCAAAACACGAAGTACTTGAAGTACCTGCATCAAACATCAAAAAAGGGATTGCTGAAATCCTTAAACGCGAAGGTTTTGTAAAAAACGTTGAATTCATCGAAGATGACAAACAAGGCATCATCCGTGTATTCTTGAAATACGGACAAAACGGTGAAAAAGTTATCACAAACTTGAAACGTGTATCTAAACCAGGTTTGCGTGTTTACAAAAAACGTGAAGATCTTCCAAAAGTTCTTAACGGACTTGGAATTGCTATCCTTTCAACTTCTGAAGGTTTGCTTACTGATAAAGAAGCACGCCAAAAGAACGTTGGTGGGGAAGTTATCGCTTACGTTTGGTAAAATCAAGATACAAAGCTCGTAAAGAACAAAACAAAATTAGGAAGTTGGAGCAGTTTGTTGACAAACAAGCCAACTTATCTATTTTGCACAGTTCTTAGAGCGTGTTCAGTTCAGCTCTTGAACTAAATAAGTATCTTAAACCCCGTGAAAACTGGCCCGCAAAGGCCTGACAATTTAACAGGAGAATAGAAAACATGTCACGTATTGGTAATAAAGTTATCGTGTTGCCTGCTGGTGTTGAACTCACTAACAATGACAACGTTGTAACTGTAAAAGGACCTAAAGGAGAACTTACTCGTACGTTCTCAAAAGATATTGAAATTCGTGTGGAAGGAACTGAAGTAACGCTTCACCGTCCAAACGATACAAAAGAAATGAAAACAATCCATGGAACAACTCGTGCTCTTTTGCACAACATGGTTGTCGGAGTATCTGAAGGATTCAAGAAAGAACTTGAAATGCGCGGGGTTGGATACCGTGCACAACTTCAAGGATCTAAACTTGTCTTGGCTGTTGGTAAATCTCACCCAGACGAAGTTGAAGCTCCAGAAGGAATTACTTTTGAACTTCCAAACCCAACAACAATCGTTGTTCACGGAATTTCAAAAGAAGTAGTTGGTCAAACAGCTGCTTATGTACGTAGCCTTCGTTCACCTGAACCATATAAAGGTAAAGGGATCCGTTATGTTGGTGAATACGTTCGCCGTAAAGAAGGTAAAACAGGTAAATAATGTAGTTTGGTTGTTTTTCAACCAACCTTCATCTTACCAACTCAGTGCTTAGCACATGATTTTAAAATTAAGAGGTGAAAATTGTGATTTCGAAACCAGATAAAAACAAAATCCGTCAAAAACGCCACCGTCGCGTTCGCGGAAAACTCTCTGGAACTGCTGATCGCCCACGTTTGAACGTATTCCGTTCTAATACAGGCATCTACGCTCAAGTAATTGATGACGTAGCGGGTGTAACGCTCGCAAGCGCTTCAACTCTTGACAAAGAAGTTTCAAAAGGAACTAAAACTGAACAAGCCGTTGTTGTCGGCAAACTTGTTGCTGAACGTGCAGTTGCTAAAGGTATTTCTGAAGTGGTGTTCGACCGCGGTGGATATCTATATCACGGACGTGTTAAAGCTTTGGCTGATGCAGCTCGTGAAAACGGATTGAAATTCTAATAGGAGGACACTAGAAAATGGCATTTAAAGATAATGCAGTTGAACTTGAAGAACGCGTAGTTGCCATCAACCGTGTAACAAAAGTTGTTAAAGGTGGACGTCGTCTTCGTTTTGCAGCTCTTGTAGTTGTTGGTGACCGTAATGGCCGTGTTGGATTTGGTACTGGTAAAGCTCAAGAAGTTCCAGAAGCAATCCGTAAGGCTGTTGAAGATGCTAAGAAAAACTTGATCGAAGTTCCTATGGTTGGAACAACAATTCCACACGAAGTTACATCAGTATTTGGTGGAGCTCGTGTATTGTTGAAACCAGCTATCGAAGGGGCTGGGGTTGCTGCAGGTGGAGCAGTTCGTGCCGTTGTCGAATTGGCAGGTATTGCAGATGTTACATCTAAATCACTTGGATCAAACACTCCAATCAACATCGTTCGTGCAACTGTTAACGGTTTAGCACAATTGAAACGCGCTGATGAAGTTGCTGCCCTTCGTGGTATTTCAGTTTCTGACTTGGCTTAAGAAAGGAGATTCAAATGGCTCAAATTAAAATTACTTTGACTAAGTCTCCAATCGGACGCATCCCGTCACAACGTAAAACTGTTGTAGCACTTGGACTTGGCAAATTGAACAGCTCTGTTATCAAAGAAGATAACCCAGCAGTACGTGGTATGATCACTGCTGTATCTCACTTGGTAACAGTTGAAGAAGTAAAATAATCTATTTAAAATAGAAACAAAGTTTTCAGGGGTATGAGAGGTTCTCATCCCCTAAAACTAAATATAAGTATAGGCGAGTTTGTAGTTAGGACACCTTTTCCTGATTACATGCGTTAGCAATTTACAAAAGAGGAGAAAATAAATAATGAAACTTCATGAATTACAACCTGCTACAGGTTCACGTAAAGTCCGCAACCGTGTTGGTCGTGGTACTTCATCTGGTAATGGTAAAACTTCTGGCCGTGGTCAAAAAGGTCAAAAAGCTCGTAGCGGTGGCGGTGTACGTCTTGGTTTTGAAGGTGGACAAACTCCATTGTTCCGTCGTCTTCCAAAACGTGGATTTACAAATATCAACGCTAAAGAATATGCTATTGTGAACCTTGATCAATTGAACGCCTTTGAAGATGGTGCTGAAGTAACTCCAGTAGTACTTGTAGAATCAGGAATTGTAAAAGCTGAAAAATCAGGTATCAAAATTCTTGGTAACGGAGAATTGACTAAGAAGTTGACTGTTAAAGCAGCTAAATTCTCTAAATCAGCTGAAGAAGCTATCACTGCTAAAGGTGGTTCAGTTGAAGTCATCTAAGTGAGGTGACCTATGTTTTTTAAATTATTAAAAGATGCATTTAAGGTGAAACAAGTTCGGTCGAAGATTTTATTTACGATCTTCATCATTCTTGTTTTCCGCATTGGAACCACGATTACAGTACCTGGTGTAAATGCGAAAATTCTGAATAACCTTCAAGATGTGTCCTTCTTGAACATGCTCAGTTTGGTTTCTGGGAATGCTATGAGGAACTTCTCAGTTTTCGCATTAGGGGTTAGCCCATACATCACAGCTTCGATCGTCGTGCAACTTTTGCAAATGGATCTGTTACCTAAGTTTGTTGAATGGGGCAAACAAGGAGAAGTTGGTCGGAGAAAACTCAACCAAGCAACACGCTATATTTCTTTGGTTCTAGCTTTTGTTCAATCCATTGGGATTACAGCGACCTTCCACACCTTGTCTCAGGCAAAATTAGTTGCAACTCCAAATACCAAGACCTATCTGTTAATCGGTGCGATTCTGACAACCGGTTCCATGATTGTGACTTGGCTTGGAGAACAAATCACAGATAAAGGGTACGGAAATGGTGTTTCAATGATTATCTTTGCAGGGATTGTGTCATCAATTCCTGAGATGATTAAAGAAATCTATGAAAATGCATTTGTGAACGTTCGTTCTGGTCAAATGACTAATTCCCTCATTTTTGTTGGGGTATTAATTCTTGCTGTCTTGGTTATTGTTTACTTTACAACCTTTGTAGAGCAAGCACAATACAAGATTCCAGTCCAATATACAAAGATTGCGCAAGGAGCTCCATCAAGTTCTTACCTTCCTTTGAAAGTGAACCCGGCAGGAGTGATTCCTGTTATCTTCGCTAGTTCGATTACAGCAGCACCTGCTGCAATTTTCCAAGTGATTAGCGCTATGGGTTACAATGCAGGATGGGTGAAAACAGCTCAAGCCATGTTGGCTACAAACACACCAACTGGTGTGGCAATGTATGCCTTATTGATCATTCTCTTCACCTTCTTCTACACGTTTGTTCAGATCAATCCTGAAAAAACGGCAGAAAACCTTCAAAAGAGTGGTGCCTATATCCCAGGTGTTCGCCCTGGTAAGGGGACAGAAGAGTTTATGTCTCGTTTGCTACGTCGTTTGGCAAGCGTCGGATCAGTATTCCTTGGCTTTATTACCATCATTCCAATCCTGGCTCGAGATTTATTTGGTTTGACAGATGCAGTTGCTCTTGGAGGAACTAGTTTGTTAATCATTATTTCGACAGGTATTGAGGGAATGAAACAACTAGAAGGCTACTTATTAAAACGTAAGTATGTCGGATTTATGGACACAACAACAGAATAGAATAAGGTTGACTTTGTCAGCCTTCTATTTTGTTTTTAAATGGAAATAGGAATTCGCTCCTGCTTCCATTTAAAAACAAAATAAGGAGTATTCATCATGAATCTTTTAATTATGGGGTTGCCTGGAGCAGGTAAAGGAACTCAAGCGGCTAAAATCGTTGAAGAGTTTCACGTAGCGCACATCTCCACTGGAGATATGTTCCGCGCAGCGATGGCTAACCAAACTGAAATGGGTGTCCTTGCAAAATCATTCATCGACAAAGGTGAATTGGTGCCAGATGATGTGACAAACGGGATTGTAAAAGAACGTTTGGCTCAAGACGACATTAAGGAAAAAGGATTCCTTTTGGATGGTTTTCCTCGCACGATCGAACAAGCTCATGCCTTGGATCAAATCTTGGTTGATCTTGGTTTGGAGCTTGAGGGAGTAATCAATATCGAAGTGGATCCTTCTTGCCTTCTTGAACGCTTGAGTGGTCGTATTATTCACCGCGAAACAGGTGAAACTTACCATAAAGTATTCAACCCACCAGCTGACTACAAGGAAGAA
>JAGZKI010000069.1 GCA_018365265.1 Streptococcus parasanguinis | reverse complement strand
ACCATCACGAGTCAACTTGATGTATTGAGCTCCTTCAGTCTTAGCCAATTTGATTCCAAGTTTATCTGTTTCAGCCTTCATATCTTCATAGTTTGAAGCAACCTGAGGTGCCAAGATAACAAGGTCAAATTCTGGCAACATTTCACGGTGAGCACCGTAACCACCAGCAGCAGCCTTCACAGGAACATTGTATTCTGCAGCAGCTTTGTTCAAAGCGTTGGCAAGAAGTCCACTAGTTCCACCACCTGCACAAAGAACCAATACGTTTGTTTCTTTTGTGATATTGTTTTGAACTGGTTCACCTTCAACACCAGCTTTTTCAAGAATAGCATCTGCTTTAGCAGTGTTAAAGTTTGCAGCAACTTTTTCTTTTAAGCTGTCGTTTGCTTTACCAGAACGTTCTTCTTCAAGAATTTGTTCATCATAAACCTTCACGAATGGATAGTAAATGATTACGTCCACTACCACTAGAAGAGCAGCAAGGATGAAGGAAAGAACTTGGAAGTTTGTACCAAGGACAATTCCAAGAGGTCCAGGCGTTACCCATGGAAGGTTAGCGGAGAATGAGTTCATTCCCAAGGTATCAACAAAGAATTTGAAGATCCAGACGTTTGCGATTGGCGCAAAGATAAATGGAATGAAGAAGGTTGGGTTCAATACAATTGGAGCACCGAAGAGAATTGGTTCATTGACCCCAAAGAAAGTTGGAACGACGGAAGCACGTCCAATCGCACGGTTTCGTTCAGATTTACACAACCACATGAAGAGGAAGGGAACAATCAAGGTTGCACCAGTACCACCCATGGTAACGATAAACATTTGAGTCCCAGAAGTGATGACTTTATCAGCATGTTGTCCAGCTTGAAGCAAGTGCAAGTTGTTATCGATATTTGCATATGTGATCGCCGCAATCGCTGGTTCTACGATTGAAGGGCCATGGATACCTACAAACCAGAAGAAGGCATAAGCACCAAAGATAAGGGTAATTCCAAGATAACCATCTGCCGCAGAGAACAATGGAGCTAGAAGTGTTCCGATTGATTCCGCAACGGTTACACCGATAGCACCTTTAACAATCAATTCAAATGCATACAAGAGAACAATTGAAACTGTAAATGGAATCAAGTCTTTGAAGACTTGTGAAATATTCGGTGGAACCTCGTCTGGCATGCGAATCGTCACATTGTTTTTCACACAGACCTTATAAACATTAACGGTAACAAAGGCTGCAATGAAGGATGTCAACAACCCTTTAGTCCCCATGAATGCTGTGAGAATGCCACCATCTTTACCAGGTTCTGCTGCCATGAGTAGGAAACCAACCATAGAAGCGAGCATGGTAGAAAGGTAGTTAATTTGATTGGTTGCTGGCAGATCCCGGTTCATAGAATCGGTCAACGCTTTAGCAGTTGTTCCTCCAACAAAGAAGGCTAAGATCCCCATTGAGTAGTTGTATGGGGTCATCAAGAATGTTTCAATATCTTTAGACCAGTGGAAGCCCCAAGCATTTGGCACGTAGGCAATCAAGATGAAGATAGATGAGAAGAGGATCACAGGCATCCCTGCAATAAAGCCATCCCGAATCGCTCGCAAATATTTGTTTCGAGAAATCTTTTCAAAGAAAGGTTTCCCTTTTTCAATCAGTTCAATCAGTTTATTCATTATTTTGCTCCTCTTTTATACAGTTCAATCAGATGGTGAATCACATCTTTTAATAAGATCGTTGTCATGAGATGGTCCTGACCATGCATCATGGTAATGCTATAAGGGATTTCTTCTCCTGCAGCTTCTTGCGCTAGCATGGTCGTTTGAGATTTGTGAGCCTCAGCGATACAGCTACCCGCTTCTTCTACTAAGGATTCTGCTTTCGCAAAATCACCATTTTCAGCAGCTTTTAATGCTTCTATCAATTTTGATCGAGCGTCACCGGCATAAGCGACAATTTCAAAGCCAAGTAATTGGACTTCTTCTTTATTCATGTTGGTTCCTCCTTATGATACCTTTTGAAAATTTTTATAATAGACGTTGAATATGAAGGGCTAAATAGACTTTTTCATTAGGAGATATCTTGGCTCCTGTCTGTTCAGCGATGGTTTGGTAGATTTGATGACTAATCTCATAAGCCTTTGGATAACTTAGCTGAATCAGTTGTTCCATCTCGCTCAAACCTTCTGGATCTTCTCTTCCCTTATCTAGCGAATCTAGGAAATAATTGAGATGGATCATAAAGCGATCATAGAAATGACTGTTCTCTTCTTTTCGTTTCAATCCATTTTGAGCTAATTTTTCCTCTACAGCTTTCAAAATCGCTTGGCGATCTTGGACATCAGGATCCTGCTCATGAATGACTTCCCCTTGTGCATTGATGAAGTGATAGGCGATGCGGTTCACTTCATCGTCAGGAAATTGATCCAAGAGCCGCTCTCGAAAGATTTCAATCGCTTCCTTTGCGATTTTATAGGGGATCGGATGCATAGCAGACGCATCAGGTAGATCACTATGTTTGTATCTTCCCTGTTGAACCGCCTGGTAAGAACAAAAGATGTGATCTGTTAGTGTCACATAGATATATTCTTGAACAGGATAGGCATATTTCTTAGACAAGGTATCAATCACTTCATAAGTGGTTGTGATGAAATCAAGAGGAACATCCTTTAGAAGGGCCATAAAGTTTTCTCTTGATTCATCCGTGTTTAAACGAAATACTTTTTCGACCTTATCATCAGCTACCAGATCATTTTTCTTTTTCCCAAAAGCAATCCCACTCCCAACAACAATTAACTCTTGTTGAAGCTCATTTTGAACCAAAGCAACATTATTGTTCATTGGATGGATAATACGATACATGAGGCTCTCCTTTGTAAAATTTGTTAAAAGCAAATAAAAATGACCACGAAGCAACTGAAAAAACTAGCCTATGCTAATCATTCAATCTACTTGTGGTCACGCCTAATCTAACTTAGTAACGCTCACTGCTATTTAACTTATGGACTTATTCTATCATAAGTTTTTTATTTTGTAAACCCTTACAGCGAAAATTTTTAAACATTTTTTTATAAAAAATAAACAAAGCCTAAATATAATGAAGAACATTGGAAGGAATTTCTTCCTTCCAATGTTCTAAATGTTGCTTTAGGAGGCAATAACGATTTGTTTCTTACACGCGTTCTGTCCAAGGTGTCGCTACTTTAGCCAAAACGTCATTTAATTCTTCAATATTTTGTCGACCTTCTGTACGAAGCCATTCACGAGCAGCTGCTTCTCCGTCTTTGATATAAGCTTCAACTGATCCAGCCCATGTTGCACGTCCACAAAGAACACCATTGAAGTTTGCACCTGATTCGTGGGCAAAGACAAGAGTTTCTTGGAAGAGCTTAGCTGATACACCGGCACTGAGGTAGATGTATGGAAGGTTGGTCGCTTCTTCTTGTTCTTTGAAGAAGGCAGCTGCTTCTTCACGACTATAGACAACTTCTCCTTCTCCAAATCCTTCCACGAAGTTCACATTAACTGGAACTTCGACTTTTAAGACATCGATATTGAAACGAGGATCTGAGAAGACTTTCATAGCCTCAATCACCTTACGAGGTTTCACTTTTGCATATTCAGCAGAGGTTGCATCCGCAATTCCTTCATCATAAGCCAAGATTTCAAGGAAGAATGGAATGTCCTCTGCAGCGCATTCTGAACCGATGCGTTCGATATAAGCTTGTTTTTCTTGGTTGAGTTCGTCTGCACTGTCTACATCATAGTAGAGCAAGAATTTCACAGCATCTGCGCCTTGTTCTTTGATGCGTTTTGCTGACCAAAGGTTCAAGCAGTCAGGCAAGCGTTTGGTGCTAGACGTATCATAGCCTGTCTTTTCGTATGCGAGCAAGAGTCCTGCATCTTTGTCCAAGGCTTTTGTAGCAGGTAGACCATATTCTGGGTCCAATAACATAGATGAAGCATATTTTGTCAATTCATCAGCTACAAGGACTTTTAATTCTTCCATTTGTGCTACTGTTGGTTCTGTGTCTTGGTATTTGGCCATCAAGCGTTTCAAAGCCCCACGTTGGTCGAAGGCCAAAGCTGAAATGACACCGTCTTTTGTACTAAGACGTTCCAAATAGTTGCGTTTTTGTTCTGTTAATACCATTTTATACCTCTTTTACGATTAATTGTTGATACAAGGCATCATAGTGCCCCATGTTGACATGTCCTGTTTGTGCTTCTTGTGCATTTAACATTCCAAGAACATTTGCTTTCTTGAGCAAGTCTGCGTCACTCTCATGATGATAGAGACCAGATGCAATCCCTGCAACAGTCGAATCACCAGATCCGACTGGATTGACGACATCGATCTTAGGAATATCTACCTTATAGAAGACATCCCCATGCTTCGCAAAAGCGCCATTTGCACCAAGGGAGACAATCACCCATTCGATGCCATCAAAGAGAGAATCCTGAAGAACTTCTTTTAAGTCTTCCACATTCTTACTCACTTCTTTTCCTAACAACTGTGATAATTCTTCATTGTTTGGTTTAATGACCGTAGGCTTGACAGCTGCTTGAATGGCAGCTTCTAAAGAAGCTCCCGAGCAATCAAGTACGACTGGTTTCCCAGCTTCCCTTGCAATCTTAACAAGGCTAGCATAGTAGTCCACTGGTAAACCAGCAGGAAGACTTCCAGAGATGGCAACAACCTCTACTTGTTCAACCAAGTGACGATAATGGTCGAGAAAGTCTTGGCCTTCTTTCTCAGAAATGGTTGGACCTTTTTCTAAGATTTCTGTTTGCTTGCCTTCGTGAAGGATGGCGATACAATTACGTGTATCTCCAGCAATTTCAAAGAAACGTTCCTCTATCCCTTCTCCTAAATGATCGAGAATGAATTGCCCCGTCCGACCACCAAGTAGGCCAGTCGTTGCCACTGGATCCTTTATCTCAGAAAGTACACGGGTAACATTGAGACCTTTCCCACCAGCTGTCTTACTCACCTCAGCCACACGATTGACTGTATCCAATTGGAGTACATCCAAAGGATAAGAAATATCAATCGAAGGGTTCATCGTGACCGTTAATATCATACGTCACCTCTTAGTCGTGGTATTCACCACGGTCCCATTTTTCAAGGAATTCTGTAAAGAAATCAGCATCCGCTTGATGAGCATTATGGGTTTCCACATGTTGGATCTTAGCGATCAATTTTTTATTTTCTTCAGTTGGTTTGTATTCAGCGTGGATGAATGCTTCAATGATATCGCACATGAGCAATTCACCCGTAATTTTACCCCCAAACCCGATGACATTCGCGTTCAATTCTTCTTTTGCATAAAGAGCAGTTGTCATATCGCGTACTAAGGCAGAACGGATACCAGGTACTTTGTTAACAGCATTGTTAATCCCAACACCAGTACCACAGATACAAACACCAAGATCTGCTTGGCCACTTGCTACGGCTTCACCGACTTTCTTACCAAAGATTGGATAGTGGGTACGTGTATGGTCATAAGTCCCAAAGTCGAGCACTTCGTATCCTTTTGATTTCAAAAAATCA
>JAGZKI010000068.1 GCA_018365265.1 Streptococcus parasanguinis | reverse complement strand
ACCATCACGAGTCAACTTGATGTATTGAGCTCCTTCAGTCTTAGCCAATTTGATTCCAAGTTTATCTGTTTCAGCCTTCATATCTTCATAGTTTGAAGCTACTTGAGGAGCAAGGATAACAAGGTCAAATTCTGGCAACATTTCACGGTGAGCACCGTAACCACCAGCAGCAGCCTTCACAGGAACATTGTATTCTGCAGCAGCTTTATTCAAAGCATTGGCAAGAAGTCCACTAGTTCCACCACCGGCACAAAGAACCAATACGTTTGTTTCTTTTGTGATATTGTTTTGAACTGGTTCACCTTCAACACCAGCTTTTTCAAGAATAGCATCTGCTTTTGCAGTGTTAAAGTTTGCAGCAACTTTTTCTTTCAAGCTATCGTTTGATTTACCTGAACGTTCTTCTTCAAGAATTTGTTCATCGTAAACCTTCACGAATGGATAGTAAATGATCACGTCAACTACTACTAATAGCGCAGCAAGGATGAAGGAAAGAACTTGGAAGTTCGTACCAAGAACAATACCCAGAGGTCCAGGAGTTGTCCATGGTAGGTTAGAAGTAAATGAGTTCATTCCCAAGGTATCAACAAAGAATTTGAAGATCCATACGTTTGCAATTGGAGCAAAGATAAATGGAACAAAGAAGATAGGGTTCAATACAATTGGAGCACCGAACAAGATTGGTTCGTTAACACCAAAGAATGTTGGGACTACAGATGCACGTCCAATGGCACGGTTACGTTTTGATTTCGTTAACCACATAAACATGAATGGAACCACAAGAGTTGCACCAGTACCACCCATAGTGACGATGAACATTTGTGTACCAGATGTAAGGATCTTATCAGCGTGCATACCTTGTTGAAGAAGGTTCAAGTTGACTTCGGCATTTGCATAAGTAATCGCTGCAATCGCAGGCTCAACGATAGATGGGCCGTGAATACCAATAAACCAGAAGAAGGCATAAGCACCAAAAATAAGGGTAATTCCAAGATATCCATCTGCTGCAGAGAACAATGGAGCTAGAAGTTTTCCGATTGATTCCGCAACTGTTACACCGATAGCACCTTTAACAATCAATTCAAGTGCATACAAGAGTACAACTGATAATGTAAATGGAATCAAGTCTTTAAATACTTGTGAAATATTTGGTGGAACCTCGTCCGGCATGCGGATGGTCACATTGTTTTTCACACAGACTTTGTAAACATTAACAGTAATGAATGCAGCAATAAAGGCTGTTAACAACCCTTTAGTCCCCATGAATGCTGTTAAGAATCCGCCATCTTTAGCAGGTTCAGCAGCCATGAGCAAGAAGCCAACCATAGTAGCCAACATTGTTGAAATGTAGTTGATTTGGTTGGTTGCTGGGAGGTCACGGTTCATTGAATCTGTCAAACCCTTAGCCGTTGTCCCAGCAACGAAGAAGGCCAAGATGCCCATAGAATAGCTATATGGAGTCATCAAGAAAGTTTCAATATCTTTAGACCAATGGAATCCCCATGCGTTTGGTACATACGCAATTAGGATGAAGATAGATGAGAATAAGATTACAGGCATCCCTGCAATGAAACCATCACGAATCGCTCGCAAATATTTATTACGAGAAATCTTTTCAAAGAATGGTTTTCCTTTTTCAATAAGCTCAATGAGTTTGTTCATTATTATTTAGCTCCCCGTTTGTATAATTCAATAAGATGATGAACCACATCTTTTAACAAGATGGTTGTCATCAAGTGATCCTGTCCGTGCATCATTGTGATGCTGTATGGAATTTCTTCCCCCGCTGCTTCTTGCGCTAGCATGGTTGTTTGAGCCTTATGGGCCTCCGCAATACAGCCACCTGCTTCTTCAACAAGAGCTTCTGCTTTAGCAAAATCGCTAGCTTCAGCAGCTTTTAATGCTTCAAGTAGTTTAGAACGAGCATCACCAGCATAAGCGACAATTTCAAAGCCAAGTAATTGGACTTCTTCTCTATTCATAATAGTTCCTCCTTATAAATTTAATGATATAGAGCAAATTAATTTTTTACAAGAGACGTTGAATATGAAGAACGATATATATTCGTTCACTGTGGAATAAATCCACTCCTGTTTCTCTTGCAATGACATTATAGATTCTGTTTCCTATTTCAAAAGCTTTAGGATACGAAACCTCTAGATGTTCTTCCATTCCCAGCAAGGACGTGTTATCTTTCCTAGATCGATCAATATAATCCAAAAAATAACTTAGATGAACCATGAAACGATCATAGAAATTACTATTCTGTGGAGTTCGTTCAATATTGTCTCGAGACAATTCCTGCTTAACTAATTCAAGAATATGCTTCGTTCGACTAATCTGAAACGATGGAGTCACTTCCCCTTCTCTCTTAGCATTTATAAAATGAATAGCAATTCTTCCAAGTTCGTCCTCAGGAAAACCATCAAATAATTTTGATTTGAAAATGGAAAGAGCTTCTTCACCAATTTGATATTCAATTGGATACTCATTTGAAACATCTGGCAACTTACTACTTTGGTAGTTACCTGTTTGAATAGACTGGTAAGCACAATAAATGTGATCAGTTAAAGTTACATACAGATAATCCTGTACAGGATAATTGTATTTCAGTGTTAATTTATCAATAACATCATATGTCACTGTAATAAAATCAAGAGGAACATCTTTTAAGAGAGCCAAAAAGTTTTCTTTTGATTCTTCCGTCTTCAAATGGAATACCTTGTCAACTAAACTAGTTACAATAATGTCTCCTTTTTTCTTTTGAAAGACAATACCTTTACCAGTAACGATTAACTCTCTTTGATTTTCATCTCTTACTAAAGCAATATTGTTATTAATCGGGCTTACAATCCGAAACACTGTAACTCCTCCTTTCTCCCAGTATTATGACCAAAAGTAAGATAATCATAACGTCATAGACAAATATAAAAAGACCACAAACGAGCAGGGAAAACAGAATAATACTACCCCCCGAATTCATTTGCAGTCTCGCCTAATATTACTCAGTTACGATCCACCCTATTCAAACTATGTTTTCATTATAACACTTATAATTGATTTTGTAAACCCTTTCTGATTATTTTTTTGCTATTTTTGTTATTTTTTTGTTTGCTTTAAACAAAAAATATGTTTTCATTTTTACAACTAAAAAACTTAAATCAAGGAGTTTACCATAAAAAATGGAGAGAAAAGTTAGAAAAATTACTTTAACGACTACCCTTTTCACCATCTCCTACTATTGTCCTCAAAATAGAGGGGAAATTCTAATTGAGGACAACTTTATTATATACCTTTATTCCTATGTTTAGTTATATAATAACTGAAACTAGGAACATTTACAGTTTTAGTTTCTGACATAGGAAAAGAAAACCATCGAAAACTTCCAAAATTTGAAAGTCTGACGATGGTCTTCTATTTAATAATTTCAACAAAGAAGAAATTTTAATATATCACCTTAAGATACTTTAGGAGGTTAAATCGTTGAAATTTTAAATCAAGTGAATTTATTTTAAACTCTTTCTTTCCAAGAAGTAGCAGTTTGTTGAAGAACTTTGTTCAATTCATCAATGTTTTGGAATCCTGTTGTACGCAACCATTCGCGAGCTGCTTCTTCACCTTTTTCAACATAAGATTGAACAGATCCAGCCCAAGTTGCACGTCCACAAAGTACACCGTTGAAGTTTGCACCTGAATTGTGAGCAAATTCAAGAGTTTCTTGGAACAATTTAGCTGATACACCAGCACTCAAGTAGATGTATGGAAGGTTTGTAGCTTCGTCTTGTGCTTTGAAGTAAGCAGCAGCTTCTTCACGGCTGTAAACCACTTCACCTTCAGCAAATCCTTCAACATATTTCATGTTTACTGGAACTTCAACTTTCAATACATCGATATTGAAGCGTGGGTTTGAGAATACTTTCATTGCTTCAATAACTTTACGAGGTTTTTCTTTAGCAAATTCAACAGAACCTGTGTCAGCATTCTTTTCATCGTAAGCCAAGATTTCCAAGAAGAATGGGATATCTTCAGCCACACATTCAGAACCTACACGTTCGATGTAAGCTTGTTTTTGTTGGTTCAATTCATCTTCACTATCTACATCATAGTAAAGCAAGAATTTAACAGCATCTGCACCTTGTTCTTTGATACGTTTTGCAGACCATACATCCAAGCAGTCAGGCAAACGTTTTGTGCTTGAAGTATCGTATCCTGTTTTTTCATATGCAAGAAGGAGTCCAGCATTTTTGTCCAAAGCTTTAGTAGCAGGAAGTCCATATTCAGGGTCAAGAAGCATAGATGAAGCATATTTTGTCAATTCATCTGCTACAAGAACTTTCAATTCTTCCATTTGAGCTACAGTTGGTTCAGCATCTTGGTATTGACCCATCAAACGTTTCAAGGCACCACGTTGGTCGAATGCCAAAGCTGAGATGATTCCATTTTCGTCTGAAAGTTTTTCTAATGATTTACGTTTTTGTGCTGTAAGTGCCATTTTTATACCTCTTTTACTTTAATTTCTTTATATAGTTGTTCGTAGTTGTCCATATTCACATGGCCAGTCATTTTTTCTTGTGCATTGAGCATTCCCAATACCATTGCGTGTTTCAACAATTCTTCGTCATTTTTTTGACTATTAAGAGCTGATGAAATTCCTGCAACAGTAGAATCTCCAGAACCAACCGGATTGACTACTTCAATTTTAGGAATATCCACTTTGTAGAAGGTGTTTTGATGCTTAGCAAATGCCCCATCTCCTCCAAGTGAGACGATAATCCATTCAATGCCATCAAACAATGGATCTGTTAACACTTCTTTCAAATCTGAAAGATCTTCTGTTACTTCTTTACCCAAAAGTTGAGAAAGTTCTTCATTGTTTGGTTTGATAACAGTTGGCTTGAAACTAGATTTCAAAACTGCTTCTAGAGATTTTCCAGATGAATCTAGTACAACCTTGCGTTGATGCTTTTGTGAGATTTCAATCAGTTTTGCATAGTAATCTGTAGACAGTCCAGCTGGGAGACTACCAGAAATAGCAATAACATTTGAATCTTTCATCAATCCTTCAAAATGGTTTAAGAATCCTTCTGACTCAGAGTTACTAATTTCAGGTCCTGCTTCCAGGATTTCTGTCTGATTCCCTTCATGTAGAATCGCGATACAATTCCGTGTATCACCATCGATATCAAAGAACGCTGCCTGAACTCCTGATGGCAAATGCTCTTTCAAAAATTGACCATTTGTCCCACCGACAAAACCTGTCGCTACTACTTGATCTCCACTTTCTGAAAGGACACGTGTAACATTAAGACCTTTCCCACCAGCTGTTTTAGAAACTTCAGATACGCGATTGACGGTATCTAAGTTCAATTTTTCTAGTGGATAAGAAATATCAATAGATGGATTCAAAGTTACCGTTAGAATCATATTCTACCCCTTAGTCGTGATATTCACCGCGATCCCATTTTTCAAGAAACTCAGTAAAGAAGTCTGCATCTGCTTGGTGAGCATTATGGGTTTCAACATGTTGGATTTTTGCAATCAATTTTTTGTTTTCTTCAGTTGGTTTGTATTCAGCATGAATGAATGCTTCGATGATATCGCACATCAACAATTCACCAGTGATTTTACCACCAAATCCAATAACGTTCGCATTCAATTGTTCTTTAGCGTAAAGAGCAGAAGTCATATCACGAACCAAGGCAGAACGGATACCAGGAACTTTGTTTACCGCATTGTTGATACCAACACCGGTACCGCAGATACATACACCAAGATCTGCTTGACCGCTAGCTACAGCTTCACCGACTTTCTTACCAAAGATTGGATAGTGGGTACGTGTATGGTCATAAGTCCCAAAGTCGAGCACTTCGTATCCTTTTGATTTCAAAAAATCA
>JAGZKI010000067.1 GCA_018365265.1 Streptococcus parasanguinis | reverse complement strand
ATGAAATCAGCGTAGTAGAGCCCACTCAACCACTGCGTCTTGCTCGACAATCCAAAAATAATTGAGAGGCTAGGACTTTTGTCCCAGCCTCTTTTTTATCCAGTGGATCTGCGCCAAATGTGGTATAATGGAAGGTAAGAATTTATTGGATAGCGGAGAGTTTCCATGCAGCATTCACCCTGGCATGAAGCCATCAAATCCCATCTTCCAGAAGGGTATTTTCACCAGATCAATGACTTTATGAATGAAGTCTATAGCAAAGGAGTGGTTTATCCACCGCGTGACAAGGTCTTTAAGGCCTTGCAGACGACAGAGATGGATCAGGTCAAGGTCTTGATCTTAGGCCAAGATCCCTACCATGGACCGGATCAAGCGCAGGGCTTAAGTTTTTCTGTTCCGGATCATGTACCAGCGCCGCCTTCTTTGCAAAATATTCTCAAAGAATTGCGCTCAGATATTGGAGATAAGCGCTCCCATGATCTGACTTCTTGGGCAGAGCAAGGAGTGCTCTTACTCAATGCCTGCTTGACGGTGCCAGCTGGTCAGGCTAATGGCCATGCTGGTCAAATTTGGGAGCCTTTCACAGATGCTGTGATCAAGGTGGTCAATGAGTTGGAGGAGCCTGTTGTCTTTATCCTCTGGGGATCTTATGCCCGTAAGAAAAAGCCGTTGATTACCAACGATCGACATTTGGTTCTTGAATCAGCTCACCCAAGTCCTTTATCGGCCTACCGAGGATTCTTTGGTTCCCAACCCTTTTCAAAAACCAATCAATTTTTGAAAGAGGCGGGGCGCGAGCCGATTGATTGGTTAAGATAGGAGTAAAAAATGCCACAATTAGCAACGATTTGTTACATTGACAATGGGAAAGAATTTCTCATGTTACATCGCAATAAAAAGCCCAATGATGTCCATGAAGGTAAATGGATCGGAGTTGGAGGAAAATTAGAACGCGGGGAAACTCCACAGGAGTGTGCTGCGCGTGAGATTTTTGAGGAGACGGGCCTTAGAGCCAAGCCAGTTTTGAAAGGGATCATTACCTTTCCGGAGTTTACTCCAGATTTGGACTGGTATACCTATGTCTTCAAGGTAACAGATTTTGAGGGAGAACTGATCGAGTGTAACGAAGGGACCTTGGAGTGGGTACCTTATGATCAAGTCCTCTCAAAACCAACCTGGGAAGGGGACCACACCTTTGTCGAGTGGTTGTTGGAGGATAAACCCTTCTTTTCAGCAATGTTTCGCTATGACGGCGACCGCTTGTTAGAGTCGCATGTTGATTTTTATGAATAAAGGAGAATGCAATGGTTGTCATTAAAAATGGCCGCGTAATGGATCCCAAGACCGGCTTGGATCAAGTCTGTGACCTTCGTATCGAAGGAAAGAAAATTGTAGAGATCGCTGAAAACCTCCCAACGGATGGACAAGAAGTCCTTGATGCTACTGGTCTGGTTGTAGCTCCTGGTTTGATCGATGTACACGTGCATTTCCGTGAGCCCGGTCAAACCCATAAAGAAGACATCCATACGGGTGCCTTAGCCGCAGCTGCTGGTGGTTTTACTCGAGTGGTCATGATGGCCAATACCAATCCGACCATTTCAGATATTGCGACCTTAGAGGAAGTCTTAGCTTCTGCAGCCAAGGAAAATCTTCACATTCATACGGTTGCGACGGTGACTAAGAACTTTGACGGTCAACACCTGACAGATTTTGAAGGCCTGCTTAAGGCTGGTGCAGTGGGATTTTCAGATGATGGGATTCCCCTTCAAAGCACTAAGGTTGTCCGCCAAGCCTTGGAAGAAGCTAAGCGTCTAGGAACCTTTATTAGTCTGCATGAAGAAGACCCTGAGTTGAATGGCATTCTTGGTTTGAATGAAAACATTGCAAAGGAACACTTCCATGTCTGTGGTGCGACGGGTGTAGCCGAATATTCTATGGCTGCGCGTGATGCCATGATTGCTCATGCGACAGGTGCTCACCTCCATATCCAACACCTTTCCAAGGAAGAAAGTGTCAAGGTGGTGGAATTTGCCCAAGGATTAGGAGCTCATGTAACGGCAGAAGTGGCACCTCAACACTTTTCGAAAACAGAAAGTCTCCTCTTGACTAAGGGAAGCAATGCCAAGATGAACCCACCTCTTCGCTTAGAATCTGACCGTTTAGCAGTGATTGAAGGCTTGAAGTCAGGCGTCATCTCCGTGATTGCGACGGACCACGCGCCTCACCATGCGGATGAGAAGAATGTCCCTGATATTACCAAAGCACCATCTGGCATGACTGGGCTTGAAACTTCGCTTTCTCTTGGCTTGACCTACTTGGTGCATGCTGGTCATTTGAGCCTGATGCAATTGCTTGAAAAGATGTCCTATAATCCAGCCCGTCTCTATGATTTTGATGCTGGCTATATCGCAGTGGATGGACCGGCAGATTTGACCATCTTTGATCCAGAAGCAGATCGTCTGGTATCGGATCATTTCGCTTCAAAAGCAGGCAATTCACCATTTGTAGGTGAAACATTAAAAGGAAAAGTTGCTTATACGATCTGTGATGGACAAGTGATTTTCCAAGGATAAGTGATCGTATTCATATGAATCTTAAAAAAATGATGCAAGGCTTGGTTTTCTTTTTAACCAGCCTTCTTGTCTTTGTCTTTCTATTTCGTGCTCTGCTACCAACTGCGTCCCCTCGTATGACCAAGCCCAAAATGGCTGCGAAAGAAATCACCTATACTTATGTAGCTCTAGGAGATTCACTGACCGAAGGAGTAGGGGATAGCACCAAGCAAGGGGGCTTTGTCCCCATTCTTGCCCAAAGCCTGTCTAATGAAAATGCCGGCCAGTACCAGTCTGTCAACTATGGAGTAGCTGGGAATACAAGTGCTCAGATCTTAGATCGACTCAAGAAGCAAACAGATCTTCAGAAGGATCTCAAAAAGGCGCGTGTCATGACCTTAACGGTTGGGGGAAATGATCTGCGCAAAGTTGTTGTCGATCATCTGAGTGATTTTTCTCTATCAGATATCCAAAAACCGCTCAAGAGTTATACAGCGAACCTCAAAGAAATTATTACAAAGGCCAGAAAGGACAATCCCCAACTTCCTATTTATGTAGTGGGGATCTACAATCCTCTTTACCTGAATTTTCCTGAATTAACCAGTATCCAGACGGCTGTTGATCGTTGGAATGAGACGACGGAAGAAACCATTGCGCAATTTGATCAGGTCTATTTCGTTCCGATCAATGATCTGCTTTATAAAGGAATTGACGGGGAAATGGGTGTATCAGAAGTCAGTGATGGCAAGGCGCCGATTGCTAACGATGCCTTGTATGAAGAAGATCGTTTTCACCCCAACAACACAGGTTATGAAAAGATGAAACAAGCAATATTGGAGAAAATCAATGCGACTAAGAAAACTTGGAATTAACGGAATCCCCAAGAAAGACCAACTAGCTCAGATTAAAAAAATCAATATTTGGAAATGGCTCTTTTTAGGCTTGGTGAGTCTCCTTGTAGCTCTGGGTCTTGTGGTACAAAGCCGATTGGCAACACCTAGAGAAGATGTCCGTCAGCTCCAACGGACTGCAAAGACTAGTGACGTCCAAGTTGGGACCATGACGACAACCAGAGATCAGCTCAATGACACCATTAAATATCTGCTAAAAAAATACCATTTATCCGATTACAAGGTCTATGCGGACAACCAACAAATCTTGCTAGAAGGGCAGTTGAGCCTTTTGGGAAAGTCATACCCTTTGTACATTTACTTTCAACCATCCAAGTTGGAAAACGAGAATATTCTCTTAACGGTGAAGGACTTTTCAGTGGGAAGCTTCCAAATCCCCCAAAGGATGGTCTTGCAGCTCTTGAGTAAAAATAAAAACATCCCAAAATTCATTCAGATCTCACCCAAGCAGTCCACCATCACCATTCTCTTGTCGGAGATGGATAACGACTTTGGAATCTATGCCAAGGCCAATACCATTGATCTCTATAATGACAAGATCGTTTTTGATTTGTATCAGAAGAAGTAGGGCAAAAGAGTCTATTCAAATTGAATTCAAAATCATCTTAAAAACTTTCCTTAGGTTCAATAATTCCGAGTGCTAGAAACAACCGTGTTTCTAGCATTTTTCTCACGGCGGAAAGTTTCATTATATGATGTGTTTGAGTAAGCATAATAGTATATGTCTTTATATTTTTTCAGAATCACTTAGGTTTTCTAATCTATTCATACCTTCTATTACAGCACAGCCAGTTAAGAGGGGAGAAGTGCGGGAATAATGTTGATATTCTAATGACACATAGTAATTTTACAAAATATAAAATTTCATTTGACACATTAGTATAAATGATATATACTAATTACTTGAAAGGAGTTGAAAATGACACAAATGATTGTTTCTGCTTTTTCTTTTGAAATGATTAAGCAGAATGATGATTTCTTTAAGTTGTTTTTTTGCTATGTATCAGGTCAAGATTACCTGACAAATGGAAAGAGATTAAATGGTTTCTTGACGACTAAAAATATTGTTGAGAGTCAAACTAGATTAATGGAATGCTTGGACTCTGTCCAAATTGATGATTTATACAAAGAGGAGAAACGATGTTTAATAGAAAAAAATTGATTGTGTTTGCAATGTGTCTGGGAGTCTTTTTGACGCTTATTGATACAACGGTGATGAATGTTGCTATGCCAAATATTCAAGCATCGATTCATACAACGATGGTTGGTATGAACTGGGCTTTAAATATTTATAGCTTACTGTTTGCAGCTTTAGCAATTCCTTTAGGCCGCTTTGCTAGTCGTTATGGGGTTCATAGGTCTTTTGTCATTGCAAGTGTTGCTTTTTTAGTAGGATCAGTCCTTTCAGGGATTTCAGGTTCTATTCAATTACTAATTATAGGACGTATTATGCAATCAATAGGAGCAGCTATCATCTTACCTTTGGGGATGGCTATTGCCTATAGTACTGCTGATTCTGTGGAGAAGCGGGCTCCTATTGTTGCAACTGTCGCATTGACTCAAGGTTTAGCAGGGGCATTAGGACCTAGTTTGGGTGGTACTTTGACGCAGTATCTCAATTGGCGCTGGGCATTTTATATTAATATTCCATTTGTTATTGTCATTATTGCTATTTGTCTGGTAGCACTGGATTTGAAAAATGAACCGGTCAATGAGCAAAAAAATGATCTTATAGGTTCGTTCATTTCAATGGCTGGTCTTTTTTCACTGACACTCGCCCTTATTCAAGGTCGATCATGGGGCTGGTTGAGTATACCAATTATCAGTTTATTTGTATTTGCAGTCCTTGCCCTTATTTTCTTCATCATGTATGAAAGAAAGATTGACTCACCTATGATTCCAATGGAATTATTTGGTTTTCGCAATTTCAATGCAGCTTCTTTAGTAATGGTCTTTTCAACCGTGTTTCAAGTAGGGCTCTTTATTGTTCTCCCTACATATTATTCACAAGTTCTTGGGCATACGACGGTAGCTTCGTCGTTGCTACTTATGATTGTATCTATTGCACTGACGATTTGTTCACCTCTTGCATCCATGACTCTATCTAAGATTGGACCACGTTTCACCATCATACTTGGTTTTGTACTGATGGGTGTTTCTTACCTTCTTTTTGGAACTATTACGGCTACGAGTACGTTGCATCTTTATTTAGCTTGCCTTTTCTTAGGAGCTGGATATGGGCTATTACTTGGGCCTTCTCAAGTACTTGGAGCTAGTGATTTTGAAGGAGATTTATTGAACGCATCTCAGTCTGTTCTCTTTGTTTTTCGTCAAGTAGGACTAGTATTAGCTTTCGCTATTTTCTTGTCTCTTTTTAATGGGCATTTACAAGAGTTGGGGCATATTTATGATAAAGTAACAGTATTTACGTCAATTTATAAGCTGTCTACAATTTTAGTTTTTGCTTGTGTTTTACTAGGTTTTTTGTTTAAGAAAAAAGGGAATAAATGAAATCAGTTCATTATTAAAAGACGTCTACAAAAAATACTGTCTAGAATATCTTTCCACCCCTGTACCTAAAATAAAACTGATGAAATTTTAGTGAGAATTAGATGTTCTTCTTTGAATAACAATGATTATGAAGAATATAAACCGCAAAATACTATCTTAGCTAGATTGATTAATCTATTTCAGTAACGAGAAAGTCATCCGTTAGGGGGAGAATTTTCAGGAATTATCGACTCTGTTGCTATTTCTGTGAAATGTTTTAGTGTATTTATTGATATTTTATTGATATAATTTAAATATATCAATAAGGTTAATGGAGGTATACTATGTCATATTCAGCAGCCTTTTCTCAAGCGGTAGAAATCGTACTATATCTAAGTATCAAACAAAAAGAAGATAAATTGAAATATTTATCAATTCAGGTCATTTCAGAGAAATTG
>JAGZKI010000066.1 GCA_018365265.1 Streptococcus parasanguinis | reverse complement strand
GGACAAATTGGTTCTGTTGCGAAGTTTGAAAATCAAACGCGCCCTCTCTGAACTCCAAATATCTTAGGCTGTTATTCCCATTAATACCTTGATTTCAGTAGACACCGAAAAGCCGAAGAGCGTTCCTTTTCTTCGGTTCTTTTTATATATTCCTCGAAGGGTCTCCATGCCCTTAATCGTGGAAGAGGCTGTACGGAGACTTTGATAAAATTTATTTCGTCGTTTAATAGGTCGATGGTCTTGTTCTATTAAATTGTTAAGATACTTCACATTTCGGTGCTCTGTCTTAGTATATAAACCCACACTCTGTAACTTTCTAAAGGCGGAGCCAAGAGAAGGTGCTTTATCGGTCACAATTGCTTTCGGCTCACTAAACTGTTTATGGAGTCGTTTTAAGAAAGCATATGCTGCTTGCGTATCCCGTTTCTTTCGTAACCAGATATCTAAGGTTAAGCCGTCCGCATCAATTGCACGATAAAGATAATGCCAACGTCCCTTAATTTTGATATAGGTTTCGTCCATTTTCTATGAATAGAAGAATTGTCTATTTTTCTTCTTCCTAAGATAATAGAGGACTTTGCTGTACTCTTGCACCCAACGATAAATCGTAGTATGACAAACATTTATTCCACGATCATATAACAATTCCTGAACTTCACGATAGCTTAGATTGTAACGCAGGTAGTAACCAACAGCGACAATAATGACGTCTTTTTTGAATTGTTTGCCTTTAAAATGATTCATTACTCTGTCCTCTCTGTCTTTTTTCTCAATTTTACACTAAAATAGATTTTTTGGAAAACTTTGCAACAGAACCGCTTTAGGACTCTCCCTCTCTCTTATCCAGACAGAGGCAAGCTGATTTTTGTGACGGCCTTGTTTGGAAGCCATCTCTTTGGAATGGCCATGCTGTGGGTACGAGATAGAAGGGAAAAACAAAAGATTCCTTCAAATGGTGAAGAGTTAGATGAAATAACCAACCAATAGTAGGGTGTACAAACCTCAAACAGTTATGTTTGAGGTTTTTTGAATGGATAAATTAAGGGGGGATAAGGATTGTTAGGCCTGCTCCACCTCATTTATAGATGTTTCATTTGATTGCCCTTGAATAGCAAGGTGGGGAAATCATTACCAGATAGTGACTTATAATATAGACATTAGTGCAAACAATGTCTATATTATTGAATATTTATTATTTATTTTGAAAAGCAATAGATATTCTAAAAAATAATTGATAAAATTAAAGGGAGGGCCTTTTTGGAAGGCTAACTAAAGTAAGGAGATAAAACATGAAAAAGCTTAGTTTATTATGGAAAAACTTTTTGAAAAAAGGTTTTGCCATTTTAACGATTCTCATGATGCTAGGCCAGATTGGTCAAGGGGCTGTAACTGCCTATGCCAACCAGCTAGCAGTTGGAGATAACGGGGCCTTGGATGTTACCCTCTTGTATGGGGACAAACAAGACCATCCAGGTGGCATGTCCTATTTTACAGGGGATACCATGTCTGGCTATATCCAGATTACCCCTAAAAATTTGACAACCGACATTAACGATGTCGCGATTACTTTGAAAGTACCAGGCAAGTACCTCAGAGAAGTCAGCATTCCAGACTTTAATAGTGCCTCAGAGCATGATAAACCAACGGTAACAAAGGTTGGTGATGATTATCAAGTCACCCTTCACTTTAGCAATTACCAAAAATCAGAAGTGTTGACCTTGCCTTTTATCGGGAAGTTTACAATCGGGTATCCACCGACGAATTACTCGCTAGATATCACAGGAACTTTGAACATCAATGGGCAAGAAACAGCGCTCAATGATATCATTTGGAAGCCTAAGTACAACGATTATCGTTTCACCAAGTACATCAACCAAAACTTGAACGAAGCCATGTCTAAGGACTATGCGGAAGCAATGCCAGGTATTGTCAAAGGTGCGGATGGAAAGAACTATATTGAAACACCAACTTCTGTTCCATTTGCCTTCCAATTGGACGGAATGCGTGGTCAATACGGTGGTCAATACCGTCAGTTAGAATCAGCAACGATCACTGATAAGTTACCAACCTATACAGATAAGAGTGGGAAGACTCGCACAGCTGTTCTTGATACAACCAAGTCTGAAGGCTGGGTAGACAATGGAGATGGTACCGTTACGAAGACTTTCAAGGCGGATGCAAGCAACAATCCAGCAGCTTATCACCAAGAATTTATGACCAAAATCAAGGATACTAGTTACCTCTACTTGAAATTCCCTGATTTGGTCTTAGAAAAAGACCAAACCCTCAAGGACGTCCTTAGCAAGGATTTGACCAATACTGGTAGCATCGTAGGAATTCCTGCCAACCGTGGAGAGGGAGAACCAGATATTACTGCGGAAGATTCCCTTATTTTCCGTTTGACTTCACGTGACCTTGAAGGAGCCGGAAGCTTTGCCAAACGGGCTGATGGGGATGTTTATGATTCAACAGATTACAAGGCTGCTAATTACAAGTGGATTCTAAAATTTCATAATAACACCCCTTCACCTCAGAAGAATTTTGTTTTTTACGATGAGACTGTGGACCCTCGCTTGAAGTTTACCAGGATCGATTATAGTCGCCTGATGGAAGGAAACTATGGGATTGGGAAACAAATCCATACCATTGTCAAACGAATCATCCTGACTATGGAAGATGGTAGTACGAAAGAAATTCAGTCAGAAGCAGATAAAGACGGGAACGGTCTAATTGATTTGACCAAGTATGGAACCGTTGTGGGCTGGCGGATGGAAATGAAGGATGATTTTGTCCTTCAATCTGGTCAGGGAATTACCCTCAATAGCTATACAAGCTTCAAGGATCCTGAAAAGACGCGTTACGATGAAACGGATGCGACCAAAAATGTTTACAAGAACACAGGCCGTGTGACCTATAAAACACAGTCAAATGTTGCCAAAGATCAGTCAGCAGATTGGACTTTCAAGCTGATCCCTATGAAGGAAAGTTTTGAAATTGCAAAAACGACTGATTACAATGATGTTCGCTATACTGATGGACAAAATATTCGTTTTGGTTTGATGGCAACCAAAGTAGTTTTAGATCCTGATAAGAATTATGGAGACCTACGGATTATTGATCTTTATGATCCGAATACCCTTAAAGTCGATTTTAAAGATTTTGAGAGAAACCTTGCCTCTAGTGAAAAAGGTATGAAATTCCTTAAGAGCTACGAGGTCATTGAAAATTACCACAATTCAGGTCGAACCGCTATTGTGATGCATTTGGACCAAAAAGAGTTTATTAAAGCTTCTCTTATGGATCTTAATCGTGTGCGTTTACCGTTTATCGTGGCCGATTTAAAAGGAAAAGATGACGGTGGGACCTTCACCAATAAAGTATATGTGGCAGGAGACGGAATCCACGATCTTGAAAATGCCAACCCTGATCGAGTTACTGAAGACGTGTATGACCTAAACGGGAATGGTTCAACAACGGATAAGATTCCTTATGCTCAATCAAACTATACAATTGTCGCAGCTGAAGGGATCTATGCCCGCAAATACATCGCTAAAAATGATGATCTATCCGATGCATCTACTGTTACTCGTACCTTCAAGCCTGGTGAAACCTTTAACTACAAGATCACCATTAAAAACAATACAGATAAGCCAGTCGAAGACGGAGTTGTTTACGATGCTCTACCAAAAGTACACGATGTCAATACCCTAGATGGGTCGAATCGTTTGACTGAATATACGGTTAGCCTCCGTGGACCTGTATCTGCCCCTGAAGGCTGGACAGTCTACTACACGACAGACTCTAGCGTCACAAGTGACACCATGGAGCAGGCAGCAGATAAGGATATCTGGACGACAGCCGTAGCAGATTACAGTCAAGTGACGGGTATCAAGTTTGTGGCGGATAAAGGAACGACCATTCCAGCCCGTAGCGAAGCAAACTTTGGTGTCCCAGTTGTTAACCCAACGGAGTTGACCAAAGACGTCAAAGACTTGATGCAAAAACGCACCAAAGATAATGAAGACAACGGTGGTCGTTCAGGTGTAGTCCAAGCCCATAACCAATTTGGTTACAAGGCCAAAGGCCACGAAGGAAACCGTGAGTCCAATACCGTAACTGCACAAATTTTCTCAGCAGCTTTCCAAGTCAAGAAGGTGGACAAGGATGATCCTAAGAAAGTCCTTGAAGGTGCTGAATTTACTTTAACAGATGCGAATGGTGCGGTTGTTGCGACGGCAACTTCTGATAAAAATGGAGAACTTTCCTTTAACACCTTAACAGAAGGAACCTATACGCTCAAAGAAACCAAAGCACCTGAAAACTACAAGTTGGATGAAACAGAACATGCTGTGGTTGTCACCTATGATGCGGACAAACAAATCTACCACGTCACGGTGGATGGAAAAGCGGTTGGCTCAAAAGCAGTCCCAGTTGAGATCGCTGATGAAGCAGATATCAAGTATATTGATCTTGAAGCTTCAAAAGTTTGGGATGACCAAGACAACCAAGAAGGGCTTCGCCCAGCAAGTGTGGAATTCCAACTCTACAAGAATGGCAAAGCTCAAGGAAAACCAGTCACGGTTTCAGCCGCAACAGACTGGAAAGCCCACTTTACGAATCTTCCAGATAAAGACAGTGATGGCAAGCTCAATACTTACACTGTTAAGGAAGTGAAAGTTCCGACTCATTATACGGTCGATACAGAAGAAGCCAGCTTCACAGATGGAAAAGCCACCATCACCAACAAGCGCACTCCTGAGACAACGACGGTTACAGTCAAGAAAGTCTGGGATGATGCACAAAACCAAGATGGTCTTCGACCTACAACTATCAAAGTTCACCTCTTAGCCAATGGAAAAGAAGTGCAATCAATCGATCTTGCTGGTCAAGGAAATGAATGGACGCATACTTTCACAGACCTACCAGTCTACAAAGATGGCCAAAAAGTTGTCTACACAGTGACAGAAGACAAGGTGGATAATTACACCACTAAGATTGATGGAACAACGATCACCAATACTTACAAACCAGGTAAGACAAGCCTCACCGTTACCAAAAACTGGAAGGATGCCAATAACCAAGATGGCCTTCGTCCAAAAACAATCAAGGTTCAATTGTATGCTGGTGATCAAAAGGTTGGTAAGGCGGTTGAATTGTCAACAGATAACAAATGGACCCATACCTTCTCAAACTTAGACGAGAAGAAAGCTGGCCAAGTTATCAACTATACAGTAAAAGAAATCGATGTTCCAGAAGGCTACACACAAGCTGTCGAAGCAACGAATCCAGGTCAAGTAGTCGTGACCAATACGCACGAACCAGAAAAGACCAAAGTAGAAGTGAGCAAGAAATGGGAAGATGCAGATAACCAAGATGGTCTGCGCCCAGCTAGCATTCAAGTTCAATTGTACAAAGATGGTGTTCCAACTGAACAAGTAGTAGAACTTTCTGCAGCGAACGATTGGAAAGGTGCATTTGAAAACCTTGATGCCAAGGCAGCTGGAAAAGCCATTGCATATACAGTCAAAGAAGTAACTGTCCCAGATGGTTACAAAGTAACGGTAAATGATAAGGACAAGGCTAATATCGTCTTGACCAATACGCATGAACCAGCCCTTACAGAAGTGAAGGTTACTAAGAAATGGGATGATGCCAATGACCAAGACGGTCTCCGTCCAAAATCCATTAAGGTTCAATTGTATGCAAATGATGAAAAAGTTGGAGATCCGGTTGAATTGTTTGCGGACAATAAGTGGACTCACACCTTCAGCAAGTTGCCTGAAAAGAAAGCTGGCCAAGCGATCAGCTATCGTGTGGAAGAAGTAGATCTTCCAAAAGGCTATGAAGCAAGTAAGGTAGAGGATGGTAAAGGAAATGTTGTGATTACTAACAAGCATGTTCCAAAAGAAACTCCAAAACAACCAACTCCGCCAAGTTCATCTGAACCAAAGAAACCGGGTCAACCCGAACCTAAAAAACCAAGCCAACCAGAGTCGAAGAAACCAGGCAAAATCTTAGGATTCTTACCAAATACGGGTACGACGATCTCTATTATTAGTCTTGTTTTAGCCTTTGTTTTGGCAAGTATCGCTGCTTATATTTTGAAGAAAAAGAAAAAATAAGCTAGCCTAAAATGAAGCAAACACCAGAAATGGTGTTTGTTTTTGTTCTTCTGGCCTTAAATGATCGGATGATGGGGGGTACAACCCTTTCAATTAGGGTTAGGGGAGTAGTTGAAATCCATTTTCCGAACGTTTTCAAGAAAAATTTAGAAAACTCTTGACTTCTGATGAAATAGGCGTATGATTAATTGTGAACTGTTGAACAAATATTTTCAAGGAGAGGATCCGATGTCGACTAAGGTGATTCTGCTAGAATGAAGGCAGTTCAACCATAAAAATCTATAGAGCGTTGCGTCCGAAAGTCTAAACAGACACGGCTCTTTAAAAACAAAAGGAGAAGATTATGAAAACAGAACCGATTCATCGTACCAGTATGTGGAAATTTAAGTTAAGTGCTGCCACCATGACTTTGATTCCCGCTGCCGTGGGGATTAACTATGTTGCCAAAGCTTTGGCGGAGGGGTTAAAGTTGCCCGTTTGG
>JAGZKI010000065.1 GCA_018365265.1 Streptococcus parasanguinis | reverse complement strand
AAGGAAACGGTGTTAGCCTGCGGCAGGCAACCGTCGGTAGACCCCACACACTGCGTAGCAGTGTATAGGTGGGCATTGCTTTATTTTTATATCTCCTAACGGAGCTAAAAATAACGACAATGTTTAAAGTTTTTCTATACTTAAATAATAACTCTAGTTTTATAGGCTGTGAAATTTACAGGGCTAGATTCGGATGAACGGCTGAGGTATTACACGAATCTTAATGATTATGGTTTTAGAGAGCGCCCGTAAGGGCAAAAGAGTTAATTTCCCTCCCGCCGTAAGGCGGGAAAAGCTAAATGCACTAAAACAGACTTATAACGACAGTTTTTTTAAAAAAATGGATGGTGTAGGTTCGGACTTAAAATAAGAGTGAAAAAGCAAAGGGTGAAAAATAAACCATAAGGAAAGAGAGTCAAGTAACGTGGGGAATATTAGATGATTTAGGTTAATGATTTTGATTGTATATGTTGCATGATTACATATAGAGCTTGTTGCATTTTTGTGCAGAGTCTTGTAAACACCATTTTTGTTATCACCTTTTGTATCATAACCATTTGAGTTATTGCTGATTAAACAGTAAAAATCAAATAAAAATCCATGAGATCATATGTTAAATGTGTTTTTTGACGAAATATATTTAAGTTTGTCTGGTCTTTTTTATTTTTAATAAAGTTAGGTTGTTTTATTTGACAAGTAAAATGTTGTGTTGTAAATAAAATAAAGATACAAAAAAAGCCAACTTATCAAAGTTGACTTTTTAAGGACTAAAAAAGTTTTGCCGACTTTTGAAGCCTTGTAATCAGTTAGAGGAATAACGTGATTACAAATATAATAAAGTATTAAATAATCTTTTCATATTTGTCAAATCTAAATCTCAACTTTTTATAAGCTTTTCAAATACCATTTCCAAAAACATTTTAGTCTTCAAAAGCAATAACGTTAAACCTGTGTATCAGGTCTAAGAATCTTTGGACATCATGTGTTAAAAACTGTTTTGTTCTTAGGTTATTGTAGGTGGCATATAAACGGGGGGAAGTCGGTAGCCACCAACTTGAAGCGTTCATCTAAAATCTATAAAGCGGTAGTATAATTTTCTTTAGTAAAACGAGAAAATGCTTTAAATGATCATGATGTATCCGTAGGAGTCCGATGGGGTGTCCCAGTAATGGAAACGTGCTGGAACTCAATAGCTACGGTGAGAATCGCCAACCTGCGAACCTAAAAAAAATATTACAATAGTATTTTTTTACGGGGGGTTAGGGGGGTGAAGCTTGCAGAAAAACTAAGTTTTCCTGACGGAAAACTACTACGACTGAAAGTCGCTATCTAAAACCCCAGAACCTAATCTAATAAAATTCTAGTACTACTAGTACAAAAAAATAATTTTAAAAATATCAGTAGGTAGGTGCCATTTCATCAAGGCACTAACGAAAGATAAGTAGGCTTATAAATTAAATATGGTGCATGGATTAATTTGAGTTTTTTGTTTTTTAATTGTATTAATTAAAAAATATAAATAAAAAGGTAATGATATGGAAAGTAAAACAAAAAAACTAAGAATGGGATGGATACAAAATCTTACTGAGAATGAAAAAAAGATAATAGATGATTTTCTGGAAGAAGCCGCTAAGTTAAAAGGTAAAGCACTAAATAAAAAAGAAAAACAAACTGTCAAATTTATTGCTCGTGATCAAGTCCGCTCGATTAGAAAAGAGCAAAAATCAAAAAAACAAAAGAAGAGTAAAGTTGATATGGAAAAAAAAGAAGATGAAACAATTAATACCATATCAAATAATGCGGATGAGCAAGGAAGATTAAAGATACTATCAGCTAAAGAAAGAGATTTTATCAATAATGCCATATATGAAGAAATGAAAATTAAAGGTAGAAAGCTTGTAAAATGTGAAATGAAAGAAGTTTTAAAAATCGCTCGAAAAAAGATCCTCAACAATCGTATATCTTGTCAGATCAAAAAAGAAAGAGACAAAGAACGTCATGCAGTAGTGTTTGAGTGGAAAAGACCAGAAACCTTCCGTCGTTAATCGGATATAATAATAGTGAGGGATATATGAATAAAACTAAAACCAAAACAAAAAACTTGAAAGAAAGTGAGTTTATAAGATATATAGAAAACAATCCTGTTGTCTCAACGGCTTTATGCGAAAAATATGGAATATCTACTGAAACAATTGCCTATGCTTTATATGTTCACAGCAATAGTTTTTTTCTTAAAAACGACTACGTTCAGGATGACATTCACTATGATATAGTTAAAAATAATTTAATAATAATAAAGCCCACGCTCAAACAATATTATAGAAGAACAAGGCAAGTGGATTATAACGGATGTACTTTTTTATCAGGCATTAAAGAATATCAAGACTATTGTATTTTGTTGACGCTTTGCTGCTATCATTGGATAGCTGATGTATTTACTGTCTATGATCATAGTGAAGGGAGCCAATTTGTTGTTGATGTTGCCAATGATCTTCTGAAAAGGAGTATAGATCATTTTTCAGTAGAGCATGAAAATGTTATCAACTGCTTTAACATTTTAAAAGAAAAGTTCCCATCGTATAAAAAGAAATAATAATCCAATTTTTCAAATATCCTCATTGACTAACATATATATAAGAAATATATATGTATCATGGAACTATAAGAGGATAGAAAATGAGTGATATTTCAGATAAAGAGCAAACCAGAAAGAAACCACGAATAAAAAAGACACTGGAGCAGCAATTAGCATCTGCTCAGATGCGTTTAAATCGTTTGCAATATAAGTCTAAGAAAGAAGCTAAACAGATAGAGACACGTCAGAAAATAATTTTAGGGGCTGAAGTTGCCAAGGCTCTTGATTGTGATGTTTTTACGGTGGATAAGGATCTTGTTTTAGGTATGCTACTAGAGATACCCCACCTACATCCAGATGATAAAGAAAGATTTAAAAGAAACGGAATGTTATTTCTGGCTAGTATGAAAGGCCGAAAAACTTAATGGAATATAGAAGTCATTGTATAAGTATAAAATGTTATATGTATTCAACTTTCATTGAATTAAATTTGACATTATTTTATATTAATTGTATTTCATTTTATCATCACAGATGAATAACTCCATATTCAAATCTTGTAAGCTGTGGTGGTATTTAATAAAGTCATGGGGGTATCCTCCCGATAAAGCGACCGTAAGTGAACACGGTCTTTTTATTTTCTGTTAAGTAATCCGCTTATCGGCTACTTTGTATATAATATTTTTTAAGTGGTTGCGTTTATTTTTAAATTTATTATTTTCTTTATATCATTTTATTAAACAATGGAGATATAAAGGAAATGAAAAATACAGTATTAATTAAAAAAATAAAAAGTAAAAAAGGTTTCTCACTTTTAGAACTATTACTTGTTCTTGGTATTATCGCAGCGCTAGTGGTAGCAGCATTTATCGTATATCCTAAAGTGCAAGCATCACAACGTTCACAAGCTGAGAGTAATAACATCGCAACAATCCAAGCTGGTGTTAAAGCCCTTTATACTTCCGCTTCAAGCTTTACTGGTTTGAATAACTCAGTAGCAGTTCAAGCGAAGATCTTCCCTGACAACATGTTAAGCGGTTCAGGTAACTCTGCAACACCAATCAACGCATTCAAAGGTGCTGTAACATTAGGTGTAGCTAACACTGGTCCATCATCAGCAGCAGGTTCTTCTTTCACAATTACTTATGATAACGTACCAGCAGCAGAATGTACTAAGATCATGACAGCAACAGCAGGTAACTTCTACATTGCTCAAGTAGGCTCTACAACTGTTAAACCAGCAGGTGGAACGCTTGACGTAGCGGCAACAGCAGGTGCTTGTTCTGACGCTAACAGTAATACATTGATCTTCACTTCTATTTAACAACAATGTTTTAATAAATTATTTTTTTTGGCTCCTTATTTAAAGGGGCCTTTTTTATCATTTATTGGTTTTTATTCTTCTATATATAGTTCTTCTTTCATCTTGATTTTTGTTTGTTATTTGATAATTAATTAATACGTGAAAATAAAAAGGACGATGAAAATGAAAAAAGGATTCTCTTTACTAGAATTAACTCTTGTTTTAGGTGTTGGGACGATGGTGGCTTTTATGAAGTTTCAGGATATGAAAAATGAACAGGAGAGTATAATGGCTTCTACTGTCGGTCAACAAATGAAACAGATCGGTGAAGCAGTTAATGGCTATATAAATATCCGTTATGATAAATTATCAACCTTATCCAATGCTGCCGGAACAGGAACCGATCCGGGTCCAAGAACCTGTTCAGGTTCAGTATGTGAAATTACTTACCAGACATTGATTAACGAAGGTTTACTACCTTCAGCCTATACAGGCACTAATGCTAATAAATCCTCGTATAAAATCATATTAAAACGAGATGGAACTTCACCTAACTATGTTATTAATGGTCTTATAACGACATCGACGGCATGGATTGAAGGCGGAAAAACACGTTATGATTTATTAGGGAAAGCCATGCAAACAGCGGGTATTGATAGCGGAATGACCAGAACTACATCAAATGCTTTTGGTTATGGTGGTCAATGGTCAGAAACTTCTGCCAATTTCAATAATATTACCTCTGCAGGGCAATTAGCTTTCCGTGTAGGATTTAATAGCGCGTTATATTCTATCTATCTCCGTAGAGATGGAACCTTACCCATGACCGGAAACCTTAATATGGGTGGTCAAAGCGTTTATAATGCTCAGAATATAACTGCGAATGGAACAACTACAACAGGAATATTAAAAACTAATGCTGCTGCTACAGTTGGAACAACATTAAATGTAGCAGGCGTAACTACTTTAAGATCTGATTTAAATGTTCATGGAAATGGACAAATATATGGTAATTTAAACTCAAGTAATACCGTTTCTGGAAAAACTGTAATATCTCGTGGCGATACCTATACTCAAAACTGGTTCAGAATATTAGGTGATGGAGGTCTTTATTTCGAGAAATATGGGGGAAGATTAACCATGCTAGATGATAACACTATAAGTGCTGGAGAATCTAACCTTAAAACTAATTCTGTATTATATGCAACTGAAATTTCTTCTGGTAATATAAATTCTGCTGGAACAGTAACTGCTGAAAGAGTAGATGTTGTTGATTACGTATGGGCATCAAGAAAGATCAGCTCTAACTATGTTTATTCTACTGGCAATCTTGATGCTGATGGTCAAATAAACGCTAATACATTTGTTTATATAAATGGAAAAGCGAATGTAGGATGGGGATGTTCTCCTAATGGATTACAGGGAAGAACGTCAGAAGGGGCTATTTTATCTTGTGTTAATGGTGTATGGAGAGGATCAACAGGAAGTCCAGTAATAAGAACAGCATCTGCCTCTGCTTATCGTTTCCCCGAAGCTGTTGCTTCTTGCGCTGGTTCAGAAAAAGTTGTAGGTGGAGGCGGTCAATGTAATACAGCAGAAGGATATGTTTGGTTAACGGTCTCCAGACCTAATGGTGATAACAGTTGGTATGCAGGATGTGATACAACTAAAAATATTACAGCTACTATAACTGTTTATGCTATATGCCAATAATATTAAAAACTAAACAAATGTAATAAAAATTAAATAAACAAGATTTCTATTAACTCACTGAATCTATTAAGCACGGATATTCTTATGATTTTTTAAATGGCCTCCTGAAAGGCCATTTTATATAGTTTAGAGGCTACCCATTATTTCTGTAAGATCTGTAGCTCTAACATATTTTGCTGCATTACTCTGTTCTTCTTTTAGGGCACTAAAATGCGCTGTTCCACAGGCTATCTTCGCATCTTCTTCATGACCAAGACCAATGTGTTTACTTTTTGTCTCTACAACAAAGTAAATATGTTCTTCACCATTGTCTTCAATAACTAAGGCCCAGTCAGGATTGTAAGTCCCTAATGGTGTCGGGATTTTAAACCAGCCGGGAAGCTTCACATAAAGCTTAACTTCATCCTGTTCTTCGAGTTCCTGAGCGAAACGGCTTTCGACTTCAGAATCTTTAGGAACATATTCGTAAACGCACTTAAATGAGGTTTCGAAAAGATTACGGGCATATCCTGTTAGCTCTTTATCAATAAAGAGACTTTGCGCATACACCTCTCCTTTTAGTGGATAATATTTAATACCGTCAACAATTGACAGGCGTTTGCAATAGTTGATTCGACTTATAGCTTCACTGATAAACTGCTGTGGGTTTTTAGCAAAATCAACGAGTTTTCCACTCTCTTTAAGGATGGTGCATAAACTGCGTCTTGTCAGGCCCGTTTTTTCCTGTAGAACACCAAGAACATCTGGCAGTGGCTGTTCTTCAACATCAATAACAGAGCTTGTCGTCCCCTTTGACTGAGCTTCAACACCAAGACCTGACTGGCTTTGTTTTATTGTGGCTTTACTGAAACTGACCATTGCTTTCGCTACAGGCTGCATTTCAGAAAGTGATTTCGTACAGGATTTAATCAATTCATCTTCATCAAATGCCAGACGGTACAGCGTTTTTTGACAAATGCGCTGCCATAACGCTTCGAATTCCGGGCTGTTTAAGACTTCTTTCCGGTATTTGATTGTTTTACGCTCATCAGCATTGTTTATATTGAGTCGCCCTGCTGATTTACGTAGGATAGTTTCAATTTGTTCCTGTAGTAAGGCGTACTTCTCGCCAACAGCAAAAGTGTTTTTGAAAAGGGCTTCTTTCAGTGCTTTAGTTATTTTTCCCGACTTTTCCAGATAACCTTCAGTCTGGAGTTCAGCCCAAATCTCATGTGAACCTGCGATACCTACACCTTGCGGGTAATCAGAGGCGATCAGATGTGCAAACGCATCTTTTTCGATGATACCAAAACGGATGCCTGTTTCGTTCTCAATTTCACTCTGTAGTCGTTCAGCATAGGCTTCATAATTTTCACTGGCAATTACAGTCAGAATGTTAATGCTGTCATCACGAACACGTTCACCCTCTTGGTTAACACACAGGCGAAGACCACGCCCTAATGTTTGACGACGTTCTCGTTCACTTCCCATCTCTCGAAGGCTACAGATCTGGAATACATTGGGGTTATCCCAGCCTTCTTTCAAAGCAGAGTGT
>JAGZKI010000001.1 GCA_018365265.1 Streptococcus parasanguinis | reverse complement strand
AAAAGCTGATGAAATCAGCGTAGTAGAGCCCACTCAACCACTGCGTCTTGCTCGACAATCCAAAAATAATTGAGAGGCTAGGACTTTTGTCCCAGCCTCATGTTTTAGCCTACAAAAGCATTGATTTCTGCTTCGATATTCGCAATTTTTTCTTTAGCATCTGCTTCAGATTCACCAACTGTAGCGATGTAGAATTTGATTTTTGGTTCTGTACCTGAAGGACGAACGGCAAACCATGAATCATCAGCTAAGATGTATTTAAGTACGTTACTTGGAGGAGTTGTCAATCTTTCAACGCCGTCAGCAGTAGTAGCTGTTTGTTCCAAGAAGTCTTCTGTCTTAGCAATGTCTGTATTGTTAAATTGTTTAGGAGCATTGCCACGGAATTTATCCATAATTTTCTTGATTTCAGCAGCTCCGTCCACACCTGAAAGGGTAACAGAAATGGTTTTTTCTGCGAAGTAACCGTATTGTTTGTAGATTTCTTCGATACCATCTGCCAAAGTCATACCACGTGAGCGGTAGTAAGCTGCGATTTCAGCAACGATAAGAACGGCTTGGATAGCGTCTTTGTCACGTACGAATGGTTTGATCAGGTAACCGAAGCTTTCTTCGAAACCAAGCATGTAAGTATGGTTGTGTTGTGTTTCAAATTCATGGATTTTTTCACCGATAAATTTGAAACCAGTCAAGACGTTAAACATTGTTGCGCCGTAGCTTTCTGCAATCTTAGTCACCAACTCAGTTGATACGATTGATTTACAGAGGGCAGCATTGGCAGGAAGTGTACCAGCTGTTTTGTGAGCTTCAAGAATGTATTTAGCAATGATCGCTCCGATTTGGTTACCAGAAAGGTTTAGGTAAGAACCGTCTGGTTGGCGGATTTCAACACCAAGGCGGTCAGCATCTGGGTCAGTTGCAACCAATACATCAGCGTCTACTTTGCGACCAAGCTCTTCAGCAAGAGCAAAGGCAGCTTGGTTTTCAGGGTTTGGAGATTTAACAGTTGAGAAGTCAGCATCTGGAACAGCTTGAGCTTCAACAACTTGAACAGCTTCAAATCCAGCTTGGGCAAGAGCACGACGAGCCAACATTTCACCAGTACCATGAAGTGGAGTGTAGACAATCTTCATGTCGCGTCCGTATTCATTAATCAAGTCTTGGTTGATGTTTACGCCTTTCACTTCTTTCAAGTATTCAGCGTCGACATTTTCACCGATAACTTCGATGAGACCGCTAGCCTTGCTTTCCTCAAGGTCAGCCAATTGTACAGTGAAAGGATTTTCGATAGCACGGATGTAATCTGTCAATGCATCAGCATCTGCAGGTGGCATTTGTCCACCGTCTTCACCGTAAACCTTGTATCCGTTAAATGGAGCAGGGTTGTGGCTAGCTGTTACCATGATCCCAGCAAATGTGTGGAGATGACGAACAGCAAATGACAATTCAGGTGTTGGACGTAGGCTTTCAAATACATAAGATTTGATTCCGTGTGCAGCCAAAACTTGAGCAGATTCAAAAGCAAACTCAGGAGAGAAGTGACGGCTGTCGTAGGCGATCGCAACACCGCGTTTCTTCGCTTCCTCACCTTTTGAGTCGATTAATTGAGCCAATCCTTCAGTTGCTTGGCGAACAACATAAATGTTAATGCGGTTGGTACCAGCACCAATCAATCCACGCATACCAGCTGTACCGAATTCTAGGTTGGTATAGAAGGCATCTTCTTTTGTTTTTTCATCCATTGCGACCAACTCATCACGAAGGTAAGCTGGTAATTCAGCAAAGTCGAGCCATTTTTGGTAGTTTTCTTGATAGGTCATGCAAGCGTCTCCTTTTTGCTTATAATTTAATCGCTTACATTATAGCAAATTTTTTCAGAAAATTCTAGCGATAATTGTAAATCTTTTCAAAAAAATAGGGTTAATTCACCAACAAAAAATGCCAAGATAAATTAGTCTTGGCTTGAAAGGTTATTTTAATTTTTCAAGAGATGGAACGACTGCACTGGTAATGAGTACTGTCGCAATGACTTCGATGAGTGAGTTAGTAGAGACAATCAAGGCTAGGAAATGTTGAATCCCCCCTCCAAAACTGTTACCAAAGAAGAAGTAAATCCCACTTAGAACGAAAATAGTATTGGTCATAGAGCCGACAATTCCAGCGATCACAAGTCCTGTACGATTGCGAATCCAGCGATAGACGAAGTAAGGGGTTACCCCGATGAGAATCCGAGGGACTATGGCAATGATAAGGGAGTATAGATTCCCGTGAGGGACAAAGGGACTAAAGAGATAGCTAGCGGGTGTTATAACCAGGGTATTCATAGTGAGGCTAAAGAGTCCCATGAGGAGTCCTAAGATAGCTCCAATCCGTGGACCGTATATGATAGAGGCGATCACGACAGGAATATGAACCAAGGTTGGTTGAATTCCTGATGGAACAAATTGCAGAATGGAGGACGTCACAAAGTGAATGGTGATCATCACCGCAAAAAAGATGGCAATTCGTGAAATAGAAGATGATTTTCTCATAAACAATTCTCCTTAACAGTTTCTACAATAGTTTCTACAGGCGCTAGAGCTCCAGCACCTTTGTCCCCACAAGCAAGAACAGCATCACGAGGTTGGATAATCTGGTAACCATAGTCTTGTAAGAGCTTTAGATTTCGTTGGGTAGCGGGGTGTTCTAACATTTTTGTATTCATAGCAGGGGCCAGTAATTTTTTAGTCCTTTGAGGCAAGGCTAGAGCTGTGCTTGTGACCATATTATCTGCCAGTCCCATAGCCAATTTAGCAATGGTATTGGCACCGGCCGGCGCTACAAGAAAGAGGTCAGTTTCTTTCCCAATGTCGATGTGCTCGATCCGCTGTGGATCGTCTTCCACCATAACATCTAGCCCTACTTGATTTTTTGAAAGAACTTGCAAGGTTAAAGGGGTGATAAATTTTTGGGCTGAAGGAGTCATGAGGACCTTCACTTCAAATCCCAATTTGGTTAGTTGGCTGGTAATATCAGCCGCTTTATAGGCGGAAATACTACCGGTAACCGCTAAAGTAATGTGTGTCATATGTTCCTTTTTATTTGATATAACGTAGGATAGCCTCTGCGATTTCTGTTTTCGTAGAAGCTTCTAGGACCTGATCATCTGTCACTAGATAGGCTTGATGCTGACCGTTCTGAATCTTGGTCAGATCATTGGCAACGATCATGCTGGCATGATTTTTAATGATGCTTTCACGCGCTACCTGAATCAATTCTTCAGAAGAAACGTCGACTAATAGCTTAAAGCCGATCAGTTGAATAGCAGGGTTCCATTCTTTGACGAGCGAGATAATCTTGGGATTTTTCTTTAGAAAGAGTACCTGGTATTCTTCTTTGGAAGAAATTTTCGCTTCCTGATTTTCGCGATGGATAAAGCTATGAAGGTCTTGAGCTTTATCAACTTCATCAAGGCCTGTCATGTAAACAGGTGTGTAGTCTGAAACAGCCATAGCGTGAATCAAAACCTGATGATGAGGGACTTCCGTTTTCATTTGTGCGAGAAGTTCTTCGACATTCTGGATCAATAGAAGTCGAAGCTGTGGGTGAGGATCGGGTTTAAGAGCGGTAGGCGTTGTGATCAAGGTCACCTGATGTCCCATAGCAAGAGCTGTTTCTGCAAGGATTTTCCCTAATTTCCCGGTGGAATGATTGGTGATCGAACGAACACTATCAATGGCTTCGCTCGTTCCGCCTGATGTAATTAAAATATGCATATGCTTATTTTACACAAAAAAGATACGTAAGTAAAGTTCTGAAGCTATTAGGATTAGCTATGTGTAGCCATAAAATTTAGATAAAAAACGAACGTTCGATTCAAAAGGTGGTAAAACCATGTTATTTACGCGAATTTTCGGTATAATAGATCTATCAAATATAAAGGAGTCCCTTATGAAAACAGATATCGAAATTGCTCAAAGCATTGAACTCCAACCGATTGTGGACGTTGTTAAGAAGATTGGTTTGGTTGACGATGATCTTGAATTGTATGGAAAATACAAGGCGAAATTGAGCTTTGATAAGATTCGTGAAGTTGAGAAAAATCCAGTAGGAAAACTTATCTTAGTCACTGCGATCAACCCAACTCCAGCTGGAGAAGGGAAATCAACCATTACCATTGGTCTAGCAGATGCTTTGAATAAAATCGGTAAAAAAACCATGATTGCCATTCGCGAACCTTCTTTAGGTCCAGTTATGGGGATTAAAGGTGGTGCTGCTGGTGGTGGTTATGCCCAAGTTCTACCGATGGAAGACATCAACCTTCATTTCACAGGGGATATGCATGCGATCACAACGGCTAATAACGCTCTCTCAGCATTGATTGATAATCATTTGCACCAAGGAAATGAGCTAGGAATTGACCAACGTCGGATTCTCTGGAAACGGGTAGTGGACTTGAATGACCGCGCTCTTCGTCATGTTTCTGTCGGTCTTGGCGGTCCTTTAAATGGGATTCCGCGTGAAGACGGTTTTGATATTACGGTTGCTTCTGAGATCATGGCCATCCTTTGCTTGGCGACAGATATTGAAGATTTGAAACGTCGTTTGGCCAACATTGTAATTGGTTACCGCTATGATCGTAGTCCAGTTTATGTCCGTGATTTGGAAGTAGAAGGGGCTCTTGCCTTGATCCTTAAAGATGCGATTAAGCCAAACTTGGTTCAAACCATCTATGGAACGCCTGCCTTTGTTCACGGTGGTCCATTTGCCAATATCGCCCATGGATGTAACTCTGTATTAGCAACGACGACAGCTCTTCATTTAGCAGATTATACGATTACAGAAGCAGGTTTTGGTGCTGACCTTGGCGCTGAAAAATTCCTCGATATTAAAACGCCGAACTTGCCTACTTCACCAGATGCAGTCGTGATCGTTGCGACTCTCCGTGCTCTTAAGATGAACGGTGGAGTGACCAAGGATGCTTTGACTGAAGAAAATGTAGAGGCTGTTCGTGCTGGTTTTGCCAACTTGAAACGTCACGTTGAAAATATCCGTAAGTTTGGCATTCCTGCAGTGGTTGCCATCAATGAATTTATCACCGATACAGAAGCAGAAATTGCTGCTTTGAAAGAATTGTGTGCTGAAATTGATGTGCCAGTTGAACTTGCGAGTGTATGGGCGAATGGTGCTGACGGTGGAGTTGAACTTGCTGAAACGCTGGTCAAGACTATTGAAACAAGTCCAGCTAACTACACACGCTTGTATGATAACAACCTTTCTGTTGAAGAAAAAATTGAAAAGATTGTTACAGAGATTTACCGCGGTACGAAGGTGAATTTTGAGAAGAAAGCCAAGACACAAATTGCCCAAATCGTGAAAAATGGATGGGATAAGTTGCCAATCTGTATGGCCAAAACACAATATAGTTTCTCTGATAATCCAAATGCCTTGGGAGCTCCTGAAAACTTTGAAATCACTATTCGTGAAGTTGTTCCAAAATTGGGTGCAGGCTTTATTGTCGCTTTGACTGGGGATGTGATGACCATGCCTGGTTTACCAAAACGTCCAGCTGCTTTGAATATGGATGTAGCTGCTGATGGAACAGCCATCGGTTTGTTCTAATCAGAAAAACAAAAGAACTTCTGCTCATTTGAACAGAAGTTCTTTTGTTATGGACTCGTTGAGGTTGATGATGCAAGAAGCTGATGACTGGCTTTATGATAGGTAAACCATAGTTGAAGGGTCATTGGAACCCAAATCAAGGGTTCGCACAGAATGACTCCTATATAGCCTGTATGGGGAATAATCAAGAGAACAAAGAGAATTTTTCCAGTTAACTCGATAAAGCTAGAAATCAAAGGGGTTAATTTTCGGCCGATGCCTTGAAGGGAATTCCCTAGAATCAAGAGACATCCTAAGACCGGATAGAAGCAGGAGCTGATTTGCAGATAGAGACTGGCATTTGCGATCAAGTTAGGATTGGTGGATCCAGAAATCAGGCTCGTCAAGAAGGGGCTTGTAAAGAAGAGGAGGATGGCAACAAAGACAGACCAAAGGAGGGAGAGGAGACAAGCTTGTTTGACGCCTTGTTGAATCCGTCGGAATTGCTTGGCACCAAAGTTTTGAGAGGTGAACGTTGTCATACTAGAGGAAATAGCAGTCATTGGTAGAAGAGCAAAGGACATGATCCGACGAGCTGAGATTTGGGCACTAATGATGGTCATTCCAAGCTTATTGATAGCCGATTGTAAGATGACGGTTCCGATAGAGACGATCGAAGACATGAGACCCATGGTCAGTCCTTGACTGATCAAGTCCTGATAGAGCCTTTGATCCCACACAAAATCGGTGCGATTTGGCAGGAGAAAAGGTACTTTTTTGCGGATATAAAAGAAACAAAGAAGGGCGGAAAAACTTTGCGCAATAATGGTCGCAACCCCAGCAGATTGGACTCCGAGATGCAGTTGGGTAATAAAATATAGATCGAGAAGAATATTGAGAATAGCAGCGATAATCAGGAAGTAGAGTGCCGCTAAACTATCGCCAACCGCTCTAAGAAGTCCAGCACAAAGATTATAGGCAAAGGTCACAGCCACACCATTGACAATGGTGGAGATATAGAGATAAGATTGAGACACAATAGCTGATGGAGTCCCTAAAAATTGGAGTAGGGGATAAAGCCCCACAGCACCAAAGAAGATCACGAAGAGACTGAGGACGCCGCCAATAACAGCAGTTGCGGCGACTGATTTTCGTAATTGGTCTTCGTTTTTTGCTCCATAATTTCTCGCAATAATGATGCCCATCCCATTTCCAACACCGACAGCAAATCCGACAATCAGATCAAAGATAGCAGAGGTCGCCCCAACGGCTGCCAATGATTTTTGACCTAAAAAACGCCCAACAATCATAACATCCGATATATTGTAGACTTGTTGGAAAATATTGGATAAGAGAATAGGAAAGGCAAAACTCAAAAGAGCTGGTAAAATAGGGCCATCTATGAGATCCACACGTTGAATTTTTTTCATAGTGCCATTATACCAACTTCACAAAACAGGGACAAGCGTCTTTAGTTGAATACCCTTACATTTTTTGGTATAATCAGTGCAGAAATGGAGGCTTTATGCGCTTAACCAGCCAATTAATCACTGAATCGTTCCCTGATCTAGATAAGGTCGAGAGGTTAAATATCGAGGCTTTCCCTGAAGAGGAACGGATTCCTTTATCAGAATACTTACGCTATACGGATAATGACGATGCCAATTTCTTTGCTTTTTATAACGAAGAAGAATTTGTCGGATTTGCTTTCTCTATCTACAATCAGAAAGCTTTTTATGTTAGCTTCTTTGCCATTATGCCCCACCTACGTAGCCACGGTTATGGTCAAGAAATCATTGAAAAATTGGTAGAATTTTACCAAAGAACCATGATTCTTGAAGTGGAACGTTTAGATGAAGAATGTGACAATCTAGAGCAACGTCAGTCTCGGATGGATTTCTATAAGCGAAATGGATTTAAAACTGCCAATGCCTTTTTAGAATACGAAGGACTTAGCTTTGAAATTCTCTATCGGGGTGATCACTTTGACGAAGAGGCTTATCGTGATATTTTCCGTAAACTGCAGGAAGAAAATTATTTCGATTTCCGCATTAAATATAGACGCTTTAGTGACCACTAGACAAGAAAGGGAGTGGGAAAGAACTCCTAGGAATTAAAAAAGGTTGAAAAGGTTCCCCAAACCTTTTCAATTTTCCCACCCCTGCATAGCTTCAACAGTCTGGGAGACTGTTGAAGGTTGCGGATAAAGGAAACGTTGTTTCCCTCATTAGGTCATCTTTGTAGCTTGAAAAGCGAACAAAGATGCCAATCAACCACTGCGTCATATAGTTACTTCTATCAAGCATAGAAGGCTGGACAGTTTTTGCCCAGCCTCTTTTAGTTCAGATATTTAATGAAGAACTCAATCAGTTTCATGATTTGTGTAAAGAACCAAGGCAGAAATAGAAGAGCTAGGAAGGTAACATGCCATTTCCAATAAAGTGAAACCAAGCCAACGGTTTCTCGAATCCAAGCGGATGGGAGATAGTAAAAAGCTGTTCTTGAACCGATACTTCGACCAGGTATTTTCAATCGTCTCATAAAGACACCTGCACGGAGCGCGTGAAAAGAATTGGTTACCACAAGGACTGTCTTGCCAAGACCCTCTTCTTCAAAGATACACTTGCTAAAGGTCAGGTTTTCAAAAGTAGTACGAGAGCGATTCTCGATGAGAATGGCGTCTTCTGGAACCCCGTGTTCTATCAAGTATCCGGCCATAGCTTCCGCCTCAGCGATCAGCTCATCTGACCCTTGACCACCAGAAACAATCAGCTTTGGTCGTCCGTTGAACTGCTCATAAATGGCCTTTCCCTTCTCAAGACGCTGGGCCAAGAGTGGGGGAACCTTGTCTCCGATCAAACCTGAGCCAAGGATGATGATGGCGTCTGGTTCTTTGCGAACCGGAAAGAGATTGCAAAAGGTCCCATAGGATACATAAGAGAGGTAGAGAAAGGTCATGTAAAACAGGGCAAAGTCAGTCAGATAGATGAGGATGTCATTCCCTGGGAAATAGGGTAGAAAATGTAGTGCCAAAGCTCCGATAATAAACAGTCCATAAAGCAGAGAGAGGAGGTTGGCCAGTCTTTTTCCTTCAAAAGCCATCATTTGACGGCCGTTAAAAAGGAGAAAGATAGATGAGAAAATAATGCTGAGAAAAACGAGGATGGAAATCACTACAAAGACAATCATTGCAATTTGTTGATTAAACCATAGCTCAGTTCGAACGACTAGTAGAAATGCAGAAATCAGTAGAAGAAGCCCCAGGTTTATCGAAAAGAGATAAGCATTGAAAAGCCTTCTGCGATCACTCATAAAGAACAATAAAAAAATAAGAGCTGGAAATAACCAGAATAGATATAGATACATGTTTTGCCCCTCGTAAAATCTTATATCCATTGTACCATAATGACTGATAAAAATAGCGGATTGTTCATACAAATAAGTTGCATTCTTCAAATGTATTTGATAAAGTTAAGATTATCGTTTTTTAAGGAGATCGTATGTTACGAAAAGGTTCCCTGACAGGTTTATTACTGTTTGGTATTTTTTTTGGTGCTGGAAACCTGATTTTCCCGCCGACTCTTGGTGCTTTATCGGGTAATCAATTTTGGCCAGCTATTGCTGGGTTTGTCCTTTCAGGAGTGGGAATTGCCATTGTGACCTTGATTATCGGGACACTCAATCCCAAAGGTTATATTGATGAGATTTCTCGTAAGATTTCACCTGTTTTCGCAATTGTATACTTAGTTGCGCTGTATCTTTCGATTGGTCCTTTCTTTGCCATTCCAAGAACGGCGACGGTATCTTTCGAAGTGGGGACAGCCCCCTTATTAGGTGGAATGAATGCCAGTTTAGCACTTTTCATTTTTACCCTGGTCTACTTTTTGCTTGCCTTTCTGATTGCTTTGAATCCATCTAAGATTCTAGATCGAATCGGTCGTATTTTGACCCCGATCTTTGCGATTCTTATTTTGATCTTGGTCGTTCTTGGGGCTCTGAAATACAGTGGACATGTTCCAATGGTGGCCACAAAAGCCTATCAGGCTTCTGCCTTTGGGCAAGGATTTTTAGAGGGCTACAATACCTTGGATGCCTTGGCATCTGTTGCCTTTAGTGTGATCGCAGTGACGACCTTGAATCAACTTGGATTTTCAAGTAAGAAAGAATATATCAAGACTATTTGGTTGGTTGGAATTGTCGTAGCCCTTGGTTTTAGTGTGCTATATATCGGTTTAGGATTTCTGGGGAATCATTTTCCAATTCCGGCTTCTGTTATGGCATCTGATACCAATAAAGGGGTGTATGTATTATCAGAAGCAACCAAAGCGATCTTTGGTCCGACTGCTCAGATTTTCCTAGCAGGAATGGTGACGGTAACTTGCTTTACCACAACCGCTGGTTTAATCGTCTCTACCAGTGAATTCTTCCATAGCACCTTCCCTAAGGTTTCTTACAAGGTCTATGCAACTGTCTTCACTTTGATCGGTTTTGCGATTGCCAACCTTGGCTTGAATGCCATTATTGCCTTTTCATTACCAGTCTTGATGATTCTTTACCCAATCACCATTACCATTGTATTGATTGTGATAGTGAATAAATTTGTGGCTCTTTCAAAACCAGGGATGCAATTGACTATTTTCTTGGCCAGCTTGGTCTCTCTTGCAAGTGTTCTGGCAAGTACCTTTAAAATTTCACTAGTAGAAAAGGGGATTGCTTTGCTTCCATTTGCGGCTCAATCTCTTCCGTGGTTAGTGCCAGTAGTCATCGGGATTCTTTTATCGCTCGTATTACCAAATAAACAAACAGCAGAAGAATAAGTTATATTAGAAACTCTAAAGTTTTGTGCTTTAGAGTTTTTCTTTTGAAACTAGTATCTAAATCCAAACTTTAGTAAAAAAACGTAGCAGAAATTTTTATTTTTTGTCAGTCAATGTTATACTGAATGTAGCATATCAATATACGGAGTGAACTATGAATCCAATCATTTTTTCATTGACAGTTTTTCTTGCGGGTATTCTGTCTTTCTTTTCTCCCTGTGTCTTTCCTTTGCTACCTGTTTATATTGGAATCTTGCTAGGAAGTGATCAGGAAAAGGCTATCCAATTGTTCGGGAAAAAAATTCGCTGGCATGGCTTGCTGAAAACCCTTTGTTTTATTGCAGGTATTTCTGTTATTTTCCTCCTCATTGGTTTTGGAGCGGGCTTGCTTGGAAAGATCATGTACACCAATTGGTTCCGTTATCTGATGGGAGCCCTCATCATTATCCTTGGTCTTCATCAGATGGAAGTCTTTCACTTTCATTTCCTTGAGAAGCAAAAAACAATGGATTTTGGAGCCAACAAACAGAAGAATGAGTTGTTTTCAGCTTTTCTCCTTGGTCTTGGCTTTAGTTTTGGTTGGACGCCTTGTATCGGCCCTGTATTGGGATCAGTTCTTGCTCTAGCAGCATCGGATGGGCAAGATGCTCTTATGGGAGCTATTTATCTCCTTGTTTATACCTTGGGAATGGCTCTTCCGTTTTTACTGTTGGCCTTAGCATCTAGTCTGGTCCTACCTTACTTTAATCGTCTCAAACCCCATTTGTTGTTGCTGAAGAAAATCGGCGGAGCCATCATTATTCTGATGGGAATTCTCTTACTTTTGGGACAATTGAACAGTTTGTCATCTATCTTTTCATAAAATAATCCGGAGGTTTAACGCATGATGAAAGGTTTTAAATACGCTTGTTTCTCAGTACTTTCTCTAGCTTTGCTGTCAGCTTGTTCCATGGATCAATCCAGCGAGAGTAGTATGGGCAATCAGCCAACAATGAATACAACAACGAATAAGAATCCTTTGGTAGGAAAAGACGCTAGTGACTTTGAACTAAAGGATATGAAGGGGAATACGGTCAAACTTTCAGACTATAGAGGCAAAAAGGTTTACTTGAAATTCTGGGCGACTTGGTGTGGTCCTTGCCGGCAAAGTATGCCTGAATTAGAGAAATTGGTCAAGGATACGGATAGAGACTTTGAAATTTTGACCATTATGGCACCAGGACTCCAAGGTGAAAAAACAGAAGAAGAATTCGTCAAATGGTTTGATCAACAAGATTACAAGTCAGTACCGGTCTTGTACAATCCAGATGGTTCTGAATTTGCAGATTATCAGGTTCGCTCTATTCCTACAGAAGTCTTTATAGACAGTCATGGGAAAATTGGACATGTCCAATTAGGGGCTATTTCAAATGAAGATGCTAAGAAGATTATCAAAGGGTTACAATAAAAAAATGAAGCACGAAGCTTCATTTTTTTATTAGTTGCTTGCACCAGAAGTTGCATCGGCATCTCCGTGCCCTCCGTCACCATGTCCTCCAGCATCAGAAGCACCAGAAGTTGCATCTGCACTACCGTGTCCACTAGCAGGAGCAAATGGACCGCTTCCGCCAACTAGACGTTGTCCTGTTGTTTGTAGGTACCAGTCCAACCATGGTTTGAAGTTGAAGACGATCTCATTGATACCAGCGTATGAACCATCTTCATAGTACATAGCTTGGTAGTTGTGAGTGTTGATCACGCCTTCAGGAGATCCTGGAACAATAGTCCGAACATAGTCTTGGTTACCGTTACGAAGGGTACCAATCACCCATTCCACGTTTTTCATACGTGCTGGTGGTAGGGAGCCGTGAACGGTTGACATCCGGCTTCCTGATTGAGGTGGCACGCGTTTGGCAAACATGGTATCAGGATCTTGATGGGCATTATTGTAGTAGAGGAATTGGTTGTTATCATCGGCATAGGTCAATTCAAATGGCATAGCCTTTAAGAACATATCAATTTGGTTAACGGTTAGGATACCGTGGTCGAGTTTGACATAGGTATCGCCGGAAACGGCACCAGTGATTTCAGCTACTTTTTCTACCCAATCTGGATCGTCAGGATCGACTTCAGTAACAGTTGTAGCGATTGGATGATTACAATCCAAGTCTTCTGGTTCAATTGGTTTTGGTTTTTTCAATTTAGATACAACCTCAACGTATTTAATAAAATTATCCAAGCAGGTTTCAAGGAATTTGACGGTTCCCTCGTTAATGATATTGCCGTCTTCGTCAAAAGCTTCTTTTGCTTTTCCAAGAAGGAATTCATTTCCTGGAAGGGTATAAGCATTGACACCTGGGGCATCGAGGATCTTACGGAGGTGAACTTGCGCACGTGAAGTCCCTTGATCATAGTAAGAAGCACCGACGATCATAACCGGTTTGTTTTCAAATGGATGCACCTCGAAAGAGAGCCATTCAAGAACAGACTTGAGAGCAGCAGAGATCGTATGGTTGTGCTCTGGAGTGGCAATGATGACACCATCTGCACGAGTGATTTTGTTATATAAGAGACGTAATTGGAAACTTTCGTCCCATTTTTCATCTTGGTTAAACATTGGAACTTCGTCGATTTCAAGAACTTCCAATTCAAATTTGATTTTAAATTGGCGGCGAATGAATTCCAAAAGTTTACGGTTATATGATTGATCGTAGTTCGATCCTACAAGTCCAACAAATTTCATTCTTTTCTGTCTCCTATCTTACAAGTTTTCCCAGTCAAATTCTTCAGCATCTTTTCGAAGCAATTCTTGGGCGTTGCGCAATTTGTCTGTGATTTTCACAAACACACGGAAATCATCAAAGATGGCATCTAATTTTTGAATGACATCTAAATCCACCAAGTCTCCATTTTGATCAAAGGCTTGCAATGAATGAGAGAGCAAGAATTCATCTGGCAAAACAGTCGCTTTAATTTCTGGAGCATTTAAGATTTGGCGAAGTTGGAGTTGGGCGCGTGAAGATCCCAACGTACCGTATGAAGCCCCAGTAATCATGACTGGTTTATTCAACAATGGGAAGACTCCGTATGAGAGCCAAGCGAGAGCACTCATCAAGACCGCTGGAATAGAGTGGTCGTATTCTGGAGTCCCAATAATGACTCCATCAGCCTCCTCAATTTTTGCAACAATATCCAAGACAGCTTCAGGCACTTGTTTGTCGGCTGGTTTGTTAAAGACAGGGATATCTTTAATTTCAACCAATTCGATCTCAGCCTTGTCAGCAAAATGTTTTTGCATGTATTGAAGCAGTTGACGGTTTGTAGAACGTTTGGAGTTAGTCCCCACAATCGCAATAAGTTTTATCATGGAAAATTCCTTTCTGATAGGAGAATTATAAATAAGATTGAAGCCCACTTGTATAGGCGATCTTGCCTGATTGAGAAACCAATAAGGTATCTATACCAAGAAGTGATTCAACAGTGTTGAGGATAGAAGCAGGAGATTCCCCGAACAAGCGGGTAGTCCATATCTCCCCGTCTACGGATCGATCAGATATGATGGTGATACTGGCTAAGTCTGTCTCAACCGGATAGCCCGTTGCGCTATCAAAAATGTGGTGAAACGACTGGCCGTCCACTTCTAAATGACGCTCGTAGATGCCAGAGGTGACAATAGATTTATCCTTGACAGAGAGGACCAGTAGGTGCTGACCTCTTTTTTCGACTGGATTTTGAATGCCAATCCGCCAAGGCTGTTGTTTGATGGGGTGTTGGCCGACAGTGAGGATATTTCCTCCAAGATCAATCAAGGCATCTGTTACTCCCTGGCTCTTTAAAAAAGTCGCAATGCAGTCTGCGCTATAGCCCTTAGCCAAGGCTCCTAAATCAATCTTCATTCCAGGACGCGTCAGAAAGACCGTATGGTTTTCTGGGTCGAGCTGGATTTGGTGAGGATCGATCTTGGTCAGAGCTTGATCAATTTCCCCTTGCTGGGGACGTCTAGCATCTGAAAATCCAATTCGCCAGGTCTGTACAAGAGGACCAATGGCAATGTTTAAATGGCTGTTCTGAGCTTGACTATGCAAGGTACCTAATGCAATCAGTTCAAAAAGATCTGGATGTACTTGGACAGGAGCAATACCAGCTTGGTGATTGACCTCCATGAGTTCAGAACTTGCATCATTAGCACTGAAGCGATGTTCGTAGGAGCGAAGAAGTTCAAAGCAGCGGGCTAAGAGTTCATTCGCTCGTGGGTGACAGATCGAAACAGTGATGGTCGTTCCCATCAACCGTTCGGATCGACTACTTAGGTCCACTAAAAATCTATCCTTTCCTATTTTCACTTACTTACAGTATATCAAAAAGATATCGTTTTCACAATCCTTTCAAGCATATTGTTTGACATTTTTTGAAACATGTGAAGTGTGATTTTCTGGAAAATTGAAAAAAAGATCACAAATTCTGAGCAAAATAATTGTAACCGATATCATTTTTATGATATACTACAGGAAGTAAATTAAATTAAAGGTAGGAATTATTCTATGAGTAAAATCGTTGTTGTAGGAGCTAACCACGCTGGTACTGCTTGTATTAACACTATGCTTGATAATTTTGGAAATGAAAATGAAATTGTAGTTTTTGACCAAAACTCAAACATTTCATTCCTTGGATGTGGGATGGCGCTTTGGATCGGTGAGCAAATCGATGGTCCTGAAGGTCTTTTCTATTCTGACAAAGAAAAATTGGAAGCAAAAGGTGCAAAAGTCTACATGAACTCTCCTGTTCTTTCAATTGACTATGACAACAAAGTGGTAACAGCGGAAGTTGATGGGAAAGAACACAAAGAATCATACGAAAAATTGATCTTTGCGACTGGATCAACACCAATCATTCCTCCAATTAAAGGAGTTGAAATCGTTCCTGGTAACCGCGAATTCAAAGCAACTCTTGAAAATCTTCAATTCGTTAAATTGTACCAAAACGCTGAAGAAGTGATCGAAAAATTGAAAGATAACAGCAAACACTTGAACCGTATCGCCGTAGTTGGTGGTGGTTACATTGGTGTTGAACTTGCTGAAGCTTTCGAACGTCTTGGTAAAGACGTTGTCTTGGTGGATATCGTGGACACTGTCTTGAATGGCTACTACGACAAAGACTTCACTGACATCATGGCGAAAAACTTGGAAGACCACAACATCCGTTTGGCACTTGGACAAACAGTTCAAGCGGTTGAAGGAGATGGTAAGGTGGAACGCCTTGTAACCGATAAAGAAACCTTCGATGTAGATATGGTTATCTTGGCTGTTGGTTTCCGTCCTAATACAGCTCTTGCTGATGGTAAGATCGAACTCTTCCGCAACGGTGCTTTCCTTGTTGATAAGAAACAAGAAACGTCACTTCCAGGTGTGTACGCAGTTGGTGACTGTGCGACTATCTTCGATAACGCTCGTAACGAAATGAGCTACATCGCTCTTGCTTCTAATGCGGTTCGTTCAGGTATTGTCGGTGCCTACAATGCGACTGGTCATGAATTAGAAGGAATCGGTGTTCAAGGTTCTAACGGTATCTCTATCTATGGCCTTCACATGGTTTCAACTGGTTTGACTCTTGAAAAAGCGAAAGCTGCAGGCTTCAATGCCACTGAAACTGGCTTTAACGACCTTCAAAAACCCGAATTTATCAAACACGATAACTATGAGGTTGGTATCAAGATTGTCTATGATAAAGACACTCGTCAAATCCTTGGAGCTCAAATGGTATCCCGTGATAGCGCCATCTCAATGGCTATCCACATGTTCTCACTTGCGATTCAAGAACACGTAACGATTGATAAATTGGCTTTGACTGACTTGTTCTTCTTGCCACACTTCAACAAACCTTACAACTACATCACAATGGCAGCTTTAACTGCTGAATAATAGCTAAAGTTCTATTAAAAACTTTCCTTAGGTGAGTACGGACGTCAGCGAACTTCATAGAAGTTCCATGACTAATTATTGAGCCTAAGGTCTCAATAATTCCGAGTGCCTGAAACTGTATTGTTTCAGGCACTTTTCTCACAGCGGAAAGTTTTGACTTTTCTTTATTCGTTCCATAATAAATAGAACATATTTATATTTCTTTGTAGAATTTCTTAACTTATTTTACTTGATAAAATGGTTTGTCTACATTCTAAACAAAACTAACAAGGGTGGTTTTATTTTTTTCTGTCTTTACATGTATTCAGAGACAGTGAAATAAGGTATAATGAATAGGATAAGAGTTTGAAGGAGTTAGGGAATGTCTGAAAAAGAAGAAGCCTTAAAAAAGGAATTTCATTTTGCCTCTAGTTCGATTGTGGCACATATTGTCAGAGGTGTTCTGGTTGGGATCGTTGTGGGCTGCATCGTCTCGAGTTTTCGTTTTTTGATCGAACATATTTTTCATTTTGTTCAGGGCGTCTACAAGGAGATGTCTGGTCAACCACTTTATTTGCTTGCGATGCTATTGGGATATGGGGTGATCGTACTGATTGCTGGTCGCCTTATTCGCACCAATAGGGATATCAAGGGATCAGGAATTCCGCAAGTCGAAGCGGAGCTTAAGGGACTTTTGGCGGTGAGCTGGTGGGATACCCTGTGGAAGAAGTATATTCTAGGAGTCTTGGCCATCGGAAGTGGTTTAATGCTTGGTCGTGAAGGTCCTAGTATTCAATTAGGGGCAATGGGTGGAAAAGGAGTGGCCCATCATTTGAAGGTCAGTCCGGTTGAGGAGCGGTCTTTGATTGCAAGTGGGGCTGCCGCTGGTCTTGCCGCTGCCTTTAATGCACCTATAGCGGGGCTCTTATTTGTGGTTGAAGAGGTCTACCATCATTTTTCACGTTTCTTTTGGATTTCAACCTTGGCTGCTAGTTTGACTGCTAATTTTATTTCACTCAATGTCTTTGGTCAAACACCAGTGCTTCATATGCCACAAAATATTCCACCTCTCCATCTGTCTCAGTACTGGATTTATCTTTTTCTTGGAGTCTTTTTAGGGGCAGCGGGTTATGTCTACGAAATAGTGGTTCTCAATATCGGCCGACTCTATCGTTTGCTAGAGAAGATTTTCCATGTTCCTTCTCATTATTCTTCCTTATTTTCCTTTATCTTGATTCTTCCAATCGGCTATTTTCTTCCTCAAATTCTTGGTGGTGGGAACCAATTGGTCTTGGATTTAGCTCGAGTACCGTATCCAGTGCTGACCATCCTTCTCTATTTTGTGATCCGTTTCATCTGGAGTATGTTGAGCTATGGTAGTGGCCTGCCTGGAGGAATCTTCCTGCCCATACTAGCATTAGGATCTCTTTTAGGAGCCATCGTTGGAACCTTCCTCCAAAACATTGGCTTTATCTCTCAAAATCAGCTGCCTCTCTTCATTATTTTAGGCATGAGTGGGTATTTTGGGGCTATTTCAAAAGCGCCATTAACGGCTATGATCTTAGTGACAGAGATGGTCGGTGATATTCGCAGTTTAATGCCCCTAGGCATGGTGACCTTGCTAGCATATATGATCATGGATCTCTTCCATGGAGCGCCAGTCTATGAAGCCATGCTCGAGCAATTGTTGCCGGATAAGGCGCAAGAAGAAGGAGAGTTGACTTTAATTGAGATCCCTGTATCAGAAAAGATTGCAGGAAAACAAGTTCATGAACTGCACCTCCCTCAAGATATCTTGATCACCACGCAAATGCGAAGCGGGAAGAGTTATACGGTCAATGGTGCAACCCGCTTGTATCTTGGAGATAGCATCTTTGTGGTGGTTAAAGAATCTGAAATCGGACGGGTCAAGGATATTCTTTTGTAAAAGACAGATTCTCAGAAAAGCTTTTCTATTATTAAATTTTCAGACAATTATTGAAAAATGAGAAAATATCTGGTAGAATAAGGGCAAGAACAAATGAGGAGAAGTCTTTCATGAAAAAATATAGTCTACTCTTATTGAGTGTTGCTCTTTTAGCAGGGTGTGCAAATTCTACTAGCAAACAGTCGAATCAAAAGACGCAAACCAGCTCAACGGTGCAATTGTCGAAGGATGACCAGAAGACCTTGGACAATGCGACAGCTGAATACAAAGACTTTGTTGAAATGCAAATTGACCAATTGCTCAAGGATACAGAAGGATTCCGTGCTACCCTAAAAGACGGTAATTTGGAAGAAGCCAAAAAGCAATATCCCTTGATCCGTATGGCCTATGAACGTTCCGAACCGATTGCTGAAACCTTCGGGGAATCGGATGTCAAGATCGACTACCGCTTGGTGGATTATGTGGATGAAAATAAATCAGAAGATGGCTGGTCAGGTTTCCACCGGATTGAGCGTATCCTTTGGGAAAACAATACCACAGATGGAACAGACAAATACGCTGACCAACTAGTGAACGATATCAAGGAGTTGAAAGCTAAGATCGCAACCGTTGATGTGACTCCTGATGTGATGCTAACTGGGGCTGTCGATCTGCTCAATGAAGTGGCAACGCAAAAGATTACAGGTGAAGAAGAAGTCTTCTCTCATACAGATCTTTACGACTTCCGTGCAAACATTGAAGGGGCTGAAAAGATCTTCTCTCTCTTTAAACCTTTGATTGAGAAAAAAGATGCCAAATTGGTTAAAACCTTGGAAGCAGAATTTAAGAATGTTAATGCTTTATTGGACAAACACATGACAGATGATTCAAACTATAAGTCTTACACAGATTTATCCAAGGAAGATACCAAGGAATTGGCAGAAGCTGTGACCAAACTTGGTGAACCTTTGTCTCAAATGGGTGTGATTTTAGATGGGAAATAAGAAAAATGGCTGACGAAAAATTTTTAGATAAAAAAATGGACCGTCGTGAATTTCTTAAAAAAGCAGGTATTGGAGGGGCTGGTCTAGCGCTGGGCCTCTCTGGTGCATCTGCTTTTTTCGCTAATCAGGACAGTTCCAGCAAAAAAGCTTATGATGGGGATGAAGACATCTCCTTTTATGGCAAGCATCAAGCAGGGATTACGACGCCCATGCAGAAGGCTTGCTACTTGGTGGTGTTAGACCTTCACACGACGGACAAAAAAGAAGTCATCCAGCTCTTTAAAGACTGGACTGATTACAGTAGTAAATTAGTCGAAGGGGAATTGGTCAAAAAAGATGGGGCCAATGCCCTCTTGCCACCAACAGATACAGGTGAAACAGTAGGACTCAACCCCTATCGCTTGAGCCTGACTTTTGGGGTTTCTGCTTCCTTTCTAAAGAAACTGGGCTTGGAGTCCAAACGTCCGAAACTTTTTCGTGATTTGCCTCCATTTCCAAAGGAGCAGTTGCAGGACAAATACACTGGTGGCGATATCGTCATTCAGGCCTGTGCAGATGATGAGCAGGTAGCCTTTCATGCGGTGCGAAATCTGATTCGTAAGGGTCGAAATACCATTACCATGAAGTGGAGCAAATCAGGATTTGCAGCTATTGGCGACCGAAAAGAAACGCCGCGCAACCTCTTTGGTTTCAAGGATGGAACAGCAAATGTCACGACGGAGAAGGACTTTGATAAGGTCGTCTGGACTGACAGCAAGGACTGGATGAAGGGTGGTTCCTATATGGCTCTTCGCCTAGTGCAAATGCACTTGGAAACTTGGGATCGAACCAATTTGCAGGAGCAAGAAAACACCTTTGGTCGCTACAAGGAGTCCGGTGCTCCCTTTGGTAAAACCAACGAATTTGATGAAGTAGATTTATCTAAACTACCAGTTGATTCACATGTCCGTTTAGCCAAAGAAGTCGATCGACCGATTTTACGCCGGTCATATTCCTATTCGGATGGCATCAATGAACAGACTGGGCAATTTGATGCCGGCTTGATCTTTATCGCGTTTCAAAAGGATCCGAACAGCTTTGTCAAAATCCAAACCAACTTGGGCGCAGTCGACAAAATGAACGAGTACATCACCCATATCGGAAGTGGACTCTTTGCTTGCTTTGCAGGTGTTGAGAAAGGAGGGTATCTTGGTCAAGCACTCTTTGAATAAATTCTTGATCTTGTTCGGTCTTCTTGCCTTGTTCTGGACTCATCCAGTGGCTGCGGAGTCTTATAGCGATCTCTTTATCAAGATTACAGATGCAACAACCGCTGTAGAAAATAAGAACCAGGATAAGGCCAAGGCATTAATCGCTGAGATTCAGGCTGCTTTTGAATCCAAAGACCACCATGATTCCAAGGCAGGGAAAAAAGTTAGCCAAGCCTTAGCTATAAAAGGGGAGGTAACTAAAGACGATCTCACCAAGATCTCATCAGCCTTGCTCGCTTTTGAAAAAGAACAAAATCCGGTCGATTTAGAGGCGGAAAAAGACAAACTCGTGAGTCGCCTCGCTCCTTACTTTAAGAACCTACAAGAGGCCATTACGGCTAAGGATCTGGATGAAACTCGTCAAACCTATGCCGATCTCAATAATACCTGGACGCGAAACGAAGCGGTGGTCAGAGATCACAGCACAGCCTACTATGGTAAAATCGAGACGGCCATTTCGCTTTTGCGCAGTAGTATTGAAACAGAGCCTACCGATTTTACCAACATCCAGTCCTCTTATGATGACCTCAAAAATGGGATTGATGCCTTTGTAAAAGGAGAAGCCATTAGCAATGCCAGTACGGATTTGACGTTGAACGATGGGATCAAGCTTTTGGAGAAGGCGCAAAGCCAATTCCAATCCGGCGACGATAAGTCTGCTGCAGCGACTATGAAGCAGTTTATCACCATCTGGCCAACTATCGAAGGGGATGTCAGCACGACCAATCCCAGTCTCTACACGCGCGTAGAGAGCGAAACCCCGGTCATTATGGTCAAGGGGAAAGAAAAGGCCTATCAAGAGAAATTACAAGGATTGATCAGAGACCTGTCTGCGATCGATACGACAGCTTCTTACAACGCCTTTGATGCCATGTTGATTCTTTTGCGTGAAGGAGTAGAAGCCCTTCTGATCGTCATGGCACTTGTGACGACCCTTAAGGCTGCTAAGATGAGGAAAGGCCTTAAATGGGTTTACGGTGGAGCTATTGCGGGTGTTCTTGCCAGTGCAGCGATTGCTCTTGTTTTGCAAGTAGCATTTCCAGCTGTTACTTCGGGGTCTAATCGGGAAATCATTGAAGGTGGCGTTGGGATTTTCGCTGTGGTCATGATGATTCTCATCGGAATTTGGCTCCACAGCAAGTCCTCTGTCAAACAGTGGAATGCCTTTATGGACCGTCAGATGAAGTCTGTAACGGCTACAGGAAGTTTTGTTTCTATGTTTGCCCTCAGTTTCTTAGCAGTCTTTCGTGAAGGGGCTGAGACCATTCTCTTCTACGTTGGGATCATTCCACGGATTACAACCGCTCATTTCATACTAGGAATCGGGCTTGCCGTAGCCGTTCTCATCATCATTGCAGTGGCGATGACCAAGGCCAGTCAAGCGATCCAACCTCATCGGATCTTTTTCATTCTGACGTGGTTGATTTACGCCTTGGCCTTCAAGATGCTCGGTGTCAGCATCCACGCCCTTCAGTTGACCAATATCCTACCGAGTCATTTGGTCAATGGACTTCCAACCATCGATTGGGCGGGGATCTATCCAAGCTGGGAAGTTCTTCTTCCCCAACTACTCTTTGTGGCCCTGATCGCCCTTATCACGGTGAGACAACATGGCAAAGAGTAGAGCAGATGAAATGACCATTGTCGAGCACTTGGTCGAATTTCGAAAACGATTGATCGCAGTGGTCTTGTGTTATATTATCGTCTTCATCGTAGCCTTTGTATTTGGAGGAGAACTCTACCAAGTATTAACCGCTAGCCTGCATCAAAAATTGCTGGTATTAGGGCCTAATGATATCCTCTGGATCTATGTTTCGCTGGCCAATCTCACAGCCTTTAGCCTGACACTGCCCTTTATTGTCTACCAGATTTGGCAATTTGTGAGGCCGGCTTTGAGGGAGAAGGAGGCGCGTGCAGTCTTTGCCTACATCCCAGCTAGCTTTATTTGCTTTGTGCTTGGGCTTGCATTTGGTTATTTCTTTGTCAGCCCAGCTATTTTAGAGGTCTTGATGCGCTTGGGAGAAGGGCTGTTTGATACCCAATTGACGGCGCAAAATTATTTAACCTTCTTATGGCACACCACCTTGCCTTTAGGAGTCTTGTTTGAGTTACCAGTTTTAGTCGCTTTTCTGACCTCAATTGGGCTTTTGACACCTCAGTTTTTAATCACCTACCGTCGTTACGCTTACTTTGTCCTGCTGGTCTTAGCCGTCGTGCTAACCCCAGCGGACTTTATCAGTGACTTGGCCATGACACTCCCTTTGATCCTCTTATTTGAAGTGAGTGTCGCCATCAGTAAAGTCATCTATTCGAGAAAAAGGAGAAACTAATGGGAATTTTACGTGATATTGGAGCACCAGGTTTGATCATCATCATCTTGGGTGCCCTCTTGATTTTTGGACCAAAACGCCTGCCTGAGCTGGGCCAGTCCATCGGCAAAATGTTTGCTGAATTTAAGACAGCTGTCAATAAAGGCAGTGAGGAAGCAGACCAAGACGCCAAAGAAGCTAAAGAAGAAAAAGAATAATCAGACAATTTTCAAAATTCTATTGAGTTCGATTGCATAAAAGGGTATAATAAGACAAGTACTTGCAATCGACGAAGGAGGAAACCATGATTATTACGATTTTGTCACTCATTTTCTATTTCAGCTATATCGGATTCTTATGCTGGTTGGTCGTAAAAATTGTCGAAAAATTGTTCAATTTCTTGTTGAACCGTTAATGAAGAAACAATCCATTTCACCACAGGTGAGTGGATTTTTTGTATCCAATTCAGTTAGAAAGATTCAAACAAAAAGGTCTTAACGGACTCAGATTGAAGATAAAGCCATATAAATAACTTTCCTTAAGTGAGTACGGACGTCAGCGAACTTCGTAGAAGTTCCATGACTAAATCAAGAAGCAAAGGGCGTCTGCGGATAAAGTCAAAAGAGGAATTTAGAAAGCAAGTGAAACAACACAACAAAACCATCGTTTTACTGACTGTTTTGTTTATTGCTATGCTTTCCATTTCAATGTTTTTATATCTTTCAACTCCTAGTATTTCTTGTTACTAGTGATGGACTATATCGTTTGTTTTTCTTATCTATTTTATAAGAAAGTTAAGCTTAATAGAAATACAGTAATTACAAGATTGTAATATATTCTGTTATAGCTTTATGTGGCATGGGTATAAATTGATATGACTTTTATTATCTATGGTATAATGAGATAAATTTGGAGTTGTAGAGGCGAGCATTTGGAAGAACATAGACCTGATTTTAGAGATATAAAATCATTTGAAGAATTTAACAGATACTACTGGTATCGAGAAGAGCTTTCACAAATTTGTAAGCACCTTGGATTAGAATACAGATGTACAAAAAAAGAATTAAATCATATTATAGAACAATATTTTAAGGGAAATAGAGTAGAAAAATTTTTGAGGAAAAGAAACAAAAATCAAACCGAAATAATAACCCTAAATACATCATTACTTGAATGTGGGTTTTCCTTTAATCAGAAATTTCGTGATTATTTTTCAGCTGTAACAGGTGTTAATCCGTTTAAATTTAATGCTGATATGGCAACAGCTTGGCGAAAAGTAAAACGGGACAACAACATAAATTTTACAATCCAAGATATGATTAAAATATACTATAGAGAGTCAGACTACGCCAAGTATGATAATTCAGCCTGCCAATGGAATCAATTTCTAAAAGACTTTTGTGCAGATGAATTTAGCAATCATTACTCCAACAAGTTAAAAGTTGCGGCTATCCTTTGGAAAGAAGTTAGAGATTCAAAAAATAAAAAAATTTATTCACGGGGACTTCTAAAAGAATATAGCTACAAAATAGAGGAATACTGTAAGTAAACAACTTCAAGTTTGTCGAACGGAATATAAAGTATTAAAGACGATAGCACTCTGTTTTTGCAGAGTGCTTTTTTGTTTTATAGAATATAAGAGAATGTGGGATACTTGCTTTCTCTGCTAGATGATCGAGCAGAGAAAGATTTATTAGATATGACATCAGTCAGCTAAACCCTTTTAGCTGGCTTTTTTGTTAGCGACTCGGTCATTAACTTGCTTGTCAAAATATAATTCGGTATCATAGATATATAATGTTTGGTAAGTAAGTCCTATTGTCAGTTCGGAACAAGTAGATAGGAGAAGGGGAGAAAAAACCAGTGAATAAAGACCAATTGATAGAGAAACCAGAAATAAATATTGTTGGGGTTATTGCAAATCATCAGTTTAACTGGTATATTTGTTCAAACGAAATGTGGACAATGGATATCGATAAATATATTCAGGCATACCAGGAAGCAGGTCTGGATGTTGATTTCTCCTATTTACCTGAGATTCAGCAGAATCTTCATGTGATTACAAAAAGCAATCTTGAGAGCTACTTAGAAATGTATAAAGATGATTGGCTGAAGGTGACGGTTGAAGAATTGATCTCAATGATCAAACGCTCAGTGGATTGTGAGGACTTACATTCAGAGATTATTTTTGAAGGAAAAGGTTTACTCCCGGATCTTTTAATCGATTTTGATAAAGAGGAGTTTTATTCAAACCATCTGGGAATGAAAAACTACGAAAGATATGTGCCGAACGGATGGAAGATTTTTTCAGGGAAATTCGATCATTTGATCCCCAAAGAGGAGCGATATTGGATTGAAAAGACCAAGAAAACTGAAGGAACTAGTCTTCTATTCATATAAAAATAATACAGTTTAAAAGTATTTCATGAGACTGTGAAATGCTTTAAAATTTCGCCACATTTCAAATCTTTATATTCCGTTTCGTTAGGAATAGCGATGGAAAGCCAACCAAATATGCTATACTGAAGTAGATAGAAGGAGGAGCGACTGATGAGCAGAAAGTGGGTAAAGATCATTGCTATTTTAATTTTCATCCTATCCGGTAGTTACTTTGTCTACAATAAACTAACGAAGCCGAATCTTGGACCGAAAACAACAAAGCTCTATAACCATGGTTTTCTTTTGCTAGAAGAACAAATCGGAACCTACATCAAAGAACACTATACTGGGATTGAGAAGATTGAGTTCTCCCCAATCTACGTTACTGAAGAAGGGTCAACATTCTCAAATGCCTATGTGCGTCCGACGATCTATGACAAGTATGGAAATAAAGCTACTCTGGGAGATAAAATAAAGAAATTTATTCCATTAAGTTATGGATTGATTTCAGACATTGTTCTTGATTTTGATGGAGGTGGCAATGAAGTCATTGAGTTACTGGACTCAAATGGCAAACCTGTAGACGTTTCAAATGAGGAGCATTTGCCTAAGAGAGCTATACTCACAGAGGCAAGTAGTACAGATGAAAATATTGAATTATTAGTAGAAGATAGTCAGTTAATAGGAGTCGTAAAGGATGATAAAGGAAGCCCTGGTGCAGAAATTGTTTATAATACGGAACTCCATAAAGGAGACGCGAGAGAGTAGCGCTAACCAATGAAATAGAATGAAAAAGAAAGGACAAAACACATGCAGTATTATTTTATCGGTGGCTTAGGAGGCAATAGCTACCATCTGGCTCCACTTATTGAAAAACTAGGCTTTTCTGTGACCTTTCTAGATCCTTATAGTGAAATGATTCAGACAGAAAACGATCTTCGTTCTTGGTTTCAAGGTCAGATCGGTCAGGCGGAAGAGATCTGTTTATTGGGGCATTCCTTGGGTGGAGATTTGGCTCGTTATCTGTCAAGTGAATTTCCTCAGATTCGAGCTCTGATTCTCTTGGATGGTGGCTATCTGGATATGGAAAAGATCCTGCCTCTTGAAGAAGAACTAGAAGGAACGGCGTCTTTCATGCAGCAGCAAGTCTTTGCGACTATAGAAGAAGCTGTGTTATCAGAACTTGGTGATGGAGCAGATCTGACGCCTATAGAGCGAAAAGCAGTAGAGGCTAGCTATCGCTGGAATCCAGTGAGTGAACAATATGAATTAAATCTGGATCTCGAAAAAGTCATGGCCTTATTGCGTCTACGGCGTCAGATGAAGACTTACCAAATTCCACTGGCAGACCTGCCTGTCCTATTTATTGGACCTCGATACCAAGAAGAATCTGAATGGAGAAAAGAAGCTCTGGAGCAACTAGATCCTCAGATCGAGCAAGTCTTGCTAGATGGTTTGGGGCACGAACTATATACAGAGGCGCCTGAAATTGTAGCTAGAGAAGTCAACAATTGGCTCCAAAATGTTCATAAATAAAACCTGTTTCTCTGTTTGAAACGGGTTTTATTCTTGTAATTTCCGAACATTGTTTCCTATAAAATCATTCCCGTTGCATTAAGTCCGTATCTTTGGTATAATCTATCAAGGAAACGTCAAGAGACGTAGCGATGCGCTTGCGCATAGGTAGGTCAGTTTTTAGAAAAGAGATTTTTCAATCTATGTTAAATGAATTTCCTATTTTCGACTATGAAGATATCCAGTTGATTCCCAACAAATGTATCATCAATAGCCGGTCTGAAGCAGACACAACCGTTCAATTTGGAAAGCATACCTTCAAGCTTCCCGTTGTCCCTGCGAATATGCAGACGATCTTGGATGAGAATGTAGCAGAGCAGTTGGCGCGTGGTGGATACTTCTACATCATGCACCGCTTTGATGAAGCAGGTCGGATTCCTTTTGTCAAACGCATGCATGATCAAGGTTTGATCGCTTCTATTTCGGTCGGTGTTAAAGAATACGAATACGACTTTGTGAGTCAATTAAAGGCAGATGCGCCTGAGTACATTACCATTGATATCGCACACGGTCATGCGGATAGTGTCATTCGGATGATTCAACACATCAAGAAAGAATTACCAGATACCTTTGTCATTGCTGGAAATGTTGGAACACCTGAAGCTGTTCGTGAATTAGAAAATGCGGGGGCTGATGCGACTAAGGTCGGGATTGGTCCTGGTAAGGTTTGTATCACCAAAGTGAAGACTGGATTTGGTACAGGTGGTTGGCAATTGGCTGCCCTTCGCTGGTGCTCAAAAGCAGCGCGTAAGCCAATTATTGCGGACGGTGGTATTCGGACCCATGGTGATATTGCCAAATCGATTCGTTTCGGGGCGTCTATGGTCATGATCGGTTCTCTCTTTGCAGGTCATATCGAAAGTCCTGGTAAAACAGTCGAAATCGATGGAGAGTCTTTCAAAGAATACTATGGATCTGCTTCCGAGTACCAAAAAGGCGCTTATAAGAACGTCGAAGGCAAGAAGATTTTATTGCCTGCCAAGGGTCATTTGCAAGACACCTTGACAGAAATGGAACAAGATTTGCAAAGTTCGATCTCGTATGCTGGAGGCCGAAAATTAGCAGATTTGAAACATGTTGACTATGTGATCGTTAAGAATTCCATCTGGAATGGCGATGCACACTAATTGAATTACTTATTTATTTCACGAATGGGCGTGATGTTTCTACAAGGTGCCGGAACACCTAACAATAAGTAAGTCGAGATAAATCCTTTTGTGAGAGGATATTCAAGGCTTGCTTTGCAGGCCTTTTTGTGTTTTGTGAATAAGTAACGGATTTTATAGAAAGTAGGAGGAAGTATGAAATTACTTGAAGAACGCATCTTAAAAGATGGCAACGTTTTAGGTGAGAATATCCTCAAGGTGGACTCCTTTTTGACCCACCAAGTGGATTTCAAACTCATGAAAGAAATTGGCCAGACCTTTGCGGACCGGTTCAAAGATGCGGGGATTACCAAAGTCGTCACCATTGAAGCGTCTGGGATCGCGCCAGCCCTTTATGTAGCAGAAGCACTAGATGTCCCTATGATTTTTGCGAAGAAAGCGAAAAACATTACCATGAATGAAGGGATTTTGACAGCTGAGGTTTATTCCTTCACCAAGCAAGTCACCAGTACGGTTTCAATTGCTGGTAAATTCTTAGATCCAGCAGATAAGATTTTGATTATTGATGATTTCCTAGCAAATGGCCAAGCAGCTAAGGGCTTGATTCAGATCATCGAACAAGCTGGTGCTCAAGTGGAAGCCGTTGGAATCGTCATTGAAAAATCCTTCCAAGATGGTCGGGGATTATTAGAAGAGTTGGGATATCCAGTTGTATCCCTCGCGCGTTTGGACCGTTTTGAAAATGGTCAGGTTGTATTTAAGGAGGCAGACATCTAATGCAAAAACAAGAAAGCCATTCACAGGCCGCTGTTCTAGGCTTGCAACATTTATTAGCCATGTATTCCGGTTCTATTTTGGTGCCGATCATGATCGCGGGAGCGTTGGGCTATAACGCTCATCAGCTGACCTACCTCATCTCTACAGATATCTTCATGTGTGGGGTAGCGACATTCCTTCAAGTCCAGCTCAATAAATACTTTGGGATCGGACTTCCAGTAGTCCTTGGGGTTGCCTTTCAGTCTGTAGCGCCTCTCAGTATGATCGGGGCTAGCCATGGTAGTGGGGCCATGTTTGGTGCCTTGATTGTCTCAGGGATTTACGTGGTTCTGGTCTCAGGATTCTTCTCGAAAATCGCCAACCTCTTCCCATCCATCGTAACGGGATCAGTTATTACAACTATTGGTTTGACCTTGATTCCAGTTGCGATTGGGAACATGGGGAATAACGCAGCCAAACCAACGGTGCAAAGTCTGATTTTAGCTGTAATCACCATTCTCATCATTCTGGTGGTCAACATCTATACGACTGGCTTTATCAAGTCTATCTCTATCTTGATTGGATTGATTGTAGGAACTGCTATTGCGGCTTCTATGGGCTTGGTTGATTTCACACCTGTATCTCAAGCACCAGTCGTTCACGTTCCAACACCATTCTTCTTTGGAGCTCCTAAGTTTGAAATCACCTCAATCTTGATGATGTGTATTATCGCGACGGTTTCCATGGTTGAATCAACAGGTGTCTATCTTGCTCTTTCCGATATTACTAAAGATCCAATTAATAGCACGCGCCTTCGCAATGGTTACCGTGCTGAAGGGTTGGCCGTTCTCCTCGGTGGTATCTTCAACACCTTCCCTTACACCGGATTCTCACAAAACGTTGGCTTGGTGAAATTGTCTGGTATCAAGACTCGTCTCCCAATCTATTATGCGGCTGGTTTCCTTGTTCTTCTTGGTCTCCTGCCTAAGTTTGGAGCTCTGGCACAAATCATTCCAAGTCCAGTTCTTGGGGGAGCGATGCTAGTGATGTTTGGTTTTGTATCGATTCAAGGGATGCAGATTCTTGCGCGTGTTGATTTTGAACACAATGAGCACAATTTCTTGATCGCTGCTGTATCGATTGCTGCAGGGGTTGGTTTGAACAACAGCACCCTCTTCAATGGCCTTCCAACAGGATTCCAAATGTTCTTTGCTAACGGAATTGTCGTTGCCAGTGTCTTGGCGATCGTTCTCAATGCTATTTTAAACCGCAACAAAAACTAATCTCACATGAACCGGAGGTCCTTGGATCTTCGGTTTTTTGACTTTTAAGGAAACATATAGTAGAGTGGAAGAGGAGAAAATCTTATTTGATGAGAAGAGAGTTAGAATCATGTATGTAACCTATCACTTTAAAGAGCGCTTGCGCTTGTTTTTGAGTCTATTTTTGCCGATTTTAATCTACCAATTAGCCAATTATTCAGCCAGCTTTGTCGATACAGCCATGACTGGTCAGTATCGGACCCTTGATTTGGCTGGTGTTTCTACAGCTACCAGTCTGTGGAATCCATTTTTTACTTTCCTGACAGGGATTGTCTCTGCGCTGACGCCGATTGTTGGGCATCATTTAGGCAAGGGAAATAAAGAACGGATTGCTGGCGATTTTTACCAATTCCTCTATATGTCATTTGGTATGGCCATTCTCTTAATAGGCTTTGTTTGGGGGATTGCGCCCATGATTCTCAGGCAGATCGGTTTAGAAAATGTTGTTGCCCAAATAGCCATTCGCTATTTATATTTCCTTTCTCTAGGAATCTTACCTTTGTTGCTCTTTAGTATCGTGCGGACCTTCCTCGATACTTTGGGAATGACGCGTCTATCCATGTACTTGATGCTCTTGCTCTTGCCTTTGAATGCTTGTTTTAACTATATCCTGATCTATGGGGCATTTGGTTTTCCTGAGATGGGAGGAGCAGGAGCAGGACTTGGAACCTCTCTGGCCTACTGGGTCTTGCTGGTTATTGCGGTTTTGATCTTGTGCAAGCATCCCAAGGTAGCACCTTTCCAATTGTGGAAGCCGCAGCCTTATGATTTTAAAGGGATGAAAGAAGTATTGCGACTTGGGCTTCCAATCGGTGGAATTGTTTTTGCAGAAGTCATCATCTTCTCGTTGGTTGGTCTGTTAATGGCAAAATTCCCATCACTGACCATCGCGAGCCACCAATCAGCCATGAATTTTTCTACCCTGATGTATGCTTTCCCGGTTAGTATCTCTAGTACCATGGCGATTATCGTATCTTACGAACTGGGAGCAGGAAGACCAGAAGTGGTCAAACAATATTGCCGTTTGGGACGACTGACAGCCTTTGGATTTGCCATTGTCACTCTCGTCTTTCTCTATACATTCCGCTTCCAACTAGCAGGGCTGTATGGCAAGGATCCAATTTTTGTGCAACAAACAGCTATTTTCATGACCTATAGTCTCTTTTTCCAAGTAGCAGATACCTTTGCAGCACCCCTACAAGGGATTTTGCGAGGGTATAAAGATACAACCGTTCCATTCTTATTAGGAGTCTTTAGTTATTGGTGCATTTCTATCCCACTAGGGATTTTCCTTGACCATGTGACCAACTTGGGTCCATACGCTTATTGGATCGGCCTTATTTCTAGCCTTGTCGTGAGTGGAATTTGTTACCAACTTCGGCTCTGGCAGATCGAAAAAAAGCAAACAAACTAAAATGAAGTCTGGGAAACCAGACTTTTTTGTGTACCGTGAATATTATAAATTTTCTGAAAGTTCTTGACAATTGATGTCAAAGTGGTAAGATTAGGAGGTAGAAATGAAGAATAAGAAGGAGAACAAGATGAGAAGTGATATGATCAAAATGGGGATCGACCGAGCACCAGCGCGTGGTCTCCTTTATGCAACAGGGCAAGTAAAATCAGCCAAGGATATGCAAAAGCCCTTTATTGCCATTTGTAACTCCTATATTGATATCGTTCCAGGACATGTTCACCTGCGTGAATTAGCAGATGTTGCCAAGGAAGCTATCCGCGAGGCTGGTGGGATTCCTTTTGAATTTAATACCATCGGTGTCGATGATGGGATTGCGATGGGCCATATCGGGATGCGTTATAGTTTGCCATCACGCGAGTTAATTGCAGATGCTGCTGAAACAGTCATTAATGCCCACTGGTTTGATGGTGTTTTCTATATTCCCAACTGTGATAAAATTACACCAGGTATGATTTTGGCAGCCATGCGGACCAATGTGCCAGCCGTATTTTGTTCTGGTGGACCTATGAAGGGTGGCGTTGACATGACGGGGCATCAGGCGACGCTCTCAAGTTTGTTTGAAGCTGTCGGTACTTATCAAGCTGGTGATATGGGCATGGATGAGCTGGATTTCTTGGAAAAAAATGCCTGCCCAACTTGTGGCTCTTGCTCTGGTATGTTTACTGCCAATTCCATGAACTGTTTGATGGAAGTATTAGGCCTTGCTCTTCCTGGAAATGGTACCATTCTAGCTGTTTCAGATGAACGTCGAGAATTGGTTCGCCAAGCAGCCAAACAATTGGTAGAGAATATTAAAAAGGATATCCGCCCACGGGATATTGTGACCAAAGAAGCCATCGACGATGCATTTGCGCTCGATATGGCCATGGGTGGTTCAACCAATACTGTTCTCCATACCCTTGCTATTGCGCGTGAGGCAGGGATTGACTATGACCTTAAGGACATTAACGAAATTGCCAAGAAAACACCTTATCTCTCTAAAATTGCACCTTCAAGTGTTTACACTATGCATGATGTACATGAAGCTGGTGGTGTACCAGCCATTATCAATCAGTTGATCAAAAAAGGTGCCATTAAGGGTGACCGTATTACAGTTACTGGTAAAACCTTGAAAGAAAACGTAGCTGGTGCTGAAATCAAAAATGAAGAAATTATCCACCCAATCGAACATCCGATTTCACCTGTAGGTGGTTTGTCGATCCTTTACGGAAATATCGCTCAGGATGGGGCTGTAATCAAGGTCGGTGGGGTTGATCCATCTGTGACCACTTTCCGTGGTAAAGCTATTTGTTGTGATTCACAAGATCAAGCCCTTGAGTTGATTGACAATGGAACAGTCAAGAAGGGACATGTCGTTGTCATTCGTTACGAGGGTCCTCAGGGTGGACCTGGTATGCCGGAGATGCTAGCGCCAACTTCTAAGATTGTCGGACGCGGTCTTGGTAAGGATGTAGCACTGATTACGGATGGTCGTTTCTCCGGAGCTACTCGTGGGATTGCGATTGGTCACGTTTCTCCAGAAGCAGCAGAAGGTGGAAATATCGCCTTGATTGAAGATGGGGATGAAATCGTGATCGACCTACCAAACCGTACCCTTGATCTACTTGTCGATGATGCCACTCTTGCAGAACGTCGCAAACATTTGAAACCTTTCAAATCAAAAATCTCCAGCGGTTGGTTGCGTCGCTATACAGCCTTTGCCAAATCAGCCAATGTCGGCGGAACCTTGATGAGTGACGAAGAATTCGAAGAACGTAAAGCAGAACGTCAAGCACAAGAAAAATAAGAAAAAACCTTTCCTGCTATGTGTTATCACAAGCAAGAAAGGTTTTTTTAGTGGAAATATTATTTGGTGCGCATTTCACCTTGAGGGAAGTAGGTTCCTTCAGGCATATCATTAATGATTACGTGAACAGCTGACTGAGGAGCGCCAGTATTACGGACAACAGCCTCCGTTACTTCTTTAGCGAGGGCTTTCTTTTGTTCCAAAGTGCGTCCTTCAAATAAATCAATTCGTACAAATGGCATATGGCCACCTCCTAAATTTTTTATAGGACTATTTTATCACATTTTGGGATACAAAGGTCAGCAAAATTATGGTAAAATGATAATGAAACACATTTTAGAGAGAACAGAAGGAAAATGGCACAATTATATTATAAATATGGGACCATGAACTCTGGTAAAACCATTGAGATTTTGAAGGTGGCCCATAATTATGAAGAGCAAGGCAAGAGCGTCGTCATCATGACCTCAGCAATCGATACGCGTGATGGATTTGGAGTTGTTTCTAGCCGGATCGGTATGAAACGGGAAGCCGTTGCGATCGAAGACGAAACCGATATCTTTGGCTTTATTAAAAACCAAGCAATCAAACCTTACTGTGTCTTAATCGATGAAGCTCAGTTTTTGAAACGCCACCATGTCTATGATCTGGCAAGAGTCGTGGATGAACTGGATGTGCCAGTGATGGCTTTTGGTCTCAAAAATGATTTTCGAAATGAACTCTTTGAAGGTTCTAAACACCTCCTCTTGTTAGCGGACAAGATTGAGGAAATCAAAACTATCTGCAATACTGTTCCCGAAAGGCGACCATGGTCTTGCGCACCCAAGCTGGCAAACCTGTTTACGACGGAGAGCAGATCCAGATTGGTGGACACGAGACCTATATCTCGGTTTGTCGCAAGCATTATTTTAATCCGGACATACCAACTGAAAGCGTCTAGAACGTTTTAAAGAGGATAAAAATGTCTATTTGTTTAAAAGATATTACAATAGAGAATTATTTTGACGTTTTAAATCTAGAAGTTCATCCAAACCAAAGGAATTTTATTGCATCCAATTCCATTAGTTTAGCTGAAGCCTATGTATATGATAAAAATGGTGATTTTATAGCTCCCTTAGCAGTTTATGATAAGGAAGTATTAGTTGGTTTTGTTATGGTTGCCTATGATCAGAAAATTGGGATCAGCAAGGGGAACTACTTGTTATTTCGTTTTATGATCGATAAACGATTTCAAGGTTTAGGCTATTTTAAACCGACTATGGATGCAGTCATTGACTTTGTTAGAACAGAGCCAGCTGGAAAAGCAAGAAGTCTTTGGTTATCTTATGAACCGGAAAATAATCGAGCGAGATCGTGCTATCTCCATTATGGATTTAAAGAAACTGGCCAAGTCATAGAAGACGAAATTGTAGCAATCTATGATCTAACAACCTAGAATTAAGGAGCAAACATGAATATCTATGATCAACTACAAGCTGTAGAAGACCGTTATGAAGAGTTAGGGGAATTATTGAGTGACCCAGATGTGGTCTCTGATACCAAACGCTTTATGGAGCTTTCAAAAGAAGAGGCTTCCACTCGTGACACTGTAACAGCCTACCGAGAGTACAAGCAAGTCCTTCAAAACATTGTCGATGCTGAGGAAATGATTAAGGAAGCCGGCGGCGATGCGGACTTGGAAGAAATGGCCAAGCAAGAGCTAAAAGATGCTAAGGCTGAAAAAGAAGAGTACGAAGAAAAACTGAAGATCTTACTTCTTCCAAAAGATCCAAACGATGACAAGAACATTATCTTGGAAATCCGTGGAGCAGCTGGAGGAGACGAAGCCCAATTGTTTGCTGGCGACCTCTTACAAATGTACCAAAAATACGCGGAAAGCCAAGGCTGGCGCTTTGAAGTCATGGAAGCTTCCTACAATGGCGTTGGTGGGATCAAAGAAGTCGTAGCCATGGTCTCTGGTCAATCTGTTTATTCAAAACTCAAGTATGAATCTGGTGCCCACCGTGTGCAACGGGTTCCTGTGACAGAAAGCCAAGGTCGTGTCCATACCTCTACAGCAACCGTTCTGGTCATGCCAGAAATCGAAGAAGTCGAGTACGACATTGATCCAAAAGACCTTCGGATTGACATCTACCACGCATCTGGTGCGGGTGGACAAAACGTCAACAAGGTTGCAACAGCCGTTCGTATCGTCCACTTGCCAACCAATATCAAGGTAGAGATGCAGGAAGAACGGACGCAACAAAAGAACCGTGAAAAAGCCATGAAGATCATTCGTGCGCGTGTGGCTGACCACTTCGCTCAGATTGCCCAAGACGAGCAAGACGCAGAGCGGAAGTCAACTATCGGTACTGGTGACCGTTCAGAGCGGATCCGGACTTATAACTTCCCTCAAAACCGTGTGACTGATCACCGGATTGGCTTGACCCTTCAAAAACTGGATACTATCTTATCTGGTAAATTAGATGAAGTGGTCGATGCTTTGGTCTTGTATGATCAAACACAAAAACTAGAAGAGTTGAATAAATAATGTTGTTGGGATCATTATTAGCCCAGTATGAAGAAGCATTAATAGCAGTTGGAGAGGAAGCAGAAAGCCTCTCCTTCGCATATCGTGCTTTAAAAAACTGGACCTTTACAGACTTTGTCCTTGCCTTGCAAAAAGAAGTGGAAGTAGAGGATCAGGACTTGCTTCGATCCATCTTTGAGCAGTTGAAACATCACATCCCTGCCCAATATATTATTGGGAGTGCAGAATTTTGTGGCCATGTTTTTACAGTTGATGAGCGCGTGCTGATTCCACGCCCAGAGACTGAGGAGTTGGTCGCTCTCATACTTGAGGAAAACGATGGGGAATCCTTACGAGTTCTGGATATTGGAACAGGAAGTGGTGCCATTGCCATTAGCATAGCCCTTGCTAGACCTAACTGGCAGATTCAAGCTAGTGATGTGTCAGAGGAGGCTTTGGAGCTTGCTCAAGAAAATGCCCAGCAGTTAGAAGTAATCCTTAATTTTAAGTATTCTGATGTTCTGGATCATCTAAAAGGTCCTTACGACTTGATTGTTTCCAATCCACCCTATATCTCACAGGACGATGTAGAAGAAGTTGGAGCTAATGTATTAGCCTCTGAACCTCACTTAGCTCTCTTTGCAGACCGTGATGGCTATGCCATCTACGAAAAAATTGCTCAGCAAGCACCAAGTGTTTTAACACCAGAAGGAAAGATCTATCTAGAAATTGGCTATAAGCAAGGAAGCAAGGTAAAAGAGCTTTTTCAAGAGGCATTTTCCAACAAACAAGTTCGAGTTTTGAAAGACCAATTTGGACAAGATAGAATGGTAGTAGTAGACAATGGATCACATTGAGAAAGAATTAGAAGCAGGACGTGCGGTTATTCTGCCAACTGAAACAGTCTATGGCATTTTCGCTAAAGCTTTGGATCAAGAGGCAGTTGATTATATTTACGAATTAAAACGTAGACCTAGAAAGAAAGCCCTGAACTTGAATGTAGCTGACGAAGAAGATGTTCGAATTTATTCGAAAAATCAACCTAGCTATTTAACAAAACTGATTGAATCATTTTTACCTGGGCCTTTAACTATTATTCTTCAGGCTAATGAAAAGGTGCCAGAATGGATTCATTCAGGGATGTCTACGGTTGGCTTTCGGATGCCAGCCCATCCAAAGACATTGGAATTAATTCGTAAATATGGTCCTTTAGTCGGTCCTTCTGCAAATCTATCTGGACATGCTAGCGGAACAAAGTATAAAGCTATTGTAAAAGAATTCGATCAGGTAATTCCTGGCTTTGAGGACGATGCTTTCCTTACTGGGCAAGATTCGACTATCCTAGATATTTCTGGGACCAAGGCCAGGATTTTACGACAAGGTTCGATTACGAAAGCTAATTTGCTTGCACAAGTGCCCGAGCTTATCTTTGAGGAAGATGACCTTCCTCTGTCATAATGTATATAAAAAAATTTTTAATAAGGAGTAGACGGATGATTTTTGATAAAGAAGATTACAAAGCCTATGATGCAGACCTATGGAATGCGATCGCTAAAGAAGAGGAACGCCAACAAAACAATATCGAGTTGATTGCTTCTGAAAATGTCGTCTCTAAGGCGGTTATGGCAGCGCAAGGGTCTATTCTGACCAATAAATATGCAGAAGGTTATCCAGGTCGCCGTTACTACGGTGGGACTGATGTGGTTGATGTGGTCGAAAGTCTCGCGATCGAGCGTGCCAAAGAAATCTTTGGGGCTAAATTTGCTAACGTTCAACCGCATTCAGGAAGTCAGGCAAACTGTGCTGCCTATATGGCCTTGATTGAGCCTGGTGATACTGTCATGGGGATGGATTTAGCTGCCGGTGGGCATTTGACGCACGGAGCTTCTGTGAGCTTCTCTGGTCAAACCTATAACTTTGTGTCCTATAGTGTAGATCCTGAAACAGAACTCTTGGATTTTGACGCCATCTTAAAACAAGCCCAAGAAGTGAAGCCAAAACTCATCGTTGCTGGTGCCTCAGCCTACTCTCAGATTATTGATTTCTCAAAATTCCGTGAGATTGCGGATGCAGTAGGAGCCAAGCTCATGGTTGACATGGCTCATATTGCTGGTCTCGTGGCAGCAGGTCTTCATCCAAGTCCAGTGCCTTATGCTCATATCACGACCACGACCACTCACAAGACCCTTCGTGGCCCTCGTGGTGGCTTGATCTTGACCAATGATGAAGACTTGGCCAAGAAGATCAATTCAGCTATCTTCCCAGGTATTCAAGGAGGACCGTTGGAGCATGTCATTGCAGCCAAAGCTGTCGCCTTCAAAGAAGCGCTGGATCCTGCCTTTAAAGAGTATGCAGCTAATGTGATTAAGAACAGTCAGGCCATGGCTGATGTCTTCTTGCAAGATCCTGATTTCCGCGTTATTTCAGGCGGAACAGAGAACCACCTTTTCCTTGTCGACGTCACTAAAGTCGTTGAAAATGGGAAAGTGGCGCAAAACTTGTTGGATGAAGTTAATATCACTCTCAACAAGAACTCTATTCCTTATGAAACCTTGTCTCCATTTAAGACCAGTGGGATTCGGATTGGTGCAGCAGCCATCACCGCTCGTGGTTTTGGTGAAAAAGAAAGTCGCACCGTTGCTGAACTGATGATCAAAGCGCTGAAGAATGCGGACAAGCAAGAAGTATTAGACGAAGTGCGTAGCCAAGTCAAAGCCTTGACAGACGCCTTTCCACTTTACGAGGACTAAACCATCTTATGGATATTTACGTAAAAAAAGCCATCATTCATCAATTTAGCCCAGACGATACCGATCTCTATCTGGCAGATAAATTTCTCAATATCACACCTAAAATCGAGGAATACTTGCGTAAGAAGATTGAACGGGTCTACTCTGATGAAGCCAGGACCGGTATTTTCGAAGAGGACAATCCTTTTCTTGAGATGATTTCAGATGACCTATTAGAAACTTCGGTAGCAGTAGCGAATCGTTGGAAGGAAGAATTTGTCGTCTCTGAGAATCAAAAAACCAACGATTTGGTGTTCATTCAATTCTCAAAAGAAGGGGTGGACCATTTTGCCTTTCTTCGGATTGCCTTACGGGAAACCCTGACGCATCTTGGTGGTGAAGTGGATAATCCGATTAAGCTGACGCAAAACAATCTGCCTGGTTTCGGGACTGGTGCTGATGAGGCCTTGGTCATTAATCTTCAAAGCCGCAAATACCACTTGATTGAAAAACGGATCAAGTATAACGGGACCTTCTTGAATTATTTTTCTGAGAATCTCTTGCAGGCGCAACCCAAGATTTCTCCTAAAAAATCGATCAAGGCTCTAGAAAAAACAGCCCAGAAGATTGCGGAAAGCTTTAATACAGATGATTTTCAATTTCAATCAAAGGTTAAATCAGCTATTTTCAATCATATCGAGGAAGAAAATAAACTCTCTCCAGAGAAATTAGCAGATGATCTCTTTGACGATAATTTGACAGCTCGCCTCAGTTTTATTGACCAAGTTAAAGAAGCTGTACCAGAGCCTGTCACCTTTGAAGAGATTGATGCAAGTCGCCAGTTGAAGAAGTTCGAAAATCAGAAATTGTCATTGTCAAATGGAATTGAACTGATCGTTCCGAATAATGTCTATGAAGATGCAGAATCTGTTGAATTTATTCTAAACGAGAACGGAACCTATTCTATTTTGATCAAAAATATTGAGGATATACAGAGTAAATAATGATTAAACGTATAGTGAAGATCTTCTTATTCATCTTACTAATATTTGGAATCTACAAGGGAATTCAGATCCACCATGATGTCAAACAAGTCATGCAGTACCGCTCCCTGGTTAGAGAAGTCCTTGCTGAAGAGGACACCACGGCCAATGAAAACCTCATTCTTGCTATGATCTATACGGAGACCAAAGGCAGAGAAGACGATGTCATGCAGGCGAGTGAGAGTGCAAGTGGTGAGACCAATACTATTAGTGATAATAAGGCCAGTATTCGCCAAGGAATTCAAACTCTTTCGGATGAGTTAAAAGAAGCAAAGAAAAAAGGCGTTGATAGCTGGACTGCGGTTCAAGCCTATAATTTTGGGAAAGACTACATCGATTACGTCGCAAAACACGGTGGAACAAATTCCCTAGAGTTGGCCCGGGCTTATTCACGGGATGTAGTAGCGCCAAGTCTTGGCAATGTAACCGGTGAAACTTATCTTTACCTCCACCCTATCTCTCTTTTAAACGGGATGGAACTCTACATTAATGGGGGTAATATTTATTATTCCCGTTTAGTAGAAACCAATATGACGATTATGAAGTTATTTTCATGGTTTTAATCATTTTCCAGAGAGCCGATTGGCTCTTTTTAAAGTTGATCAATTCTGCCTCCGATTTTTAGGGAAAATAAAAATGTCATGCATTCTTAAAAAAACTGTAAGCTAGTTTTAAGAAATCAACTGTATAATGAAAATCGAAGTGGGTAAACTCTTTATTTACTTCTTTTTTCATCCCTAGTGAGGTGAGAAAAGTAATAAGAGATTCCAGATTTGATTTGAATTAGAAAGAAGAAAAAGATGAAATTAAAGAAGATTGCATTGTTTGTAACGACGACTTTAGTCTTGTTTACCGCTGTCCCTCGGGTTTCTGCAGATAGCAATGTGCAGAAAGTCATCGACGAAACCTATGTCAAACCAGACTATGTTTTGGGTTATTCGCTGGACCAAAGTCAAATCGAACAAACCTTGAGTCTCTTGAACTACGATAGTTCAAAAGATAAAGAAGAGTGGAAGACCATGACACCAGAGGTTTATTCTTCGATTATGAACGTTGCCAACGATGATAGTTTGGAACTTTATTCCTCTGTTAAAATTCAAAAATTAGGCAAAAATAAGCCACTAGAAGTGAATATCGTGACACCTCAAAATATCACCAAGGTCACTGCAGATATGTATCGTAATGCAGCCGTTACACTTGGATTGGAGCATGCTCAAATTACAGTAGCTTCCCCTATCCAAGTGACCGGAGAAAGTGCCTTGGCTGGGATCTATTACTCGCTTGAGAAAAATGGTGCCAAAGTTTCTCAAGAAAGCAAAGATCTGGCCCAAGAAGAGTTAAAGACTTTATCCGGGATCAATGAAGAAAACGCTGGTAAGAAAAACTTCGATGCGGATAAGTTAAACGTAGCATTGACCGACATAAAAACGGCAGTAGCCAATGCCAAACAGAACAATCAGGATTTAAGCAAAGATGATATTCGAAAGATCGTCGAAGAAACCCTGAAAAATTATAAGCTGGATACAACTGTGACAGGTAACCAGATCAATTTGATCGTGAATTTCGCAGTGAATCTTTCAAAGAGTAGCGTCATCAGTAGCAAAAGCTTTACGAAGACCTTGTCGGATCTGAAAGATAGTATCGTAGACAAGGCAGGCGATACCTTTAACAATATCAATCTGAATTTTGATACCAATGCCATTTTAAAAGACAGTGGAAACTTCTTCACAAATGCGTGGAATGCCATTGCCGGCTTCTTCGGCGCCATCTGGAATGCCATTGTCAAATTCTTTAGTGGTTTAGTTGGCTAAAAATAGCAGGAAAGCACTGCTGACAATAAGTCAGAGTGCTTTTTGTGTGTTTAATGATTGTTATATTTTATAAGACATTTTTAGGGTTGCTAAATTCTAATTTTAAGCTAGTGAAAAAAAGGTCCACTGGGGACCTTTTTTTATTTCTATCTTTGAAAGTCGGGACTATGACACAATTATTGCTCAGGATGTTCGTTTTCAAAGGAATTATATACTTCGAAAAGTTGATTTCGTTTAGTGATCTCAAGTTTTATAAAAATATTGTGTACATGTGTCTTCACAGTTCCAACTGAAAGAAACAATTGATCCGCAATTTCCTGATTGTTTTTGTGTTCAAGAAGTAGAGGAAGAATTTCTTTTTCACGTTCAGTTAAATGAAGTTTTTCAGAGAATAGATCTAGTGTACTAGGGTTGTCAATTTTTGGGGATTTATCAAATGAACTTAATTGTTCTTCTACATTCGAAATAGCTTTCCAATCAGAAAGAATATATTTGATTATTAAATAACAAACAGCAATAGTAAACATGTCTTCACACATATTTCTATTTTGAATTCGTAGATTCAACAAATCATACGAATCTATATTAAAAATAACAAATAAATCTTCTAAGATAATTAGAATACCAAATAGCACTCCGATATTTGAAATAGTTTTTAAGTAATTTTTATTTCGACTACTAATATTTAAAGATGTTAGATTTCGTCTCGCATATATACCAGTATAAATCAAAAGAAGCTGATTGGGCAAATAGTACATAAAAACTCTTAATGGAGAATTGTTTAGAATTGGGAAAGCCATCCATATGAAAGTAATTGAAATAAAGCAATAGTGGGTTAATAAAGGTGTTTCTTTCCTCAGTCTAGCAACTATCCAAAACTGACAAATATTATTAACAAGATATATGACAGTTTTCACAAAAGGAACTCCCATAAAGTGTTGGTTATATGTGTTTCCGAAATCTTTAATTATTTCTGTCATTGAAAGGATCAGATTATCAAAAATAAAAAAAACAAGATATAAACCGACTACAAAAAATAAGTATTTTTTATCCTTTTCTGAGTTTAAAGAATAGGTCAATACAATACCAAGGGTCAAAGTATACAGTATAATTAAAAATACATTGTATATATAAACTATTTCAATCATATTTAGCCTCCATTTATTCTGTGAAACTAATTAAAACTCTAAACTTTATCTAAAAGGAATAAAATAGAGAGTTTATATTTAAAATAGCATTACATTTTTGAAAGTATAAATACTGGGTTTAGTACTTAAACTTTTAAAAAAGAGGGTTTACACCTTTAAGTTTATCGCAAACTAAAAAATTTTGCAATATCATTAAAGCATAACAACACAGGAGGTCTCAATTATGAGCAATAAAATTGATTATATTACAACAGAAGAGTTCTCTAAAGAGCAACTTTTAGAAATGGCTGGGCTATCTCTTAAGATTAAAGCTTGTATTAAAAATGGGTATTACCCACCTTTGTTGAAAAATAAAACTCTAGGTATGATTTTTCAACAATCATCTACAAGAACACGGATTTCTTTTGAAACTGCTATGACTCAACTTGGAGGGCACGCACAATATTTGGCACCCGGTCAAATTCAACTAGGAGGACACGAAACACTAGAAGATACAGCAACCGTGGTTTCTCGCTTAACAGATATTATAATGGCACGTGTTGAGCGTCATAAGAGTGTAGTTGATTTAGCAAAATTTTCTCAAGTACCAGTAATTAATGGTATGAGTGATTATAATCATCCTACACAAGAATTGGGAGATCTGATTACGATTATTGAAAACTTGCCGAAAGGAAAAAAATTAGAAGATTGTAAAGTAGTATTTGTAGGAGATGCAACTCAAGTATGCTTCTCTTTAGGATTAATTACATTGAAAATGGGTATGGAATTTGTTCACTTCGGTCCGAAGGGATTCCAATTAAATGATATGCATAAGTCAAAATATGATGAAATTTGTAAACTATCAGGTGGTAAATATTTGGTAACTGATGATATAGATTCAATTACTGGTGCAGATTTCTTATATACTGATGTATGGTATGGCTTATATGAAGCGGAATTATCAGAAGAAGAACGTATGAAGATTTTCTATCCTAAATATCATGTTGATTCAGAGATGATGGCAAAAGCAGGAGAAAATTGCAAATTCATGCACTGTTTACCTGCTACACGTGGCGAAGAAGTGTCTGATGAAGTGATGGATGGCCCAAATTCAGTTTGTTTTGATGAGGCGGAAAATCGTTTAACTTCAATGCGAGGTATCTTAGTTTATCTACTTCGTGATTTTGAAAAACGACATCCATATGACCTTGAAAAACAATCTGTAGCTAAAGCAGAACTGGAATCATTTTTAAAATAAAAAGGATCAATTTGCTTTAAATTGACGATGTTATAACTCTCCTCTTAAAGGAAGGAGAAAAAAATGGAAGAAAAGAAAAAATTTAGTTTGTTTACTACAGTATTAACTGTAATATGTGTAGTATTTGTTGCAGAAGCTGCAGCTCCAGTTGCAGCGATTGGGAATTCTCAATTCTTTTGGTGGTTATTTTTATTAATTGCCTTTTTGTTACCATACGGATTGATTTCAGCTGAATTAGGTACTACTTATATAGGTGATGGTGGAATTTATGATTGGGTGACGAAGGCGTTTGGACACCGATGGGGCTCAAGGACCTCCTGGTATTATTGGATTAATTTTCCATTGTGGTTAGCATCACTAGCTGTTATGACTCCTGGTTTGTTGACAACGATAACAGGAGTTGAGTTTTCAATGTTATGGACATTATTAATTGAACTTGTATTTATTTGGTTAATTATATGGATAAGCTTTTATCCTGCAAGTGATAGCGTATGGATCCTCAATGGTGCGGCAATTATAAAAATGATATTAGCTCTATTAGTGGGAGTCTTGGGATTATATATTGCCTTTACAAAAGGAATGGCTAATAAAATTACGTTGGATTCACTTTTACCATCATTTGATTTAAACAGTCTATCATTTATTTCTGTTATTATTTTTAATCTACTTGGCTTTGAGGTTATTTGTACGTGTGCAGATGATATGGAGAATCCTAAAAAACAAATACCTCAATCTATAATTGTTGCAGGTTTAGTTATTGCAGCTATTTATATATTTTCTGCATTTGGTATTGGTGTAGCGATTCCTGTTGATAAAATTTCTACTAGTAGTGGTATGATGGACAGCTTTAAACTTTTGACCGGATCAGAAAATGGATGGTTTATAATTTTAATGGCATTTCTATTCTTACTAACTCTTTTTGGAAATATGATTTCATGGTCATTAGGAGTGAATAACACGGCATGTTATGCTGCAGAAAACGGAGATATGCCAAAGTTTTTTGCAAAACGTAGTAAAAAGAATAACATGCCAATTGGATCAGCTTTAGCAAATGGTTTTGTTGCGACATTTGTAGTAGTCATTGCACCAATATTACCAAATCAGGATTTGTTTTGGGCCTTCTTCTCATTAAACCTTGTTATGTTCCTGCTTTCTTATATACCAGTTTTTCCAGCATTTTATAAGTTAAGAAAAATAGATCCAGAAACTCCTCGACCTTTTAAAGTAGGAGGAAGTGATTTTATTTTAAAAATTATGGTTGTAATTCCAATTGTTATGATTTTGATTTCGCTTTTATTTACAGCGTTCCCATTATCTTTTGATGAAGTAACATTAGCTGATAAATTACCTGTAACTATTGGTTCATTAGTTTGTCTTATCTTAGGTGAAGTTATTATTCGTGTGAAAAAAATCAAAAAATGATAGTAACTAAATACCAATACAATAAAAGGAGGACTTGAGATGTCTAAACGTATTGTGGGGACAACCCCTAAAGTAGATGGATTTCGAATGCCAGGAGAATTCGAAGAACAAGAACAAATTTGGATGTTATGGCCATGGCGAAATGATAATTGGCGTTTAGGAGCCAAACCTGCTCAAAAAGCATTTTTAGATGTTGCCAAAGCCATTAGTGAATTTGAACCAGTTTCACTTTGTGTACCACCTCTTCAATTTGAAAATGCTATAGCTCGTGTATCTGCTCTTAATTGCGAAAATATCAGAGTAATTGAGATGACAAATGATGATTCGTGGATTCGCGACTGTGGTCCTACATTTCTTATAAATGATAAAGGTGAACGTCGTGCAGTAGATTGGGAATTTAATGCTTGGGGAGGTCTAGTCGATGGACTCTATTTCCCTTGGGATCAAGATGCGCTTGTTGCAAGAAAAGTTTGTGAATTAACAAATACTGATTCTTATAAAACAGATGATTTTGTTTTAGAAGGTGGATCAATTCACGTTGATGGTGAAGGTACAGTGATGGTTACTGAAATGTGTCTTCTTCATCCAAGTCGAAACCCACATTTGTCAAAAGAAGAAATTGAACAAAAATTAAAAGACTATTTGAATTGTGAAAAAGTAATTTGGGTGAAAGATGGTATTGACCCATATGAAACGAATGGTCATATTGATGATGTAGCATGTTTTGTAAAACCTGGTGAAGTTGCATGTATTTACACTGAAGATGAAAGCCATCCTTTCTACAAGGAAGCAAAAGCAGCGTTTGAATTCCTAAGTGAACAAACAGATGCAAAAGGCAGAAAATTAAAAGTACATAAAATGTGCGTTACTAAGAAGCCATGCTATCTAAAAGATGCAGATACGATTGATTTTTCAGAAGGGGCTATTCCAAGAGAGGAAGGAGAAGTTGCAATCGCATCATATTTGAATTTCTTAATAGTGAATGGAGGAATTATTCTCCCTCAATATGGTGATGAGAACGATGCATTAGCGGTTGAACAAGTCCAAGCGATGTTCCCTGATCGTAAAGTTGTTGGAGTTGAAACTACAGAGATTGCATATGGTGGTGGTAATATTCACTGTATTACACAGCAACAACCAGCAACGAAATAACATATGCAGAGTCTGGTAAAGCAGACTCTGTTTTTTCTAATATATCGCATTAAGTAGACGTAGGAATATGAAGATAAATTACTTTACTAAGAGGTATTAGAGATGAAAAATATTAAAGTAGAATATAGCTGGTTGAAAAATTCTGCTATAACAGGAGTCAATCAATTACCTGAACATTCTGAGCATTATTATTTTGATAAATATGTAGATATAAAACAACTAGACTGTTTTCAAATAGATAAGATGCACTTAAACAGTAATTGGACTTACATGAAATCAGATTTCAATGAAAAAAATGGTGATGACGAATCTACATTGGTAACTTTGTTTAATCATTTTAAAGTTGAAGATAAATTAATTACTAAAAATATTATCTTGAAAATGCAAAGCTTAAATCTTCCCGTGTATATTTGGATGAATGGGCGCTTTGTTGGATTTTCGAAGGGACTTGAACAGTCTATAGAATTTGAAATTACAAATTTGCTTCGTTTGGAGGAAAATGAACTTATAATTAAGGTATGCTCTATTGAAGAAGAAAAACAAAACAATAATGTGATGCTAGATTCAACGTTAGATTCAATCTTACACAAAATTTCGGAGAGCATTATTTATAGTACTCCTAAACTACATGTATATGATTTTAACGCTGTATTAGGAAATAGTCAAAATTTAAATAAAACGACATTAATCATTGATTGCTTATTAAATGGATATTCTAATAGCGCTATAATTAGTATTGATATATATGATAAAGAAAAAAATATTATTTTTAAAGAGAATATAGATTATACTAATAAAATTGAAAAAAGATATGATTTAGATATAAATTATTTAGCGATTTCTTTTGTAGAATTGTTAATAATTGATGATGGAACAATAATAGAAACAGCTATAACAAAAGTTAAGATAGTATAGGAGAAGTTGTGTAAAAACGAAAAGAATAAATCCCTTATAGTAGAATTACGAAATACTACTATAAGGGATTTATTTCTATGACACAATTTACTACATTATTGTTTAATATCCCAGCCTCAAAACGAGATACGATGTCTACTTATGTAGAAGAAACTATAATGTGCTTAAAATAAAAATCCCCATCAGATCAGTTTTCTGGTGGGGATTTTGGTGGGGAACCAATCAATTTTGATTGATTTTTAACATTTTATAATAACCTAAAGTGCTGTTAAAACAACCATTTCACTTCAAATCATGTTTATAAATCATTCCCACTCTACAGTTGCAGGTGGTTTACTTGTGATATCATAGACGATGCGGTTGACATGGTCAACTTCGTTTACGATACGGACTGAGATTTTTTGGAGGACTTCCCATGGAATCTTCGCAAAGTCAGCTGTCATTCCGTCGATAGAAGTGATAGCACGAATGGCAATCGTATAGTCGTAGGTACGGCCGTCACCCATAACACCTACTGAACGAACGCCAGTGTTAACAGTAAAGTATTGCCAGATGTCGCGGTCAAGACCTGCTTTGGCGATTTCTTCACGGAGGATAGCATCTGATTCACGGACTGTTTCAAGTTTTTCTTCAGTGATTTCACCCATGACACGGATAGCAAGTCCTGGTCCTGGGAATGGTTGGCGCCATACGATGTGGTCTGGCATACCAAGCTCTGTACCAAGGGCACGAACCTCATCCTTGTAAAGAGTGTTGAGTGGTTCGATGAGTTCAAACTGCATGTCTTCTGGAAGACCACCAACGTTGTGGTGAGACTTGATGGTTTGAGCAGTATCTGTACCTGACTCGATAACGTCTGTATAGAGAGTTCCTTGTGCCAAGAATTTCACGTCTTTGAGTTTGCTTGCTTCATCATCAAAGACATACACAAACTCGTTACCGATAATTTTCCGTTTTTGTTCAGGGTCAGATACACCAGCCAATTTATCCAAGAATCGTTTGGCAGCATCTGCTTTGACAATGTTCAAACCAAACTTACCACCAAGCATATCCATCACTTGGTCAGCTTCTCCTTTACGAAGAAGACCGTGGTCTACAAAGATACAGATCAATTGATCGCCGATGGCTTTTTGGAGAAGAACCCCAACAACTGAAGAGTCAACACCACCTGAAAGACCAAGAAGGACACGTTTGTCTCCGACGGTTTCACGGATTTTTTTGATCTGCATGTCAATGAAGTTGTCCATGGTCCAGTCACCTTTAGCCCCACAGATGTTCAAGGCAAAGTTACGCAAGATGTCATAACCGTGAACAGAGTGACGAACCTCAGGGTGGAATTGGATTCCGTAGATTTTCTTGTCTGGATTTTCAATCGATGCAAATGGACAGTCAGCAGAAGTACCAGTGCGGATAAAGTCAGCCGGAATTTCTGTAACAGCATCTCCATGGCTCATCAAGACTAATTGTTTGTCTGGTGTACCGGCAAAAAGAGCAGAAGACTCTGTCAAAGTCAATTCAGATTGACCATATTCACGGTTACCAGCATCACCTGCAGGAACGACCTTCCCGCCCAATTTATGGGTCAATAATTGCATCCCGTAACAGATTCCAAGGATTGGAATACCGAGTTCGAAAATTTCAGGATCGATATCAAAAGAACCTTCCTCGTATACAGAGTTTGGTCCGCCTGAAAGAACGATCCCGACTGGATTGATTGCACGAACTTCATCAGCAGAAATCTTGTGGCTCTTCAACTCTGAGAAGACACCAATTTCACGAATACGCCGTGAAATAAGCTGATTGTATTGGCTACCGTAGTCAAGCACAATGATTTTTTCAACATCATGCAAATCAGTTGATAGGTTTGTCATCTTATCCCCTTCTTAAAGAAATTTACTTTCCTCTATTCTAACACAAAAGCCTTGTCTTTACCAATCTCTGATTGAAGAATTAGGAATTTTACGCTACAATAGAGATAACACAGAGAAAGAGCAAGGTTATGATTCCAGCTTATATTCAAATTCATGATCAGATTAAGTCTGAGATTGATCAAAAAATATGGAAAATCGGGGAGCGTCTTCCCAGCGAACGCGATCTAGCTGAGAAATTTCAAGTGAGTCGGATGACGCTTCGTCAGGCCATTACCCTTCTGGTTGAAGAAGGAGTGCTTGAAAGACGAGTAGGAAGTGGTACCTTTATCACCAGCACGCGCGTTCAAGAAAAAATGCGGGGCACAACCAGTTTTACAGAGATTATGAAATCGCAAGGCAAGGAACCTTCTAGCCAAGTGATTTCTTACCGGAAAACCATTCCTAGCCTCCAAGAAGTGGATAAATTGGGCATTGATAAGACAGAAACCATCATTCGGATGGAGCGGGTCCGGTATGCCGATGGGATCCCTGTTGTTTATGAAGTGGCCTCTATTCCAGAGAAATTTATTAAGAATTTCAATCGTGAAGAGGTTACCAGCCATTTCTTCCAAACCTTGGAGCGTCATGGCTATAAGATTGGAAAGTCGCACCAGACCATCTATGCGCGATTGGCCAAGGATAAGATTGCGGAGTACTTACAGATTTCAAAAGGGCAGGCTATTTTAGGTCTGACACAGGTTTCCTATTTTGAAGATGGGACGGCTTTTGAGTATGTAAAAAGTCAGTATGTCGGCGAGCGGTTCGAATTTTATTTAGAAAATAACTAAGCTCGCAAATCGTAAAAATAGAAAACTCTTCAAATGTGTGAGAGGCTCACTCTCTTTGGCATTTGGGAGCTTTTTTTAGGTTGAAATCATTCTTTCTAAATAGTGATAGTAAAGGCAACATTGAAAATTTTTATTTTTTCTTCAATTTTTGATTTTTTTTTACGAATTAATAGATAGAAGCTAGTTTTAGATCTAAAAAAAGATATAAGGCAGGAAAAAATGAAAAAAATTAAAATCGATGTGGTAGCTGTTCCCTTGAGTGGGCATCTGTACCCAACTTTAAATCTCGTTAAACCCTTATTAGATGATCCAACTATGGAAATCCGAGTTTTCACGGGTCCTCAGAAAAAAGCCGTCACAGAAAGTCTCGGCTTCACGGTCGTTCCGATTCTAGAGGACAAAGTAGAAGTATTTGAACGTGTGGCTAATAACGATAAAAAACACAATCTCTTTTCAGCTTATCGGCAATTGTCTAGGAGTCTTGATTTGATTAATCATGTATCGGATCAATTGCTAGAGGAGTGGCGTGTCAACCGTCCAGATATTGTCATTGCTGACTTTATCACTCTATCAGCAGGCTTTGTGGCAGAAGAGTTAGAAATTCCTTGGATTACCACCATGGCAACACAATTTGCAATCGAAACTCCTTATGGTCCTCCTTGCTTCTTCGGAGGGATGGGAGTCGCGCGTACGAAGAAGGAAGAGAAGATCCAAGCACTATGCCGTAAACTCACGCGCATTGGAAAATACTGTGGGGCTTTCCTCTTACGCAAACGCTTAAAACGTTACAATTTCAAGTTGTACAATCAAAATGGAGTGGAGACCATCTACTCTCCTTATGCCATCTTTGGAATTGGGATGATGGAGCTAGAGTTGAAGACACACTTTCCTCATCAATATGTGTGGCTTGGCCCTTTGGGAACTTCTCTTGAAAAAGCTGAAGATTATCCTTTAGATCTCAGTCCTTACGAGGACAAGACGAAGGTACTCGTGACATGTGGAACCCAGTTGCCTTGGGCAAAAGAGAACTTGCTCCAGCAAACCCAGCAGTTGGCCAAAGACCATCCAGAATGCCACTTTTTCGTCACCTTAGGAGATGGGGCAAAGGAATTCTCTGAAGAAGAAGTAGCGCCAAATGTGACGGTCGTCTCTTATCTGCCTTACAAAGAATATATTCCGCAGATGGACTATGTCATTCACCATGGAGGAGCTGGAATCTTTTATCAGTGTATCGAATTTAAAAAACCAGCCTTGATCTTGCCACATGATTATGACCAATTTGACTATGCGATTCGAGGAGTAGAAGCAGGAATTGCTTTTCAAGCACATCGCAATCGCACCGAAGAGATTCAAGCAGGTTTCAATGCCCTATTAGATAAAGAATCTTGGGAAAGGTTAGAAAGATTAAACAAACTTTCAAAAACCTACAAGCCGTTGGATACCTTGGAGTTTGAGATTCAACGATTATTAAGACGTGGAACGGATGGGAAACTATGAAAATTCTTGTAACAGGTGCGACTGGCTTCCTTGGAAAATATGTGATCGATGAGTTGTTGGCTCACGATTATACCATTGTAGCCTTTGGCCGAAACGAAAAAATTGGGAAGGCTCTGGAAGGTGAGCGCGTTCAATTTATTAAAGGGGATTTGAGCTCTATTGAGGAATTAAGACAAGCCTTTCAGTCTGTTGATGCTGTGGTTCACGCTGGAGCTTTATCCACTGCCTGGGGACCTTGGAAGGCCTTCTATCAGGCGAATGTAGTTGGCACTCAAAATATCCTTGAATTGTGCCGTGAATATGCAGTAAAACGCTTGGTTTACGTCTCTTCTCCTAGTATTTACGCAGCTGGAAAAGACCAATTTAACATCAAGGAAAGCGATGCTCCAAAAGAAAATCACCTCAACAATTACATCCAAAGCAAATTGGCGTCTGAAAAACTTTTTTCTGACTATCCAGATGTGCCAAGTATCATCTTACGTCCAAGAGGATTATTCGGCGTAGGGGATACCAGTATTTTGCCTCGTGTCTTACGCCTTAGTCGAAAAATTGGAATTCCTTTGATTCGAGGAGGAGAGCAGCTCATGGATATGACCTGTGTGGAGAATGTTGCCCTAGCCATTCGCTTGGCTCTGGAAGCAAAAGAAGCACACGGACAAGTTTATAATATTACAAATGGAGAACCAAAGACCTTTAAGTATTTGATTGAAACCACACTAAAGGGATTGGGAGAGCCGATTCGCTATCGGAAACTTCCAGCAGGTCTTGTAGCAGGTGTGGCCTATAGCCTTGAAGGGGTGTATCGATTCTTTCAACTGAAAGCCGAACCCCCATTGACTCGCTATACCTATTATCTCCTTCGATATAGCCAAACCCTCGATATTCAAAAGGCCCAAACTGATCTTGGCTACTATCCAAAAATGACCATTGAAGAAGGGATTGACAACTATGTCCAACATGATCAAGCGCATTGATTATTTTCCAGCAGGCTATTGTAGCAGTCATTCTGGTCTCTTATTTAAAGGAATTCCAAATGAAAAAATGCAATTTCCTGCAGGTGTCTTTTTGATTCATCATCGTGAAAAAGGCTATATTTTGTACGATACCGGCTATCACTACGAGATTAAGAAAAAAGCTCGGTATTTCTGGTACCGTCTAGCCACCCCAATGCAGATGAAAAAAGAAGACCAGATCGATTATTTATTGCAAGAGCGGGAGATTGATCCAGCATCCATTTCCTATGTGATTCTTTCGCATTTGCACCCTGATCATCTTGGCGGAGCAGCACTTTTTCCAAATGCTCATTTCTTTGTCACTCAGGAAGTCTATGAGGTGTACCAAAAACCAAAATTTAAAGATCTAATTTTTAAAGAGTTTTTGCCAGCTGATTTCAAAGATCGGGTGACTTGTCTCAAAGCAGATCAAAGGCATCCTGCTTTCCCCTATCGCCCGACTGCGGATCTTTTTGGGGATGGGAGCATTCTTGTTTCGTCCATCGATGGGCATGCGAGAGGGCAAGGCTGTCTTTATCTGGATGAGCTCAAGCTCTTTATTGGAGCAGATCTTTCTTGGGGAGTAGAGCTCTTGCCTTACACACGGCAAATGCGTCTCATTCCATCCTTGGTTCAGGATGATAAGAAGGCTTATTTAAAAGGAGCTGATTTGCTGGAAACACTCTTGCAAGATGGCATTCAAGTTGTGGTCAGCCACGACCCGCAAGAACGGATTGAAAGGATTTTAAATGAAAAAAACAGTCTTTCTGAAAACCTTTATTGAAACCAGATGGTGCCACCGATTCCGTTCAAAAGAGGCCTTGAAGCGATACCAAGATAAGCAATTGGCACGCTACCATGCTTTTATCACCTCTCAATCTCCCTATTTCCAGACTCATTCTCCCGAATCCTTTGGAACCATGGATAAAACCTTCATGATGACACATTTCAATGAACTCAATACCCTAGGGGTGGATCGAGATCAGGCTTTAGACATGGCGATTCGCGGAGAACAAACACGAGATTTTACTGAGATGAATGGAGAAGTAGCAGTAGGCTTGTCTTCTGGAACCTCCGGCCACCGAGGAGTTTTTGTCACCACAGAAAAAGAAAGAAGTATGTGGGCTGCAGCGATTCTAGCCAAGATGCTACCGAAAGGAAAACTGTTTGGTCATCGCATTGCCTTTTTCTTACGAGCGGACAATGAACTCTATCAAACCATTAATTCAGGCCTTATTCGCTTGGAATATTTTGATATTTTCAAGGATAGCAAGGAGCATTTAGAGCGACTCAAAGACTATCAACCAACCATTGTGGTCGCACCAGCTTCGACCTTGATTGAGTTAGCTAACTATGTCAGCAATCTGCAACTTGCGATCCAACCCGTCAAGGTTGTCTCTGTCGCAGAGATCCTAGAAGATCGAGATGCACAGACCATCGCCAAAGCTTTTCAACTAGACAAGGTTGATCAGGTCTACCAAGCGACAGAAGGGTTTTTAGCTTGTACCTGTTCAGAAGGCAATCTACATCTCAACGAAGATATTTTGTATGTCGAAAAAGAGTATCTAGATGATAACCGCTTTTATCCGATTATTACGGATTTCAAACGAACGAGCCAACCCATCTATCGCTACCGCCTCAATGATATTTTGGTGGAAGAAAAGTCCCCTTGCCCTTGTGGTTCCGTCTTTACTCGAATCGCAAAGATTGAAGGACGATCGGACGATATCTTCTATTTCAAAAAAGAAGATGGCAGCAGCCAGATGATCTATCCGGATTTTATTCGCCGGTGCATTTTATTCGTCGAAAATATTCAGGACTATCAAGTAACTCAGTTGGCAGATGGATCCATTACCATTGCCTTGAGTCACCGGACAGAGTCTATGGAGCAAGCAATCTTTGCTCAATTTGAACTCTTAGCTCAGCAAAAACAATTCATTCTCCCAAGTATTCAATTTATCGATTACCAATGGGACCCAACACGTAAATTAAAACGTGTTCAACGACTTCAATAAAAGGAGAATCCTATGACTACTGTAAAAAGACATTTGCAAATTAAAGGCTATGGAACAGCGCTTCCAGTTCATACAGTGACTTTCAAAGACCAGACTCGTTACCGCGTGAAAGAAGGAGAAGAAACACAGATTGATCTTGCAGCCCGTGCGATCGAAGCTGCTTTAAACCATGCGGGTCTTGAAATGGCAGACATCGACTGCCTGGTTTCGGCTAGTGCAGTTGGTGTTCAGCCCATTCCTTGTACAGCAGCTCTGATCCATGAGCGCGTGGCCAAGGGACTGACGATTCCTGCTATGGATATCAATACCACTTGTACCAGTTTTGTATCAGCTTTAAGCACTGTTTCTTATCTGATTGAAGGTGGTGAATACCGTCGGGTTCTGATTGTATCTAGTGAAGTAGGAAGCCTAGGGCTTAATCCCAAACAAAAAGAAAGCTTTGAATTGTTTAGTGATGGAGCTGCAGCCTTTATTTTTGAAGCAACAAAGGAAGATAAAGGAATCATTGCCAGTATGCAACGTACCTGGTCTGAGGGAGCCCATGATACTGAAATTCGTGGTGGTTTGACAGCTTATCATCCGAAATTGTACTCTGAAGCAACCAAGACTGATTTCATGTTTGATATGAAAGGGAAGAAGATTCTTTTGCTTTCTGCCCGTGTTATTCCAGAAATGTTCCAAGAATTCCAAGAGAAATCAGGCATTTCTAAAGATGCTGTAGACTATATTATTCCCCACCAAGCAAGTCGCGCCTTACCACTCGTCATGGACAAATTGGGCGTTGGCAAAGACAAGTACCTCAATATTGTCAGTGATTATGGAAATATGGTTTCGGTAGCCGTTCCTTTCGGCCTAGCCTATGCACTGGATCATGGCTATGTGAAGGAAGGAGATACCATCTTCTTGATGGGAACTGCAGCAGGGATGACGGTCAATATGTTGGCACTGAAACTCTGATGATGAATCCTCTCATTTCAAGCTCAAAAAGCTTCAAGTCCCGCTAGTCTTTAGCGGGCTTTTTTGATATAATGAAAGGTATGGAAATTGAGAAAACCAACCGAATGAATGCGCTCTTTGAGTTTTATGCAGCGCTCTTGACGGACAAGCAGATGAACTACATCGAGCTCTACTACGCAGATGACTACAGCTTGGCTGAGATTGCAGAAGAGTTTGGAGTGAGCCGTCAAGCGGTCTATGACAATATTAAACGTACAGAAAAGATTTTGGAAGACTACGAAATGAAACTCCATATGTATTCCGATTACATTGTACGCAGCCAGATTTTTGATCAGATTTTAGAACGCTATCCGGAAGATACTTTTCTACAAGAGCAGGTTGAAATTTTATCAAGCATTGACAATCGGGAGTGATTATGGGCAGTCTCGTCATTTATCAAGGAATATCTTGCAAACTATTAGTCGCAGAGGAAGTATTTCCTACTCGACTACAGATTATCTCGCCCAATGATATCTCCAAAGCTATGCAAATAGGTTTTAGCTGTTGGGGATATCCAAATGAAATCATGAAAGAAGTCACACCCGAAGAACTAGAATGTTTGCAACATTTCGGACGATTTCCACTGAATTGAAAAACTAGGAGAAAGAGTATGGCATTTGAAAGTTTAACCGAACGTTTACAAAACGTCTTTAAAAATCTTCGTAAGAAAGGGAAAATCTCTGAAGCGGATGTCCAAGAGGCAACCAAAGAGATTCGTCTAGCCCTCTTAGAGGCCGACGTTGCCCTTCCTGTTGTAAAAGACTTCATCAAACGGGTCCGCGAGCGGGCTGTAGGTCATGAAGTCATCGAAACCTTGAACCCTGCCCAACAAATCGTGAAGATTGTTGATGAAGAATTGACAGCGATTTTAGGTTCAGAAACAGCAGAAATTATCAAATCTCCAAAAATTCCAACCATTATCATGATGGTCGGTCTTCAAGGGGCTGGTAAAACAACCTTTGCGGGTAAATTGGCTAATAAATTGGTCAAGGAAGAGAATGCACGTCCTTTGATGATTGCGGCCGATATCTATCGTCCAGCAGCCATTGACCAGTTGAAGACCCTTGGTCAACAGATCAATGTCCCTGTCTTCTCACTTGGTACAGAAGTCCCTGCAGTCGAGATCGTTCGTCAAGGTTTGGAGCAAGCGAGAGCCAATCACAATGACTATGTCTTGATCGATACGGCTGGTCGTCTGCAAATCGATGAAAAACTCATGGGCGAATTGCGCGATGTCAAAGCCCTTGCCGAGCCAAACGAAATCCTCTTGGTTGTCGATGCCATGATCGGTCAAGAAGCGGCCAATGTGGCGCGTGAGTTCAATGAACAACTCGAAGTGACTGGGGTTATCTTGACCAAGATCGATGGGGATACCCGTGGTGGTGCAGCCCTTTCTGTCCGTCAGATTACTGGAAAACCAATCAAGTTCACTGGTACTGGTGAAAAAATCACTGATATCGAAACCTTCCACCCAGACCGTATGTCTGGCCGGATCCTCGGTATGGGGGATATGCTGACGCTGATCGAGAAGGCTTCTCAAGAATACGATGAGAAACGCTCTCTTGAACTCGCTGAGAAGATGCGGGAAAATACCTTTGACTTCAACGATTTCATCGATCAGTTAGACCAAGTTCAAAACATGGGACCAATGGAAGACCTGCTCAAGATGCTTCCAGGGATGGCCAATAACCCTGCCATGAAGAACCTCAAGGTCGATGAACGAGAAATTGCTCGCAAACGTGCAATTGTATCATCCATGACCCCAGCTGAACGCGAAAATCCAGATTTATTAAATCCAAGCCGTCGTCGTCGGATTGCTGCTGGATCAGGAAACACCTTTGTCGAAGTCAATAAATTCATCAAGGACTTTAACCAAGCCAAGCAGATGATGCAAGGCGTCCTCTCTGGCGATATGAACAAGATGATGAAACAAATGGGGCTCAATCCAAACAACATGCCGAAGAACATGCCTGGTGGAATGCCAGATATGTCTGCCCTCGAAGGAATGATGGGACAAGGTGGCATGCCTGACTTGTCAGCTCTTGGTGGAGGCGCTGGAATGCCTGATATGAGCCAAATGTTTGGCGGTGGTCTCAAAGGAAAAGCCGGTGAATTTATGATGAAACGGGCGATGAACAAGATGGCCAAACAAATGCGCAAAAATAAGAAAAAACGGAAATAATCGTTTCTAATAAGGGCCTGGAACACACCGTTCTGGGTTCTTTTAGAAACTACTACTAGAGGAAAGATGTTAAAAAAACTATTTCAACAAGTCATTCGTTTCTTTGCAAGATTGTTTTCTTCGCACAGCAAGCCCTTTGAATTCCCAAAAGGATCGAAGAAACCAGCGATCAGACCGATCATCTTTGTACCTGGAAGTTCAGCTAGTATCCAGCGATTCAATGGAACCATCCGTATGCTCCATCGCTTTTCTAGAAAAAAGCAAAGTCTCTTAAAAATAAAGGTCAATAAAGATGATTCTATAGAGATGGAAGGAAGACTGAATACGAAAGAGCCGAATCCAATAATTGTGATTGGCTTTGAGAATAATCGTGATGGCTACAGCAATATCAAGCAGCAAATCGAATCTCTTAAGACCGCTCTTACCTACCTTCTTGATCACTATCATTTTACAGAGTTCAAGGCTGTCGGTCATTCCAATGGAGGATTGGTTTTGACTGGTTTACTGGAAAGTGGCTTTTTAGAAAAGAAAAAGCTGACCGTAAGAAAGCTCGTTATTATTGGCAGTCCTTACCAATTCAATCAAGAGATGTATGATGATTTTCAAACATGGAAGCATCGCCTGGGAAAAGAAGTAGAGGTCCTTAACTTTGTCGGCAGCTTTGCTGGAAAATCAGATGGCATCGTTCCTCTCTCTAGTGCACAAGCCGCAAAATCTATTTTTGAGAAACAAGCCTATACAGAAGTGAATTTAAACGGTCGCAAGGCTCATCATTCAGCTTTACCCACTAATCCAGATCTAGTGAAACAATTAAGTCTATTTTTGAATCTATAATTTAATTACATAATTTCGGTTATGTAATTTTTATTTGTCTCTTGCAATCCTTAAGTAAATATGGTACATTTTTGGTAGCGATTACACATACTTAAGGAGGATTTTATGAAAAATCCCAAATTATTAGAAACAATGAAAGATTACAAGGGACGGGATGAGGTTCCCGCAGATTTTGATGCTTTTTGGGATCAAGCCCTAGCAAAGATGACTGAACTGCCTGAATACAAGCTTAAAAAACAAGATTTCAGCATTCCAAATGTGATTTGTTATGAATTAACCTTTAAAGGAACACGAGATGGGCTTGTTTATGCGCGGGTTGTTTTCCCAAAAACGGATCAAAAAGTTCCCGTTATTTTCCATTTTCATGGTTATATGGGCCGTTGTTGGGATTGGGCTGATATGCTGGCTTATATAGTAGCCGGTTATGGTGTTGTATCTATGGACGTAAGAGGTCAGTCAGGCTATTCAACAGACGGAGATCGCTCACCACTTGGTAATACGGTAAAAGGACAGATTATCCGCGGAGCCGTGGAAGGGCCGGAAGAGCTCTTTTATAAGGATGTCTACTTAGATCTTTACCAGTTAATTGAAATTGTAGCCAGCCTTCCTCAAGTAGACGACAGTAAACTTGCCAGCTACGGAGCATCTCAAGGCGGTGCCCTGGCTCTTGTGGCTGCTGGATTGAATCCTCGTATACAACGAACGGTAGCCATTTATCCATTCTTATCAGATTTCAAACGAGTATTGGAGATTGGGAACACCAGCGAGGCTTATGACGAGCTTTTCCGTTATTTCAAGTTCCATGATCCATTCCACGAAACCGAAGATCGTTTGATGCAGACATTGGCCTATATTGATGTAAAAAACTTTGCACATCGCATCAAAGGACAAGTTCACATGATTACCGGGCTAGATGATGATGTCTGTCATCCTGAAACGCAGTTTGCTATTTATAATCGATTAGAATGTCCAAAAGAGCATTTAATCATGCCAGAATATGCTCATGAAGCTATGAACGTTCAAGTCAATGATCGAGTCTATAATTGGCTCTGTGGTAGCAAGATTCCATTTCGATATGTAGAAAAATAAGTTAGAGAAGAAAATAATCAGTAGATCCATGAGGTTTGCTGATTTTATTGTAGTTAAAAGGGATCTAGTATAGATAGGGATACAAAACAGTCCTATATAACCCCTATAACATCTTTCCGAAAAACTATAATTTTCTTGAAAAATATATCTAGCTATGCTATACTACTAGTATAGAAAGATTTGGAGAAAAACATGAAGCGCGAGATCTTATTAGAACGGATTGATAAACTCAAACAAGTCATGCCCTGGTATGTATTGGAATATTATCAATCAAAATTGGCTGTTCCCTACAGTTTTACAACCTTGTACGAATACTTAAAGGAATACGATCGATTTTTCACCTGGGTCTTGGAATCTGGTATATCAGATGCTGACACCATGGACGAGATCCCCTTAGACGTTCTGGAGCACATGACCAAGAAAGACATGGAATCCTTTATTCTTTACTTACGTGAACGCCCTCTGCTCAATGCCAATACAACAAAAAACGGGGTTTCTCAAACAACCATTAACCGTACCCTTTCTGCACTATCTAGTCTCTATAAGTATTTGACCGAGGAAGTTGAAAACGAGCAAGGCGAACCGTATTTCTACCGCAACGTTATGAAGAAGGTTGCTACCAAGAAAAAGAAAGAAACCTTGGCGGCTCGTGCTGAAAATATCAAACAAAAGCTCTTTTTAGGGGATGAAACTGAGGGATTTTTGAATTATATCGATGAGGAATACCCTAAAACACTCTCAAATCGCGCCTTATCTTCCTTTAATAAGAATAAAGAGCGAGATTTAGCCATTATCGCACTCCTTCTTGCATCTGGTGTCCGTTTATCTGAGGCAGTCAACTTGGACCTTCGTGACCTCAATCTTAAGATGATGGTGATTGATGTTACTCGAAAAGGTGGGAAACGTGACTCAGTCAATGTTGCTGCCTTTGCTAAGCCTTATCTGGAGCAATATCTTGCTATTCGAGACAAACGTTACAAGACTGAAAAGACTGATACAGCCCTCTTTCTGACCTTGTATCGAGGTGTTCCAAACCGAATTGATGCTTCTAGCGTTGAAAAGATGGTCGCCAAGTATTCAGAAGACTTCAAAGTCCGCGTGACACCCCATAAACTTCGCCATACATTAGCAACCCGTCTCTATGATGCAACCAAATCACAGGTTTTGGTCAGCCACCAGCTGGGACATGCTAGCACACAAGTTACAGACTTGTATACGCATATCGTTAATGATGAGCAGAAAAATGCTTTGGATAGTTTGTGATATTACATAACGTAAATTATGTAATATATTAGTTTTAAAAAGAGCGATAGATTTTTTGAATGTCTACCGCTCTTTTATACCTTCTATAAAAATTCGATCCAATAATTACGGTGTGGCTCAATAATGACTGGTTTTCCCCAAAATGATTTTAGATAAGCCAGGTTTGCAGGAGTGACAGGTCTTTTCTCACCATTGTACTTCTCTGCACTTTCTTTAGTTAAAAAGCATTTAACAGCTTCATATGGTGTACCATCGCTCGCTATTCGATCAATTCCTAAATAAGCAATCTCATCACCGGCTTTTGGAAAATCTGTAAATAGTTTACCAATAAAATAAACCGTCTTATTTTTCATTAATTCATAAGCTTTACTATTTTCCAATCTGTTATTCGCTGCAGCGTACATAATACAAAAGCTATCCACGATATCTTTCAAAAGCATTAATTCTTCTTTGCTGACTATAATTTCGTCGGGAGCAAGTCCACCAATGATTAAATTTTGATAATGAGGTTGCTGGATGATATTATCTAAAGCCATTCCTAATGGTAGTTGGACAGCTTGATAACCTAATGGTTCTAACTCCTGCTTTTTCTGGTCAAGGTGTTCTTGTGTAATACTGACATTTAAATCGTAAGGACTGGAAGGTTGTTGTTTGCTAAAAAAAGCCACTACTATACGATCTAACTGTTCAAATAGACCAAGATTTTCAACTGGAATTTTCATCATCGAATATAATCCCCTTTTGTGTTCAGATTTCCTCTATATTCTACTCTCATTATTTTTGAATATCAAGAAAAGAGGCCGTATCATGAACTAACTTTTGATGACAAATCTTAAAAATTTTTGTTTGAATGAATCTTTCTTAATCAGCCTATACCTCCTGAATAGCTATAAAAGATAATCTAGAAAATCCTACCATTCTTCAACCATGGACTAGTTGAGCCTTATCACTTCGTCAGCTTGTTCCCAAATCACTGGATTATGGGTTGCGATAATGATTATACGCTTTTGATTCTTTAACGTTAACAGCAAGTCCATCACCTCTCGAGAGGTTTCTGGATCAAGTGCTGCAGTTAGTTCATCCGCTAAAATCAAAGGTGGATCCTTTAAAATAACTTTAGCCAATGCAACACGTTGTGCCTCTCCCCCAGATAATTCATAAATCTTTTGATCCAGAGCAAGGTAAGCCAATCCTACTTTTTTTAGCACTTCTTCTTCTTGCTGCTTCTTCTCTTTTTTCGTTAATTTTTGCCCAATCAATCCCAAATCTAAATTTGTAGCGATAGTCTCGTTTTCAAGCAGGCCAAAGTTTTGAAAGAGATAGCCTAATTCATGCTTAAAGAAGTGATGCTGTTTGATTTGTTTCAGTTCTTGCCCTTGATAGCTTATACTCCCTTTTTCATAAGGCTCTATCTTCGCCAAGATATTGAGCAAGGTTGTTTTACCACACCCACTATTTCCGATCAGAGCATAGACCTTACCTTCTGTAAATTGCAAGCTCAAATCTTGAAAGACCGTTCGTTGGCCAAATGATTTGGTTAAATGTTCTACGCTAATCATATTAGGCTCCTTTCAGTACAGTGGCTAACAAGTGGTCTTCTTTATGAGACCGGTACAGGAGAATGAACCAAGCATTAGTAATAAATAGAAAGAGAGTGACAAGAGCAATCCACCATTCTTGAGTGAGAAGGAATACCAAGAGGCTTCCTAATAGCAAGAGGCTACTTTCTGAGAGCAAAATCATTTGGTGAATGTTTACAAATCCCAGACCCGCAATCTTCTTCAAGAAGATTTGTTTTCTAAACTCTTCAAAATATAGGAAATTCATAGTGTTAAAAAGAAGAACAGAGGTTGCTATACCAAAGACTCCTCCTGCAATCGCCATGAGATTTTCTATTTGTATTTTTTGGGCCATTCGCTGGTAAACGTCCACTGCATAGTCGTACTGACTAACACTTTTTTCAAGATTATACTCAGCGACTAGTTTTTTACTATTCTGAAGTCCATTAAAATAAAGGTAGGGATTTAGATCGGTGAAATATGGATTCACATAGCCTCCAAAACTTTCAGGTTGAATAACCACTAAAACAGGATCTGTAAAGAATTGCTGATAGCTGATTGGTGTGTTGTTGTAGATAAAGCGTTTTTGATGATTCGGAATATACGTTACCTGCGCCTTCATTGATAAGGTGATATTTCCTTGATCATCTCGAGGAGATAGATAATCTTCATATCGTTTGATCATCTCCTCTTCTCGACCTTTTAATTTTTCCGGAAGTAAGAGTCCAAATTCTCCAGCTTGCAAGTGATTCAAGCGCTCTTTTTCCTCAGGGGAAACTGAGATCCTTTGGATATCAAGATAATTTGGAGTGACATACAGGCTATTGGCAAGAGGATCGTAATCTGTGATTGAAAACTCTTTACCTGTACTAGGATCCGTCATAACTCCTTTTGAACTAAAAGATACGAGATTATGATAAGCTAAAAGACCACCATTTTCAATACCAGAGTCGATGAGCTTAGACCATTTTGCTCTGTTCTCAATTTGCGTCTCTTTGTTTGTTTTCTGTGAAAAATCCTCCCGATTTTCACCAATTTGAACCCAATTCGACTGTTTTGACCAAGCCTCACTTCCCTCTTGGTGAGTTTGCCAGACTGATCCATAAATACTGATTCGATGAATCGCAAGGCCAATTAATGCCACAGCGAGAAATTGACAAATAAAGAGGAAAACCAAAATGCGCTTTAATGGAACTTTCCCTTTTAGAAGGGTGACTAAATGCATTGTTTGAATACTATATGCAAAAATGAAGGATAAGATAGCAGATAAAATAAGTAACATCCCATTGTAAATGATACTACTTGAAATGATGACGGAATAGGTAAAAGGTGTTAATTGGAAAGAATAAATCAAAACCGCACCCATTATACTTGCGACAATACATCCCAAAAGCAACTCTATACTATCATCTTTTAAGGAATGTCCAAAAAGCTGCAAGCGTCTCATTCCTGAGATATATCGAATCCCAGCGCTTCTCATTTCAAGTGTTTTTTGTATAATCGTCAAAGCGCTAAAACTAATAATAAAAATAACCAAGGCAAGTGATTGTGAACCTGAGCCAAAAAAGGCAATAAAGGTCTGCAGAGGATTTGGTTTCTCTATAAAAGTTTGTGAGAAACCAAGAGTATGAAGCGTTTGATCCAGCTTTTCAGTTTCTAAATCACCTGTTAATACATAATAATTCACTACCAGGCTTTCATTGGCAGCCAGTTCTTTCTTCTCTCTATTAATTCCAAGAGGAAGCTTTCCCTCTCCGTAGATATCATAGGTGAAAACAACCTGCCCTTTAGAATCTGTTCTTTGTATCTGACGGGCAATTATACTATGATTTTCCCTTGCCAAACGGTCTAAACTGGAAGATAACTCTTCATATGTGACGCTCTTTTCTCGTCTCAGCACAGCTACTACCGGAAGACTTCTGTGGATAACCGTATTTGGAGAAATAAAGGCAATCCAAATCAAAAAGCTAGAGATGAAAAGGTTTGATAAAATAATAAAGACACGTTTCATATCATCACACTTTCTAAAGCAGAAAAGGAAAGTAATACCCAGCTAGTCAATTAATTTCGTTGTTTAGTAATTACTGAATTTTACAAATTACAGTTACATTCTTTGTAAGCGAATACAGTTTCCACCTTTACTATACTACAAAATACTTAGTAAAACAATAATTTTTATGTGAAACTAGTTTCAAAAAAGAGGCTGGGACAAAAGTCCTAGCCTCTCAATTGTCTTTGGATTGTCGAGCAAGACGCAGTGGTTGACTGGGCTCTACTACGCTGATTTCATCAGCTTTTACAGCCCTACTCAACTGTGCGGAGGTGGGACTACGAAATCGAATTCTAACGAATTACCGATTTCTGTCCCACTCTCTTATGATTTTATTCCACCACTGCTTCAGCAATTTCTTCTGCTGTGATTCCTGCGAAATAACGACCTAGGTTAATGGTTTGTAGGGCTTTAAGAACGTCTTCGCGTTCGTATTTAACACCACGAAGGACATCTTCTACTGCTGCAACATCTTCGATACCAAAGAAGTCTCCATAAATCTTGATGTCTTGGATCTTTGACTCGATAACGTTAGCAAAGATTTCAACCTTACCGCTTAGGAATTTTGTTCCACGACGGACGTTATACTCTGGTGATTTACCATAGTTCCAATCCCATGTCCCAAACTTAGTATCTTTAATACGGTTGATTTCAGCCAATTCTTCATCTGAAAATACATATTCTGTCATTTCAGGATATTCTTTTTTCATGTAGTCCAAAAGTAGGTCACGGAACTCTTCAACAGTGATCTTTTCTGGCAACTCATCGATGATATTGGTCACACGAGCACGGACTGATTTAACCCCTTTAGACTCAAACTTATCTTTAGACACTTTAAGTGCGTTAGCTAGGACTGACAAATCCACGTCAAAGAGAAGACAACCATGGTGCATGATCCGTCCATTGATATAGGCTTGGGCATTGCCACAGAATTTCTTACCGTCGATTTCCAAGTCGTTACGGCCTGTAAATTCAGCTTTAACACCAAGTTCAGCTAAAGTATTGATAACTGGAGTAGAGAAGCTCTTGAAGTCAAAGGCCTTGTTTTCATCTTCTTTTGAAATGATGGTATAGTTAAGGTTGTTCAAATCATGGTAAACAGCTCCACCACCACTGATCCGACGGACCACTTCAATTCCATGCTCCCGAACGTAGTCACGGTTGATCTCTTCAATGGTATTTTGGTGACGACCTACAATGATAGATGGTTTGTTGATCCAAAGAAGGAAGATTTGATCCTCGTCCAAAAGGTGTTTAAAAGCATATTCCTCTAAAGCAATATTAAAAGCAGTGTCGTTTGAATGATTGATAATGTATTTCATAGTAATTCCAAAAAATTCGTTTTATAAATCCTACTCATAGCAGAATGAGCATTAGACAGAAATAGTTGAATTTCACTTAAATTTTCTGAAGTAGTAAAAAGAAATGTAACGATAACTCGTTACATTTCTCGGAAAAATTGAGACAAGAGGCTCAATTTTTAGGCATGGAACTCTATGAGAGGTCGCTGCCGTCCGTACTACTTAAAGAAAATTTAGTTGAAAGAATAATATTATTTCTTCTTAGGTGAGTGAACTGCCAAGCCGAGTATATCCGCAAAGGCTTCGTACATCACTTCTGAGAAGGTTGGGTGACCATGAATAGTCTTGAGCATTTCTTCCACAGTGATTTCCATCTCAATGATAGTAGAAGCTTCGTTGATCAATTCAGCAGCAGCTGGACCAATGATATGCACTCCAAGAACTTCACCGTATTTCTTGTCTGCAATGACTTTAACGAATCCTTGAGCCGCATCTGATGCAATGGCACGACCGTTCGCCGCAAAGTTAAACTTACCGATTTGAACATCATATTTCTCACGAGCTTGTTCTTCTGTCAAACCAACAGCTGCAACTTCTGGAAGGGTGTAGATGGCTGCAGGAGTCAAGTTCAATTTGGCAACAGCGTGATTTCCCTTAAGGGCATTTTCGGCCGCTACTTCACCCATACGGAAGGCAGCGTGAGCCAACATCTTAGTACCGTTGATGTCACCTGGTGCATAGATACCTGGAACAGACGTTTCCATGTATTCATTAACCTTGATCCGTCCACGATCCAATTCAAACTCAACTTCACCGATACCTTCAAGGTCTGGAACACGACCGATTGAGAGAAGGGCTTTATTCGCGATGATATCATCTTTGCCTTCAACCTTGATACGGAGTTTACCATCTTCTTCAATGATTTCTTGCAGTTTTGTATCGGTCAAGATGGTCATCCCCTTGCGTTCAAGAATCAAACGAAGGTTCTTAGATACTTCCGCATCCATAGCTGGAACGATGCGGTCCATCATTTCGATGACTGTTACTTTTGAACCAAAAGTCATGAAGGCTTGTCCAAGTTCGATCCCGACAACCCCGCCACCGATGATCACGAGGCTTTCTGGAACTTCGTTCATTTCAAGGATATCATCACTCGTCATGACAAGGGATGATTCCATACCTGGAACGTTAATCTTGCTGACTTTTGAACCACCAGCAAGGATAATTTTCTTCGTTTCAAGCAATTCAGAACCATTAACCAAGACATTCTTATCTTTCGTAATGGTACCGATACCCTTGTGAACATCCACACCGTAGCTACGAAGAAGTCCTGCAACACCACCAACAAGGGTATTAACAACTTTAGATTTAGTTTCTAAAAGTTTATCCATATCTACTGAGAAACTTGGATTTTCAATGATAATACCACGGTTGGCTGCATGTCCGATATTTTCGATAATTTCAGCGTTGTGGAGGTAAGTCTTAGTTGGGATACATCCGCGGTTCAAGCACGTTCCACCAAGTTCAGATTTCTCAACGAGTGCAACCTTACCACCTAATTGAGCTGCTTTAATAGCAGATACGTAACCAGCAGGACCACCACCAATCACTACGATATCGTAAGCGTCATCACTCTTATTGTCATCGTTTGAAGCACTTACTGCAGCTGGTGCTGGACTCGCTTCTGGTGCTGCTGCTCCAGCTGTTGGGATGTTTTCCCCCTCTTCACCAAGATAACCGATTACTTCTGTTACAGGAACAGTTTCTCCGTCCCCTTTCAGGATAGCGATCAAGTAGCCATCTTCTTCTGCTTCCAACTCCATGCTGACTTTGTCTGTCATGATTTCAAGGAGAACTTCTCCTTCTTTTACAAATTCGCCGACTTTCTTATTCCACTGAACGATTTGTCCTTCGGTCATATCTACGCCGGCTTTTGGCATAATTACTTCTAAGGCCATTTTATTTCCCTCTTTTTCTTGTTTCTATTCTCTCATTGATTAGACCAACATTGAAATCGGGTCTTCAATCAAGGCTTTCAAGTCTTTCATGAATTTGGCACCAGCCATTCCATCGACAACGCGGTGGTCAATGGTCAAGCCCAAGCTCATGATTGGACGAATGACAATTTCACCATTTACAACAACTGGTTTTTCAACCGTTGCACTAACTCCAAGGATGGCAGAGTTTGGTTGGTTGATAATCGGTCCAAATGATTGAACGCCAAACATTCCCAAGTTACTGATGGTAAAGGTTGAATTTTGCAATTCACTTGGAGCAAGCTTACCATCCAAGGTACGTCCGATAACGTCCTTGAAGGCTACCACCAACTCTGACAAGGTCATCTTTTCAGCATTGTAGACAACTGGAGTCATCAAGCCATTGTCCATCCCAACCGCCATTGCTAAGTTGACATAGTTATGAGTAATGATGGTTTTGCCATCTTCTGTCAATGACGCATTGATGTATGGATGTTTCATCAAGGTCTTAACCACTGCTAGAGAAAGCAGATCCGTAACAGTGACTTTCTTTCCAGTGGCTTCCATGATTGGATCCAATACTTTCTTACGAAGGGCCAACATTTGAGACATATCAACGTCATAGTTCAAAGTAAAGGTTGGTGCTGTCAAGTAAGATTCCACCATCCGTTGAGCGATCACCTTCCGCATTGGTGTCATCGGAATCCGCTCGATCTCACCATAAGGTGTCACATTATCTGGAGCTTCCTCCACCTTCTCGATTTCAGCAGGTGACTTAATGGTCTCATTCTCAATATTTTCAGGAAGGAAAGCAAGGACGTCCTTCTTCATGATCTTACCACGATGACCAGTTCCTTGAATCTCTTGCCAAGCAATATTGTGTTCTAAAGCAATTCGTTTTGCAAGTGGTGAAATGCGAACCACATTTGTGTCTTTATAGGTTTCCACGTCTTCTTTGTGGACACGACCGTTTGCGCCTGAACCAGAAACATCATAGAGGTTGATCCCAAGATCATCCGCTAATTTTCTAGCCGCAGGAGTCGCTCTTAGCTTATCATCAGCCATGACCTCTCCTATTCTATTATAAGATATCAAGGACGTAGAGGACAAAGAAAAAATAGGAGATTGACGCTGTGTTCGATGAACACAAGGAAATCTATCTTTTTTTCACAGTCCTCCGTCCGGATTCAGTTACAAGATACTAAGGGCGTCAAAAGTCAAAGTGAAAATAGGAAACTTGACGAAGAAACTTTAGTTTCTAGGAAAGTTTATCTTTTTCACCCAGACTTTAGCCCGTGCTCTAATCTAAGATATTAAGGACGCAGAGAACTTTGTACCTAAAAAGATACAAAGTTTCCTCGTCTAATCCAAATGATATTACATAATTTATGTTATGTATTATTCTTTGTTATATGTTTTACGAATAGCATCTTTGATGCTTTCAACTGTTGGAATCATTGCATTTTCAAGGTTTTGTGCGTAAGGCATTGGCACATCTTCCCCTGCACAACGGCGGATTGGTGCATCCAAGTAATCAAATGCTTCTGATTCAGAAATAATAGCTGAAATTTCACCAATATAGCCACTTGTTTTGTGGGCATCATTGACAAGGACTACTTTTCCTGTTTTCTTGACAGAATTAATGATGATCTCTTTATCGAGTGGGACCAAGGTCCGTGGGTCTACTACTTCTACTGAGATGCCTTCTTCTGCCAATTCTTCAGCTGCTTGCATCACGCGACGAAGCATTTTCCCGTAGGTTACGACAGTGACGTCAGTTCCTTCGCGTTTGATTTCTCCGACACCAAGTGGAATCGTGTAGTCTGGATCAACTGGCACTTCCCCTTTTTGGTTGAATTCTGATTTGTATTCAAGAATGATAACGGGGTTGTTATCACGGATAGATGACTTGAGCAGTCCCTTCATATCCGCTGGCGTACCAGGAGCAACAACTTTCAAACCAGGAATATGAGTAAACCATGATTCCAAAGATTGGGAGTGTTGAGCTGCAGATCCAACTCCATTACCAGCAGCACAGCGAATGGTCATCGGTACTTGCCCTTTACCACCAAACATGTAGCGAGTCTTAGCAGCTTGGTTGACAATAGCATCCATGGCAATTACTGAGAAATCCATGAAGGTCATATCAACGATTGGGCGAAGTCCGGTCATGGCTGCACCTGCTGCTGCACCTGAAATCGCAGCCTCAGAAATCGGACAGTCACGGACACGTTCTGGACCGAATTCCTCAAGCATTCCTACTGAAGTTCCGAAGTCTCCACCGAAAACTCCGACATCTTCTCCCATCAACAATACATTTTCGTCGCGACGCATTTCCTCAGACATAGCAAGGATAATGGTATCGCGGAAAGACATTAATTTAGTTTCCATAATTCTCTACTCCCCCTTAGTCTGCGTAAATATCTTCGAAAGCTGATTCGAGTGGTGGGAATGGGCTTTCTTCCGCAAATTTCACTGAAGCTACCACTGCTTCTTTTACTTCTTCTTGGATCTGATCCAATTCTTCTGCGCTCGCAATCTCATTTTCAAGGAGATACTTGCGAAGGTTTTCGATCGGATCTTTCTTCTTCCACTCTTCAACTTCTTCACGGGTCCGGTATTTACCAGGGTCAGATGAAGAGTGACCAAGCCAACGATAGGTGACACTTTCAATCAAGACAGGGCCTTTACCAGAGCGGACGTGATCAACTGCCTTCTTAAATCCTTCATAGACATCGATAACGTTGTTCCCATCAGGAATAAACATACCAGGAATGCCGTAAGCAGCACTACGCTCATGAATATGCTGGATATTGGTCATTTTCTTGATGTCAGCAGAGATTCCATAACCGTTATTGATACAGTAGAAAATTACTGGAAGATTCCAAATAGAAGCCATATTCACCGCTTCGTGGAAGACACCTTCATTGGTTGCACCATCGCCAAAGAAGCAGACGACAATCTTACCAGTCTTTTTCATTTGTTGAGTAAGGGCAGCACCTACTGCAATTCCCATACCACCACCAACGATCCCGTTAGCACCAAGGTTACCAGCATCCAGGTCAGCGATATGCATGGAGCCACCCTTCCCTTTACAAGTACCCGTATACTTACCAAGGATTTCAGCCATCATGCCATTCAAATCGATTCCTTTAGCAATGGCTTGTCCGTGTCCACGGTGGTTAGATGTCAGCAAATCATCATCGTTTAAAGCCAACATAGCTCCAACGTTAGCCGCTTCTTCCCCAACAGAAAAGTGCGTCATTCCTGGCACTTTCCCTTTTTTTACTAACTGTGCAATTTTTAAGTCCATGCGACGGATTTCTTCCATTTTACGGAACATTTCCAATAAGAGACTTTTATCTAATGTTGCCATCATTTCGCCTTTCTTAGCATTTATTCATTCATTTTTATTTTAGCCAAAAATGAAAGCACTGTCAAAAATAATGCTCATATGATTTCACAAACTATGTACCTTGGACGGAGGTTTTATAAGCATTTTCAACTTCAAATAAACTATTTCACAAACTTTTCTTTCATGAGATTACATTAAAATATAAAAAAACCGATAGGATCCTATCCTACCGGTCGTTATCTTATGATTGGCGTTGACCAAAGTCATGAATCATTTGTTCTAATTCCTCACGACTTGGCGTTGTTAACATGTAAAGGTAGTCCCCTTGAAGCTCTGCAAAGGCAGCAGGCATATCTTTCTTCACTCGGAATTGATCATGGTATTTAGCCAAAACTTCTTCCTCTGACAGAGCATAGGCTGCATTGGCACGACGAGAGGTCGCCAAGCAATAAAGGGGCTCAAACTCAGAAGCTGGGAAGGGTTCCCCTGCTACAATAGCAGCATAACCACGGTACAAATCAATCGAGTGAGCATAGTTGTAGACGTCGATGGTAAAGCCACCCGCAGGGCGATTATTGTACTCGATCGCAATATAGTCATCCCCATCGCGGAAGAACTCAATATGGAAGAAACGTTCTTTCATACCAAAGGCTTTGACAATGGCTTCCCCGTATTGACGCAATTTTGGATCCATCTCTTTGAGGACATAATAAGAGTTATCCATCTTGTAGAGCATCAAATCGAGTGGCGTATAAGCATAGTCAAAAGTCGTTGAGAAGACAATGTTACCATCACGATCCACTAAACCATCAAAGGTACAAATCTCGCTAGAAGTGACAAATTTCTCAAAGAAGTACTCGGTATGACCGTCCCATTCTGCCTTGAAATGGTCCACATCTTCTGGTGTTTCAAGTTTAAAGGTCGCTGCTGCTCCTACTCCATTGTCAGGTTTGGCAATCAATGGCAACCCAATCTTCTTCACAGCCTTGTCGATGTCTTTTTCAGCTTTGACCACTGCACCAGGTACGACTGGGACTCCAGCCTTCTTGAAGAGTTTCTTCATTTCAGATTTGAACTTGGTTTTCTTCAGATCTTTTGGCTTAGCCCCGAAGACATTGAATTGCTCCCGAAGCGCCGCATCCAATTCCAACCAGTATTCATTATGAGACTCAATGCGATCGATTGGTCCATGCTTGTAAAAGAGAAAGGCTACTGCACGCTTCACTTCGTCCAGATTTTCCAAATTTTCAACTCGGAAATACTCTGTTAAACTGTTGCGCAAAGGTTCGTCTAACTGTTCATATGGCTCTTGACCAATTCCCAAGACAGTAATCCCTTTATTAGCTAGTTCGATTGTAAATTGTTGGAAGTTTTGTGGGTAATATGGTGAAATAACGATATAATTCATTGAGGTCTCCTCCCTTTTTACTTATAGATACATTTGGCCTAGGAAATATGGCATTTGTTTGCGCCACCATTCCCAATCGTGGGCGACATCATGTCCCCATTCAGCGAACCATGCAGGAATATTTTTGTGATCAAAGGCTTCTTTCAGTTTGTAGAAAGATGGAAGTCCATCTTGTTCCCAAGCCCCTAAACCAGTACAAACAACGATTTCAGCCTGACGGTAACGATCGATAAACCAGCCATCGTTTTGGTTCCAAATATAATCAGATGGCGAGTTTTGGTAAATTGCTTCATCGCCTCCAAAGTCACCAACAAAGAAACGAGCGTCATAGACACCACTCAAGGCAATCACTTTGTTAAAGACATCTGGATGTTGCAAGAAGAAGTTGAGCGCGTGGTAGGCTCCCATAGAGCAACCAGTTGTCATCATCGGATCAAACCAGCCTGTTTTGTGTTTGATAAAAGGAATGGCTTCTTCAATCACATAGCGTTCATAAGCTCGGTGCATTTCTGCTCGATCGTGAGGATTCTTCCAATTACAAAGCCAGCTATCACTATCCACACTCGAAAGGGTAAAGAATTGAACCCGTCCTTCTTCGATAAATTGAGCACAAGCATCAATCATACCAAAGTCATAGTACTCGTTATGGCTGCCACCTGAGGAGGCAAAGACCACAACAGGAATCCCTGCATGTCCATAGCGGTTCAGATACATTTCACGGTTGAGTTGGCCACTCCAGTGGCTTAAATGTTCAATATTCATAAGTTCCCTCTTTCCTTTATTTCTTCAATTTACAGTCTATTAATCCCATTTTTCTGCCAAAAAGCGAAGGCATTCTGGTAAATGTTCGGCCCATGCTTCTTCGTGGTGAATAGCCCCAGATTGAATCCGAATGGCAATATTTTCCAAAGCCACCCCTTGTTGAATGACGTCGTGATAATAACGAAGAGATGAATCGATATAGGCTTGCTTGATGTTTCCTGCCATCAAAGTTTTATCCGTATCATCCGCCTCTTCAGTTCCTACATAGATGTAAATCCGTTGGTCTGCATACAATTTTTTGCGTTCGATATAATGATTGAAGGCATCTTGGTGAAGCCAGTTAGCAGATGAAAAGACCCCTAAACATCCGATTTGATCTTGGTACTCTAAGCCCAGAAATTGGGTAATATTTCCCCCCAAGGAAGAACCAATCATGGCCGTATGTTCTCGATCAGCAAGAGTCCGATATTCTTGGTCAATGAAAGGTTTCACCACCTCCATAACAAATTCGCCGTACTCAACTCCCTTGCCACCAAATTGCATGCCAGGAATATTAGATTCCTTGTACTTCCAGGCAGAGTATTCGTTCATGCGTTGGAAACCATCATTATCGATCGCAACTACAATCATGCGGCTAATATCGGGATTCCGCTTAATGGCTGGAATGACTTTCCAGGAGTGACCCGCATAAGCTTCCTTGCTGTACAAAACGTTTTGTCCATCGTGGAAATAAACCACAGGGTAACGTCTATCTGTATCCGTTTCATAATTCTTAGGTAATAAGACTCGCACACGACGGAGTTTTCCGGTATAAGGCACTTTCAACTCGTGTGTCTTCATATCTAAATAAAAATAGGATTTGTTCATTGTCAGAAAACTCTCTATATTCTAAATTTTATTCATTATACCATTTTTAGAAGAAAAAGTCTGGATTTTCTCCAAACTTTTTTCTTTCTTGGGTTATTTTTCCATAAACTGAGCCAAATCTTGTAAAGAACGTTCGGCAATTTTCTCATAACGTTCCTTCTTATCCCGAATGCGTGGTCCTTCTAGCTCCTTGATAATCCCGAAGTTGACATTCATGGGTTGGAAATGCTTGCTATCGGCATGGGTGATATAGTGAGCCAGGCTTCCGATAGCTGTCGTTTCAGGGAAAATCGCTGCTTCTTCTCCTTTGAAAAGGCGAGCGGCATTGATTCCAGCTACCAAACCTGAGGCCGCTGACTCAACATAGCCTTCTACACCTGTCATTTGACCTGCAAAGAAGAGATTTGGTTGTTTCTTCGAGCGGTAGGTTTGTTCCAGCAGATTTGGAGAATCCATGTAGGAATTGCGGTGCATGACGCCGTATCTCACAAACTCCGCATGTTCCAAACCTGGAATCATTTGGAAGACCCGTTTTTGTTCGCCCCATTTAAGGTGAGTTTGGAAGCCGACGATATTGTAGAGGCTGGCAGCCGCATTGTCTTGGCGCAACTGAACGACTGCGTAGGGTGTCTTAAACTCCCCATCACGTGGCCCTTTGTAATCATCTGGATACTCGAGTCCAACTGGCTTCATAGGACCATAGAGCATGGTTTTGATGCCTCGTTTGGCCATGACTTCAATTGGCATACAACCTTCGAAATACTTTTCTTTTTCAAAAGAGTTGAGCGGGGCTTCTTCTGCATTGACCAAGGCCTCGTGGAAATCCATAAATTCTTGTTTGGTCATTGGGCAGTTGAGATAAGCTGCTTCTCCCTTGTCATAGCGTGACTTGAGATAGACCTTGTTCATATCAACGGTATTGACATCGATAATCGGAGCTGCTGCATCATAGAAATAGAAACCATCGCCACCATTGAGAGCATGGATCTTTTCTGCCAAGGCATCGCTGGTTAGAGGCCCCGTTGCGACAACTGTGATGGCATCTGTCGGCAATTCCGTAATTTCATCACGAATGACTTCAATGAGAGGGTGTTGGGACACCTTCTCCGTCACCCGGCTAGCAAAACCTTCTCGGTCCACAGCAAGTGCTCCACCGGCTGGTACACGAGTCGCTTCCGCTGCTTCAAGGATGACAGAACCCAGACGGCGCATTTCTTCTTTGAGGAGCCCGACAGCATTGGTGAGAGAATCCCCACGAAGAGAGTTGGAACACACTAACTCAGCAAAGTTGTCTGTTTTATGTTGCGGAGTGGATTTGACTCCACGCATTTCATAAAGCTTGACCGGAATTCCCTGTTGGGCAATCTGGTAAGCTGCTTCTGAGCCTGCAAGGCCCGCACCGATGACATTGATATAAGATTGAGACATGACACTAATACCTCTTTGGGTATCAAAACACCCTGATGGACTGTTTTGACACCCACAAATCTTTCTAATTTTCTACTTGCTCCATTATACCAAAAAGCCAAATAAAAAGACAGGAAGGCTTTTCCTTCCTGTCCAACGAATGTCTATTATAACAGACATTTATAAAAATTGCCGTTATAATAGACATTGAATTATTTGAAAGCTTATTTCACTTTTTCTTCTTCGTAGTCGCCATTGCTACATACGACTTGTTTGCCGCCACCACGAACTTTTTTCTCAACTAAGTAGTGGCCACATTTTGGACAATCCCGACCGATCGGCTTATCCCAAGAGGTAAATTCACACTCTGGATAGCGATTGCATCCATAGAAGATACGGTTGCGCTTGGTTTTACGCTCGATGATTTGTCCCTGATGACAGTCAGGACACTCCACGCCGATTTCTTTGACAATGGCCTGGGTATGACGACAATCTGGGAAATTGCTACAAGCATAGAACTTCCCAAAACGTCCTAATTTAATCACCATCGGGCTACCACAAACTTCACAATCAAAACCAGCTGGTTCGTCTTTGATTTGGATTTTTTCCATCTCTTCTTCAGCCTTTGCGACTTCTTTAGAGAATGGTTTGTAGAAGGCATCGATGACTTTTTGCCACTCTTCTTTTCCAAGTTCGACATCATCGAGTTTCCCTTCCATCTCTGCTGTGAAGGTTACATTGACAATATCTGGGAAGAATTCAACGATCAGTTTATTGACGATCTCCCCTAACTCTGTTGGTTCAAAGCGTTTTGCTACCAGCTTTACATAATAGCGTTTTTGAATGGTCTCAATCGTCGGAGCATAGGTTGAAGGACGACCAACCCCATTTTCTTCTAAGGTCTTAATCAAGGTTGCTTCAGAATAACGAGCTGGTGGTTGAGTAAAGTGTTGCTCAGGCTTGCTATTGACTTGCTTGACAATGTCACCTTCTACCATATCCGGCAACATCTTGTTCTTATCTGAGTCGTTATAAATAGCCAAATAACCATCAAACTTCACCTGGCTCCCATTTGCTGTATACTGAACCCCATTTTGCCCCAAACGGACATTCATGGTATCAAAGACAGCAGCTGTCATTTGACTAGCCACAAAGCGGTTCCAAATCAAGGTGTAGAGTTTTAATTGGTCTTTGTCCAAGTATTTAGCAATGCTCTCAGGAGTATTGAAGACGCTGGATGGACGAATCGCTTCGTGGGCATCTTGGGCTCCAGAAGCATTCTTCACACGGCTTCCATGCTTGGAATATTTCTCACCAAAGCGATCCACGATAAAGTTAGCTGACTCATTTTGCGCAACTGGACTGATCCGTGTAGAATCGGTACGCATATAGGTAATCAAACCTTGAACACCCGAGCCAATATTGATTCCTTCGTACAATTGCTGGGCGACCATCATGGTCTTGCGTGTACGGAAGTTGATCTTATTGGCAGCATCCATCTGCATAGAAGAAGTGGTATAAGGAAGTGGCGCATTCCGACGACGTTCTTTCTTTTCCACCTTTTCAACGGTAAAATCTTTGCCATCTAAGCGCTCAAGAACTGCTTTCACCTCTTCATTAGTGTTGAGCTTCATCTTCTTGCCATCAATCCCATAGAAGCTGGCTTGGAATTGCTTGGTCCCTTTTTTGAAGACACCATCAATGGTCCAGTATTCTTCCGGCTTAAAATCATTAATTTCATTTTCACGATCAATGATTAATTTGAGGGCAACTGATTGCACGCGTCCTGCAGAAAGTCCTTTTTTGACCTTTTTCCAAAGAATAGGCGAGATGGAATACCCTACAATCCGGTCCAAGACCCGACGGGCTTGTTGGGCATCGACCAAGTCCATATCGATTTGGCGCGGTTCTTTAAAGGCATTTTTGACTGCATCCTTGGTGATTTCGTTAAAGACCACGCGGTTCTTTTCCTTGGCATCCAAGTTCAAAATATGCGCTAAATGCCAAGAAATAGCTTCTCCTTCTCGGTCCGGGTCACTTGCGAGAAAGACTTGTTTGGCTTTTTTAGCTTCTTTTTTCAAATCATTGATCAAGGGACCTTTTCCGCGAATATTGATATACTCCGGTTCATAGTTATTGTCGAAATCGATCGACATGGTTGATTTTTTCAGGTCCCGAATATGGCCAACACTAGCCATGACTTTGTAGTTACGACCAAGGTATTTCTCGATTGTTTTGGCCTTAGCAGGAGACTCCACAATCACCAAATTTTTCTTGGTTGTACTGCTTTTCTTTTTTGTTACCACGTTTTATCCCTCTGTATTGTATAAATCTCATTGAGTTTAATACATTTTAAGAAAGATGTCAACTAGGAACTTCTCCTATAGGAAAATCACAATTCGTATTTCAATTCATCAAGAATGTCCTGGCCTGAGGTGACAAGCTTTGCGCCTTCTTGAATCAGGTGATGGCAGCCTGCAGATTTTCCATCTAAAATATTTCCAGGAATAGCAAAAACGTCTCGTCCTTCTTCCATAGCACGCTCACAAGTAATCAAACTCCCTGAACGGAGTCGCGCCTCTGCCACAATCACTGCCTGACAGAGACCTGCAATGATGCGATTTCTCTCAGGAAAATGAAACTTAAGTGGGGCCTGCCCTGGACCATACTCGCTCAAGATCAGATGGTTTTCCCCCATATGTGCCTGCAGTCTTTGATTGCTTTTAGGATAAAAGACATCCAGTCCCGTTCCTATCACTCCGATGGTCTTGCCACCATTTCGTATACTGGCATAATGAGCTGTCGCATCAATTCCCTTAGCAAGTCCACTAACGATAACCAACTCATTCCCAAGTTCCTTAATAATCTTCTCTACAGAACGAACCCCTTCTCGCGTCGTTTCTCGAGCTCCAACAACTGCAATCTTCGGTCTGGTTAACAATTCCAAATCTCCCTGGTAAAAAAGGAGTACAGGAGGGTTGTAGATCTGTAGCAATTCCTCAGGGTATTCAGGATCAAAAATGGATAGAGATGGGAACCGTTCAAACTCCTTGTGTAAATGCTCTTCATCCAGTTGCCGGTATTTGTCTACAAAATGAATAATACTGCGACAGCGAGCGATCCTTGCTATCTCTTCTAAGCTTGGTAAGACTTGCTCTTTCCTACAGTAGTCCAGGACTCTCAAGACTTGCTCATTTGATAAACCGGCTTCTTTTAATTTAAAGATTTCAAATTTCTCCATAGTCACCTTCTACTTCCTCTCACTTATTTATTCGAAAAAGAAAAGAAAAAAGCTCTATTTCTAGAACTTTTTTTGATATGTCGAAGAATAAAAGTAAGATGCGGCACCAATCAAGTTGCTTTCATTGTGGAAGCGAGCAGCTTGGATGGGCAAGGCCTCAAATTGTTTATGCCCTTTTTGAGAGAGTAGCTCATGGTATTGTTGACTGATCTCATCGATCAATAGTGGTTGACTACTAATGCCCCCTCCAATCGTCACCTTCTCAAGCAAGAGCAAAGATTGAAGATTAAAAATCAGAATAGCAATATCATGACAATATTCCTGAAACAAGGATGTCAGCTCCTCATGGCCTCCTTGATCAAGAGCTTTGAAAACAGCTATACCATCTGCCTTTTCTAAGTTCAAGATGTGACTAGCCTTCTCAACGAATTGAACAGCTGAACCGGTGTTTTCCAAAAGATTGGAAATGCCTTGCAAAAAGAGTTCACGATGAAAGCGGCGATTTTCTGGTGTTCTTTCTGCCTTATCAATAGACCGAATGTATTCTGTCAGTTGCCATCCTCTCAATAGGTCACCATTCGAAATAAGAGCGAGGCCGACTCCTGTCCCCAAGACCAAGGTCGCACCACATGGACAATCTTTTAGATTACCAAGCCTTGCTTCCGCTAGACCAGCGGCTTCTCCATCATTGAGAACAGTGACGGGTACTTGAAATGTTTGTTCGAGTCTACTTGCTAGAGGAATGCCTCGTAAATATGGAATGAGACCACCTCGAAAGACAAAGCCAAGGCTCTTTTGGATCTCACCGGGGCATGAAATGGCGATTCCCTCGATTTCTTCCCTTACGGGTGTAACGATTTCTTCTAATCCTTGCCAAAACTCCTCAATCGTAGGTGGTGTTGGGATCTTGTCTGTACGGATCAATTGATAGTCTGCATCCATCAGACCGTACTTTATAAAGGTCCCTCCGATATCGATGGTAAATAGCATAACCTAATCCTCACACATTGATTTGACGGGTTCAAATGAACGCCGATGGATAGGAGTCACTCCCAGCTTGTGAAGGCCAGCCAGATGGTTAGCCGTCCCATAGCCAGCGTTCTGCGTAAAATCATAACCCGGATATTCGCAATCAAACTCTTCCATCATCTGATCCCGAGTCACCTTGGCTACGATGGATGCTGCAGCAATGGATAAGGAGTTAGCATCCCCTTTGATGATACTAGTTTGGGGAATAGGAAGATCCAACCTCATGGCATCAATCAAAAGATGCTGGGGTTGAGGCTCTAGCTGACCAATGGCCTCCATCATGGCTAGCTTCGTAGCTTCATAGATATTAACCTGATCAATCACGTGATTGTCCTTGACGCCGATTCCGATCGCAATGGCGTTTTGGAGCACAGCCTCATAGATTTCCTTGTGTTTGGATTTTGGAATCTTTTTACTATCGTTGAGCCCTGGAATCTTACAAGCTTTCGGCAAGATCACGGCAGCTGCAACAACTGGACCCGCTAATGGGCCACGTCCCACTTCATCCACTCCTGCAATAAGCTCAATCCCACGCGCATAGCATTCTTTTTCATAGGCCAGCATTCCTTCCAAGCGCTCATCTTCATCTAAACGTTTTTGGATTTCTCTTTTTTGCTTTGCGACCGCTTGGACAACACCAGATCGGCTATCCTGTTCCAATTCAGCCAATAAAGGGTCATCTAACTGCTGGATGTTTGCTAATTGCTTTTTAATTTCCTTAATGGTTGCCATCGATTTCCCCTACGCGATCTAGCGTATACCGTCCTAATTTCCCATCGCGCACATCTTTGACAAAGAGTTGGTAAAAACGGTCGTAATCCTCGCGAAATCCCAATTTCTGAGTCATCTCCATAATAATTTCAGGAGCTTCTTGCTCCAGGTCCATTTGTTTAAAACGCTCTTGTAAAACTGCTGGATAGTGGTCTTTAAAATAGTTAAGGCCAAAGATGCTCACTTCATCCATTGGAAGCAACTGGTCCTTGATAGCGCCGGTTAAAGCAAGCTTTAAGGCCACTTCTTCATCTTCAAATTTGGGCCAAAGAATACCAGGAGTGTCCAAGATTTCGAGATCCTTATTGGTTTTCAACCATTGTTGCCCCTTGGTCACCCCTGGTTTATTGCCAACAACAGCAATCTTTTTCCCTGCTAAGCGGTTCATAAGAGTGGACTTCCCAGCATTTGGAATCCCGATGATCATGGTCCGAAGGGTTTCAATTTGAATCCCCCGTTCCTTTTGGCGAGCAATTTTATCAGCCATCAAGCTCTTAGCAGCATCTGTGACCTTCTTAACCGTCGACTGCTCTTTGGAGTTGATCGCCAAGGTTTTGATGCCTTGCGATTCAAAATAGTCCTGCCATTCTTTTGTTGCCACAGGATCAGCCAGGTCTACCTTGTTCAAAATCATCAATTTAGGCTTTTCACCAATAATTTTTGTCAACATGGGATTTTGGCTTGATAGGGGCAAACGAGCATCTACCAGAACCGTCACAAAATCCACAAATTTTAAATTTTCTTGTACTTGTCTTCTAGCTTTGGACATGTGTCCAGGAAACCATTGAATAGTTGCCATGTTCTCCATTCCTTTCCAGTTCAATCTCCTCTATTATACCATGTTTTCTTGAATTCTCAGCCTTAAATGAGAATACAAAAAATGAAGCTACCTAGGCAACTTCATTTTCGCTCTATTCCGTCCAATTGATCAACGATTTCAATTGATCGTCCATTGTATAGGTATAGGTGTCGATATTTCTAGTAAAGTAGTTCTTCAAGTCTTTCTCATCAGATATGCTTTGGAAGTCGTACTTCTTAGCATTTTTCTCAAAGGTTTGAATGGTTTTTCCAGGTTTTTTATGAACGTTGGCTTTTCCATGGTTTTCGACCTGTTCAATAACTGCTATCTTGGAAATGACAAAATAACTTGTTTTTGATTTACCATAAGATGTATCGGTAATAGAGTATACATAGACCATTTGCGGGATTTTGGAATCAAATGTACCTCCCCAATCAACTCCATCTTTGATTGCCGCAAAAGCCATCCCTTCAAATTTTGGAAGGTCTTTATAGTTGCGGTCAGCTGCATAGGCCTTTGCTGCATCCTCTACATTCTTAGAGATGGCTTCTTGTGTATCCTCATCCACTTTTGACAAGGAAGTCACATAAGCCCCTTCCTCAAAATCAGCCAAGGTGACCTTGTATTTCTTACTGTCTTTTCCTTTCTCAACAGTTTTACCATCTTTTTTCAATGCATTTTTACCACTTTCATTGAGACGAATCTCAATTTCATCTCCAACTGCAATAGGATCATTACTTGAAACTTCTTTTCCATTCAGATAATAATCAAACGGGAAGCCATCGTTAGCAGTTGCTTTTGCAACAAATTCTAAGTCTTTTCCTTCAAATTGAGACGGTTTTGATAAACTTCCATTTGGAGAAATGCCCTTGATCTTTGGATAAAAACCCTTAAAGGGGTCAAAACCTACAAGCGGGATAAGATCCGCCTCCTGAGTTACAGATGTACCAGTAAAGTGAAGGCCAGGTATCATGTCTTCAAGATCGCTTTTATCGTAAAGTAATTTGACCGTAATTTTATCGTGATTGTTTAGGTTTTTCCGTTCTTTTACATCGATCAGTTCATCGCCTTTATAAACACTAAATTTTACTTTTGAAACTAGCTGATCGATATTGTAGTTTGAACTCTCGGTATTCAAGCCTTCTGCTTCTATCTTTTTCTTGATATCCCGATCTAATCTTTCCTTGTTTAAACTAGGCGACTTCTCAGCAAAATAGCCTTCACCATCAGTTCCTTCAATTTCCAGCTTCACATAGTCCTCTAAATTAATGGTGTCACTGCTACCACGGTTTAATAAGAAATAACCTGCAACAGTAATGACAGTAAGAAGGACAAAAATCCCTGCTAAAATTCCTTTTATGTTTCTTTTTGATTTTTTAGGTGCTGGGGCTTGAGTGGGACTTGGCCCTAATTGCACTGTCTTTGGTTGAAACGCAACAGCTTTTGGTTCAGCTTGGGCAGCTACTTGAACTTTAGCTCCACATTTAGAACAAAAGGCATCACCAGCATGGATGGGTGCCTGGCAATTGGTACAGTTTTTCATAAATCATCTCCTTATTTTTAGCGAGCATCCTTACGGACAGAAGTCAATACGAGGGAAGTTGCGACTATAAATAGAGCTGCAAAGGCAAGCAAGACTCCCCAATATCCAAGAATCGCAAGTAGATCATAAGCATAGGTTCCTACCCCATCTTTTTGATAAACTTGCCAGTCAGTGTGACCTTGAGAGGGGACCATATTATTCATATTTGCAATCCGAAAGAAGGCCGTTGTTCCCCATCTCGTAATGGTCGCGTGTGAGATCCACACTAAAAATGGAATTTTCTCATCCAAGGATTGGAGAAAATTGGAAAACAGCAATTGAACCATCAATACAAGCGGCATGGCTGTCATCGCTTGGGATGATTTTTTAACAAAGGCTGAAATCAATAAGGCCAACATATCTGAAGTAAAGATCACCAAAAACAAAGTGATCCCAAAAAGGAATATCTGGCTACTGTTTCCTTGGATACGTGGATAGCGCACAACAATGGTTCCAATCATTAAGATCGCTTCCGCGAAACAAAGCACCAACTCTGTTAGCACGCGCGCCGTCACATAAGAAGGCAAGGACAAACCTTTAATTTGGTATTCAAACTTAATAACTTTACGTTCATTACAAATACTGGTCACTGAATTAAAGAGACCAATCCAGAGTGCTGCAGAAATAAACATAATCGAAGAAGTTCTCGTAATATGGTATTTATCAAAAACTTCATTAGCATTAAAAGCGATCGAAATGATGAAAGGAAGAAGAATCGCTTCTAAGGCAAAAAATAGAGATTTCTTGTTGATGAGGAGTCGAAGGAATTTTCTAAAATAAATCGAGACTTGCTTCTTATCCAGCATGGCCACCTCTCCTTTCATTTTCAAACCATTGAACATATTGGTCAACAAGAGCTGCATTTTCAGCACCTGAAATTTTATGAACGATTTCTTCTAAACTCTGAGCAGCAAAGACTGTTAGCGCATTGTCTACGGAGCCAAAGTAACACAGTCTACCACAGCCTTCCGAACTCTTTCCGACCACCATGACCTTATCAAAGAGATGACGAATACGATCGGGCGTATGCGTGATGACACATAAGATTTTTCCTTCATCTGTAATCTCTCTCAATGTGGTCATGACCTCCATGACCATACTTCCATCAACACCGGAATCCGGCTCATCCATAAAGAGGATTTCCGGGCGCGTGATGTATTCCATGGCAATCGTGAGTTTTTTCTTTTGTCCACCGGATAGAGAAGAGCACTTGGATCCTTTGACAGATTCTAAATCCAGTTTTTTCAGAACAGATAGCACTTCTTCTTTTCGAAGATCCGGATTGTCTGCTAATTCGGATGGACCATAGAGTTTTGCTGCATCTTCTAGATTCTTATAGACCGTATCTTCCATTCGGTAATGCTCATCAGGAGATTGAGGAGCCAGGGTGATGACACCTTGTTTCACCCCATCATTTAACAAATCCACTCCATTAAAATAAGCGCTGGTATTTGAATGAACGAGTCCTGTCACTGCTTCCATAAAAGTTGATTTTCCAGCACCAGATCCACCCAGAATTAAGATCATTTCCTTGGGTTTAAATTCCACCTGAATATCCTTGAGTATGGTTTTACGGTTTAAGAGATTTCCGACTGTTACATCTTGAATAGCAATCGTTAGTGATGAATGAGAAAACTGCGCCCTCCCAGCAGATGATTGAGAAGAACTGGCAGGTCCTGCTTGAAGCTCTTGGTAAATAACTTGTTCTCCCAGTCGCACAACCAACTGATCAGATAAGATGGCACAATCAATTGAAGCAAGCGAGGACAGATCCATCGGAAAAGCATCTTTAGCTATAGTCTTCCACTCAATAGATTGCATTTCAAAAATAATGAATTTTGACCGAAAAACATGGCCGTCGGCGTCACAAAGGTGGATAATGGAGCGGTGATTTAATCGAGCCCGTCCATTAGTCGAGTAGGTGACACCATCCACCTCAATCATCCCAGATAAACACTCAAGAAACCATTGATCATTTAGAAAATGAAAACTGGCTATAGAAGGGGACTGAAAATCATCAGCCAAATGCAAATCTGCCTGACTTTCTTGAGAGATACCATCAACGCTTAAGCCGTCAAAAAGTGGAATAGCGGTGAATTCCTGATTGAGATAGGTATAGATGGTTGGATTCTGCATGCATGTAGACCTTTCAAAATAAACGAATTTGCTAGACAGTCAAAACCACCCTATGGATGGGTGGTTCAAACATTATGGCATATACTCCACGAGCGATTTTCTAGCTAGTGGCTTAGCGAATTTGCTCAAAATGCAAATGCACGGCGATGTGATCACCATAACCACTCCGTTCCAAATCGCGTTGCAAGCGATAAGAAATGTAGTGTTCTGCAATGGTAATATAGCCTGCTCCCAGCAAACGTTGTTCCACTAATGATTGGATCATACTGATGGTTGCGCGTTCTACTTGGGCTTCATCCAAGTCCATAGCAACTTTCTTGGTCACTTGAGCTAGGTTTTGTCGTAAATCATCTGTCAAAACATAGACAACTTGCGCAGCTTTCAAAATAGCTTGGTAAATTTTATCTGGGTTGAATTCAACCACTTCTCCACTACGTTTAATGACTTCCATCGGAGTCTCCTTTTATTTTAAATTTTCATGAATACTCCATTTCCGTAAGACAGGGAATGAAGACCTACTACTTTATTATATAATTTTTTTGCCAAGAATCAAAGGTCTTTCAAAAAATAGATTCATTGATTGGGAAGTTAAGTTATTATTATTCAAACACATTTCTTACAACAAAATATTAGTAATCCGGTCTCAAAACTCCCGTAATGATCTCTTTGGTTGCATGGTAATCCCCATCTACTACAACCTTGATGATGCGCTTCGCTTCTTCTGCCGGTGCTGGCACCAATGGTAAACGGGTCGGCCCTGCTTCAAAGCCCATATAGTTTAAGACAGCTTTGACAGGAGCTGGACTCGGATAAGAGAAGAGAGCATTGACTTTAGGGATAAATTGACGTTGGATAGCCGCAGCCTTTTTAATATCGTTGTGTTCAATAGCTTGGAACATCTCATGTATTTCATCTCCATTTGTATGAGAAGCCACTGAGATCACTCCATCTGCACCAAGATTCATCGCATGGAAAGCATCTCCATCTTCCCCTGTATAGACGAGAAATTCTTCTGGCTTGTGTTCAATCAAATAGGCCATATTAGCAAGAGTTGTACACTCTTTGACCCCAATGATATTTGGGTGTTCTGCCAAACGAAGCATGGTTTCAGGTGTCATTTCTACTACCACGCGTCCAGGAATATTGTAGATAATAATCGGAAGATTAGATGCATCCGCAATTGCTTTAAAGTGTTGATACATTCCTTCTTGGGATGGTTTGTTGTAGTAAGGAACGATAGCCAATCCTGCTGCAAAGCCACCAAAAGCATCCACTTCTTTAACGAACTCAATCGAGTCGCGGGTTTCATTGGTTCCGACACCAGCGATCAAAGGAACTCGACCATTGACAATCTTTTGAACGGCCGCAAAGAGTTGCAATTCCTCATCGTGGGTCAGAGTTGGACTTTCTGCAGTCGTTCCAGCTAAGAGAATCCCATCTGTATGATGAGCCAAGAGGTGCTCGATCAAGTCAGGAAGAGCGTCAAAATTAATGCTCCCATCTTCATGGAAGGGGGTGATAAATGCAGTGATGATTTTACAATCTTTTAAATCTTGATAAGACATACATACTCCTTCTTGAGACAATCATAGGGAAGAGGGACAGCACCAAAAGTTGATAGCTGTCCCCTATACAATTTATTTACTTAATGAATCATTTCAATTCAAACTTCAATTCAGCTGTTGGACGTACGAGTCCACGTTCGTGAAGAGTTTCTGCGATTTGGACTGAGTTCCAAGCAGCTCCTTTAAGAAGGTTATCTGAAACCACCCACATGTGGATCCCTTTTTCAGCATCCAAGTCTTTACGAATCCGTCCAACGAAGGTATCACGTGAACCTACAGCATTGACGGCTTGAGGGTAGATTTGGTGAGCAACATCGTCTTCAAGGACGGCACCTGGGAATTCTGCAATAGCAGCTTTCACTTCTTCGATTGGTGCTACTTCTTTTGTTTCAATGTAGACTGACTCTGAGTGAGCTGACAAGACGGGAATACGCACACATGTTGCTGAAACAGCAATGCTATCATCTTCCATGATTTTCTTGGTTTCATTCGTCATCTTCATTTCTTCGTAAGTATAGTCGTTTTCTGTGAAGACGTCGATTTGCGGAAGAGCGTTGAAAGCGATAGGGTAATGTTTTTTATCACCACCACATGGTAAGATTTCCGCTTTGACATCGCGTGGGTTGACCCCATCATTCAAGACTTCCTTCAACTCACGTTGGGTTTCAAGAATAGCTCCCATACCAGCACCTGATACAGCTTGGTAAGTAGACACGATGATACGGTCCAAGCCCCATTTTTGACGGACTGGTTCAAGAGCTACCATCATTTGAATGGTTGAACAGTTTGGACAAGAGATGATTCCGTTATGAGCATCAAGAGCATGTGCATTCACTTCAGGAACAACCAATGGGACATCCGGATTTTGACGGAAATAAGAAGTGTTATCAACCACTACTGCGCCTGCTTTTACCGCATAAGGTGCATATTTGGCAGATGTTGAACCACCAGCTGAGAAGAGAGCAATATCAACCCCTTCAAAAGCATCTTCAGTCGTTTCTTCGATGGTCACGTCTTGCCCTTTAAATTGCAAGACTTTTCCTGCAGAACGTGCAGACGCAAGGTAGCGAATCTTATCGATTGGAAGAGTAGATTCTTCCAACATTTTGATCATTTGAGCACCAACGGCACCTGTAGCACCGACAACAGCAACTGTGTATCCCATAGTAAATCCTCTTTCAAAATTTTCTAAAAATTGAGTATTTGTACTATTATACAATTTTTTGGCATAAATGAAAAGTACCAACAGTAGGAAAAAATCCTGATTCTAAGACCAGGATTTTTAATGGTTATTTATCATAAAAGATCTTTAATTCAGGTCATAGTTCAAATCACTTAAATCTTTCTTACCTTGTGTTTCTTCAGCAAGAAATGGAACTTGATGGATCCCCTTTACACCTGCTACGATAGACGCTGGAAAGGAAACAATTTCTTGATTGATGTGGCTGACATTACTGTTAACAATTCGCTTCGCTGCAGCAAGATCTTCATTTTCGTCAGCAATTTCCTTTTGTAAGGTCAAGAATTGGTTAGAAGACAAGAGCTCTGGATAGTTTTCACCGACTGCACGAATTTGTGCCAAGACATCATTTTGATTGGTAATAACTTGGTTGGATTCTTGGATAGATGCTCCTTGACGTAAAGCAACTAAATCAGTGAAAATCTGTTGTTCATGTTTGGCATAGGCTTTGGCTACTTTTAGCATTTCCGAAATGGTATCATAGCGTTTTACAAGGACGATATCAACGGTTCTCTTTGATTCTTCAATGGTCACTAGATAGCGATTGAGACGATTTCCTACACTAATAAACCAAATAGCCAATAGGGCAACAAATATGATTAAGCCGATAATGAGATTCATGATGCTTCTCCTTCAAAAATTGCTGTTATTTCTTTAATTAAAGCTAGTTCTCTGCATAATTTATGATATTCAGATACCAAAGATAGTTGATCAATATCTTCCGGTTTTTGGGGCGTCGGAAAGATATAGCGATCGGTATACAAAGAAATAAATAGTTTCTTGTCTTTCAAAAATACACACATGGCATTTTGAGAAATTTGTCGATCAAACCATTCTAACATCTTAGGGGTGAGAAATTTTCGGGCAGACAGTTCATCCGTGCAGTAAATATTGTAATTCTCGTTATTGCGAATATCCTCTGTTTCAATCTGAACTTCATCTCCTCTGGCTCCAGGATAAACCCCATTCACCTCCCTCTTAAAAAGAAAGGATTTCTTGGTTGGCACAACCCGAAGATGACCGGAGAAATTGATCGGTAGACATAAAGAGAACACTTGTCCAAGGAAATCTGTAACTTCCACATGTTCCGTCCTCGTATGTCCATTAGATGTCCGATAACGAGTCTCCGTATGATGGGCATAGAGATTTGACACCGTTAGCTCTTTGTCATCATGAAACGATAGTTCTTTGAAACATAGAAAATCAGTCGACCGAGGACATAAATGCGAGAGAGCTTCAGAAGGGATGGAACCGTCCTCTTTGATCGAAGCTCGAGGAAAAACTTCCTTTAATACAGGCGAAAGGATATCATCAAGATAGATCTCATCGTTCGAACGAATTCGATCCCCAAACAAGGCTTTTCGTTTTTTATATTGTGGCCAATAATACAAACCAACAACTAAAAGGATCAAAGGAATAGCTGCAAAACGCAATAAAATGAGAGACAGTATGGCGCAAATAATACCAAAGGATCGCAAAACATTCCACTTAAGATTGTTCTTCATCTGTTCTCGGATCAATCCGATGGCATCCTGAAATTGTTTAGAGTTTTCAAGCTCCTCAATTTTATGCGAATAGTCTGTAGATGCTGAATCATTAGAATGATAGAAATCTCCCAATCAACTCCACTCCTTTCTGACCTAGGCACTTTACTATATTATAACACCAACATAACTTTGTAGCAACTGTATTATAATAGTTTTCGGTTCTTTGAGGAAACAAAAAAATCCTGATCCGAAGACCAGGATTTGAGGCACCTTTCGGTGAGAACAGCCGGTTCACACAACTGTTCAAGGTCCGCTCCTGCGTTACAATTGAATGTAGACCTCCTCAGCGCAAAAGGCTCCTAAGAGCCAATCGACTCATCGCATAATTCTAGTTTACCATGAACATCCACAAACTGTCAAGAAGGTAGGTACTTGCTTCCTTCTCGAATACTCAAAGGAGATAACTGCTCTCGATAGCGGTCGATAAAGGCCCCTACCCAATCCGGATTAACCTTGGAATAATTGCGTAAACTCCAGCCGATTGCCTTATTTATAAAGAACTCGCTTTGACCTAGATTATTGAGGATCACTTTTTCTAACAAATCCGTATCTGTTTTTTCTTTCCTCATAAGCTGGTGATCAATGGCAATCCGCCTCAACCAAAAGTCCTGATCCTTACTCCAATCCAGCATAACCTGCTTGGTTTCTGGATAGTGAAAAGTAATCTCTCCGATGATAAGGTCCAATTGATCTATACTGTCCCACCATGATTTGGTTTGAGCCAATTCCTTTAGCTTTGGAAAATCTTCAGGTATAAGCTCCTTCTTCTTTTTATCCAGATAATCCATAGCAATATATTGGAACTCACGGTAGGGTTGCTGCCAACACTCTTCCACAAAAGCCCAATCAATTGGATCCTTTATGAAAAGCTTAAAAAAATCTCTTTCAATCTTTTTGAGAATTGGTTTTTGAACCCCAAGAAAGCTGAATTTATTTTTCATATAAGCTTCCATTGCTGGGAGTTTCGCTGGATCAGCTTGGTCTTCTAACAATTTCAAAAGAATTTTTGTATCCATATGATTCCTCCTTTTTTACATCAAAGGTCCAATCAAAGAAAAGAGATAGCCAGCTAGACGATGAGCCATAGGCATTTTAGATAAACTTTCTAGAGTGACTTCCTCTGATAGAGCCTGGGTTTTCTCAAAATCTTCTTCAATCTTTAGCACTACCAGAGTTTTGTAGAGATAGACCCCATCTTCAAAATTTTGATAGAGACTTCGGTAGTCTGTATTAATGGTTCCTACAACAGCTTGTTGGCTATCAGAAACATAAACTTTAGCATGGACAAAGCCTGGGGTATAACGGAAAATACGGACGCCAGCATCCAAGAGCACTTTAAAATAGGTCGTCGCAATATCAAAGGCATACTGTTTATCTGGAATCCCTGGCATAATAATCCGAACATCTACTCCTCGTTTGGCCGCGAAAGTCATAGCTCTAACCAATTCGTCATCCAAGATCAGATACGGCGTCATGATGTGAACATAATCGGTCGATGTATTCAGTAAATGAAGATAAACATCCTCAGCCACCTTATGATAAGTCAATGGTGAATTGCCATAAGGAAGAACCAAGCCCTGGCTCTTTCTTTGTTGAGGTTTTTCTTGTAGATAGCGCTCCATATCCGCTTTGTCTTCTATTCCGGTCACTGTCCACATGGTCAAAAAGAGAGCTTTTAGCGTTTGAACTGCTGAACCATCTAATCGAAGGGCCGTATCCTTCCAATGACCAAAGCGTTCTCGTTTATTGACATACTCATCAGCGATATTAACGCCACCAGTATAAGCAACTTGACCATCAATCACTGTAATCTTTCGATGGTCTCGGTAATTGTAATAGGTTGATAGAATGGGCTTGACTGGTGAGAAGGCCTGAGCTTTAATCCCAACCTTGTGCAAGCGCTCGATATAATCATAGGACAAGGTGGTCATCTCATTCATTCCATCAAACATGACACGAACGTCCAGACCTGCCTTGACCTTCTCCTCCAAAATGGCTAAAATCTCGCCCCACATGATCCCTTCGTCAATAATGAAATATTCCATGAAGATATAACGCTCCGCCTTTTTCAAATCCTCCAACAAGGCTGGAAGCATGTCATCTCCAAGTGGAAAATAGGTAACCTCTGTGTTTCTGTAGATAGGAAACTGGGCTGGACTATGCTCCAGAAAATAAGCTAATTTCTGTAATTGGCTATCACTTTGGGATAAATAATCAGCAACTTCTGGATCGGTGCTTAGATAGTCAGATGCCTGCACTGTAGCATCCTCAAGCCGCTTCTTCAAGCGTCTCACACCCAAATCAGCTAACGAAAAGTAAAGCAGAGCCGTCCCAAAAATTGGAAAGAGGGCAATGATAATCACCCAGGACAGTTTGGAACGAGAATCCATGGAACGATTGAGCAAGTAAAAGAAGGTAAAGACACTCAACAAGTGTTCCCATAAGATAATGGATGGGAAATGCTCTTGTAGACTGAGATATGAAAAGACAAGAAAGGCCAATTCCAGTAAGAAGAACAGGAGAATAGGAACCTTTCGGTTAAGTAGAATTTTAGCCCATCTGGAGGGCTTTTGGGGTAACAGTCTAGCACTTTGTTCTTGCGTCATAAAAACCTCTTTCGTATAAAAACATCTTCTATGCTGAATAATTTATGGATTGTTTCAAGTGAAATGGAGCTTTCACTTCATTTAGCTACTGATCCTTAACAGCTCTTACTTGATTTTCCTAACAGGACCGTCTATGGTCTTTTGCATCCAGACGATATCATGCCATTTGTTAAACTTATAGCCAATCTTTGGGAAATGAGCCACTTGGACATAGCCCCGCTTTTCATGCATGGAAATGCTCGCTTCGTTCGGAACTGCGATACAAGCCAGAAAGCGTAAGTAGCCTCGTGCTTGCAACTCCTCTTCTAAGGCCGTATAAAGGGCCGATCCAATCCCTTGTCCACGCGCTTCTTTTGCTACATAAATAGACAATTCAGTGGTCCAATCATAGGCGGCGCGTGCATAATAGGTCGAGGCATAGGCATACCCCACAACTTTACCATCCACTTCTGCGACCAAATAAGGAAATTGGGTCAGCGTTTTTGTGATGCGGTTTTCAAATTCCTGGACAGTCGGCACATCAACCTCAAAGGTAATGGCTGTCCCTGTCACATAAGGTTGGTAAATCGCTCGGATAGCTGCTGCATCGCTGAGCTGAACGGGTCGAATCATCATGGTGGCCTCCTCATTAGATTATACCTAGTATACCGATATGCCTTCTCACTGTCAATGAAGGACTAGCAGCAAGCAAAAAATCCTGGAAATGTATCCAGGATTTCCATCCTTCTTAAACCGTTTGACGTAACCCCATCATCCGATAAAGGAATAAAGCACTCGGAGCTTTCAAAAAGCTCTTTTGCTTGGAATTTGTTGCTTTTAGCACATAGTTAGGTTTGACTGTTTTGGTGACTGTCTTTGCTTGTTTAAGATTCAGACTAGTTTGTTTTTTAGACGGTTGAACTTTCGATGGTTGAAGGGAAGCCTTCACTGCGCTTACTTGAAGGGGGTTTTCTTTCACTCTCAAGGCTTGTCCAGCTGACTTTGAAAAAGGTGCAGATAGTCCTGATTGAGCTGAATGAGAGAGTTGACCCATGGTTTGATTGTTTCTAATTTCTACATGGTTTAGGATACCTCCATTTGGATTGAGGTGATCGGTCACACCTGTATCAAATGGCGCTACAAATACATTGTCTTCAATGGTGACATTTTTAATATCTCCATAACGCGTTTCAACATCAATCGATCCACGATGCTTGTTGTAGATATCGCTCTTCGTTCCTGTACGCACCAAGAGATTGTGGTGAACCCAAATTCCTTCTTCATTCAGATCAAAGTTATGGCCCTTAAAGACAGTCGTCAAGCGAATTCCGGCATCACCGATATTGTCTTTAATCCGATTGTAGGCAATCTCATGGCCTTTTCCACCAAAGATCCCAACACCACCAGCACGCCAACCAAGTTCAATCGTATTGTGCAAGAATTTATTATTTTCTGCTACTGCTGATTCTGTTCCATCTGCAATACTTGACCAGCTGGCTAGTCCGTCATCTCCATTTCCACGAATACTAGAATTGCGGACAATAGAATTCTTAGTCCCTTGGGCAAAGTTGACTCCGTCAGCCAGGTTGTTTCGCAAACGGACATTTTCTACTACTAGACCATCTGTGTACTTCATATCATTTTTTCCAGCATAATCGCCAATCCACATGCCAACTTCAAAGTGTTCGGCCCAAATATCGTGAATATGAGAGTTCTTCCCTGGTGTTCCAGAAATGGCCTTGTACTGAGCGTTTTCACCATAGCGTGAACGAAGGTTGGAGGACAGATAGACATCGCTAAATTCAACATGGTTGTCTTGGTGAAGGAAGTCAAAACCACCGCCACCAGCTTGGTCGCTAGTGAAATGCAGTTGGGTATGCCAGATACCAGCCCCTGAAATCTTCATATCAGAAGCATCGATACCGACTTTTCGATTGAGATTAAATCGCCCAGCTGGGATATAGACATTCTTTCCGGTTTGTTTAGCCTCATAAATCGCATCATAGAGCGCTTGGCTATCATCGGTATCATCGTTTGGCGTAGCTCCTTTAGAAACGATATTGATAGCATTGTCCCCTTGAGCAATCGGGTCTGGAGCTTGCTCGAATTCCACAAAGTCAAGGCCGTAATGGACGTCGTCTGACCTGTTTTTCACCAGTGAAACCACATCTCCTTTTTGAAGCTGAAGGCCTGGAAGGAGGCTGTGTACTTCATCAAATTGGAACCGAGCGCGTGTATCAGCCTGGGCACTATCATGAACACCTTTGTCATTCAAGTACTGCCAGTTAGACGTGGATGAAAGATCCAATTGTTGAACACTATGACCATTCACCTGTACATCGAGTTGTCCACTGGCTCCATCTGGCACTGTATAGCGTACAGTTAAGGCATTGGCTGGTTCATTTACCTTAAAGGAGACACCATCTCCTTTTTCTTTTAAAGCGACATAAGTCTGATCAGAAGCTTCAATAGCTGTTGAGTGACTGTCTTGAGACTGCTCTACCTCTGCCTTTCCAAGGAGGTTCCCTTTGTCTGCTTCATAACGGGTGTAAGGCATAGATGCGCCATATTGGCTGGTATCTACTTGAGAGCTAGCGGGATCAGAGGTTGTCGCTTCTTGCCCTTGTGTTTGGATTTGTGTCTGCTCTCCAGCTTGATCAGCTGCCACAGATTGTCCAGTCAAAAAACAAGCCCCCATGATCGCAATCACGACAGAAAAGACTCCAAGCTTAGACTTGCGAATGCCAAAAACGATATCTTTGTTTAAATGATTCATCACACATTTCTCCTTTTATTTTTTACAACGATTCTATCCTAATAAAAAATATCATGACAAACAAGGTGAATTGTGTGAATATTCTGTATCAATTTGTTGCAGATATGTTAACCTTTTTATGTAGTAATAAAAGTGAGCAAGAAAAAGAGGCTGAGAATTCTATCTCAAACCTCTTTTGATGACACGCGCTTATTCCGCTTTTTTATTTGAAAATTGGCTATTGTAGAGCTCATAGTAGAACCCTTTGTCTGCTAACAAGGATTGGTGATTTCCTTGCTCGATGATTTGACCATCTTTGAGGACAAGGATTTTATCTGCTTCTTGAATGGTAGACAAGCGGTGAGCAATAACAAAGCTAGTCCGCCCTTTCATCAAATTCTTCATCGCTTTTTGAATCAAGAGCTCTAAACGCGTATCGACAGAAGACGTCGCTTCATCCAAAATCAAAATCTTGGGATCAGCAAGGAGCGCACGCGCAATAGTTAGAAGTTGCTTTTGCCCTAGAGAAATATTGCTAGACTCCTGGTTCATTTCCATATTGTAACCACCAGGAAGCGTCCGGATAAAGTGATCGACATTGGCTGCCTTTGCAGCTTCCACAATTTCTTCATCCGTTGCCTCGAGATTACCAAAGCGAAGGTTTTCTTTGATGGTTCCTTCATATAACCAAGCATCCTGAAGCACCATTCCGAATTGTTTGCGGTAATCTTGGCGTGACAGATGGCGAATATCATGACCATCCACTGTAATCGATCCCGCAGTCACATCGTAAAAGCGCATGAGCAGATTAATCAGAGTTGTTTTCCCTGCTCCGGTTGGTCCGACAATGGCCACCATTTCACCTGGTTTGACTTCTAGGTTGAAATCACGAATCAAGGGTTTGTCCGCTACATATTGGAAATCAACGTTTTTAAAGCTGACTTGCCCTGTCAAATCTCCAGAGAGGGTTTCTGTCACATCTGCTACTTCATCTGGTTCATCCATGACTTGGAAAATCCGATCTAGAGACGACTTAGCACTTTGTAGCTGACCTGCCAATTGGGTCAAGTTTTGAATTGGTTGGTTGATCTGCCAAACATATTGAACGAAAGCCTGCATATTCCCGACAGTCAAACGGCCTGCTATCACTTGCAAGCCACCAAACAAAGCGATAATGAGATAAGTCAAATCTGAAATCCCATTTAAAATCGGCATCATTAAGCCGGAAATGAAATTAGCCTTGAATCCTACCTTTTGAAGGTGATGGGTAATATCATGAAACTCTTCCTGGGAAGATTTTTCCCGGACGTAGAGCTTAAGGACATTAAAGCCTGTTAAATTTTCTTGTACAAATCCGTTCATTGCCCCCAAAACATCTGCCTGCTCTTTAAAGTAAGGCTGCGATTTTTTCATGATAAATCGAGCACTGAAATAAGTGATCGGAATGGACAAGATGACCACTAGCCCCAGCTGGATGTTTAAGTATAAGACCATGCTGATGACAAAGAGCAAGGTAAAGATAGCGTTGACGATTTGTAAGAAGGACTGTTGCAAGGCATTCGAGACGGTTTCGACATCACTAGTAAAACGTCCCAGCAAATCTCCGAACTGATGCCGGTCAAAATAAGAAACGGGAATGTGATTGATTTTATGGGACAAATCATTTCGCATGTCCTGAACGGTCTTTTGAACAGCATTAGTCATGAAATAGTTGGAATAATAAGATCCCAACTCATAGAGAACCCCACGGAATAGATAGAGCGTCATAATGATCGCGATATAGGAGGTGTTAAGACCAGCTCCCGCAAGGCCTTTTGCCATATCCATGAGATTTTTTGTCAACTCAGTAATGGCAAGTCCCAAAACAAAGGGTTCGACAACACTCATGACGACACTCAGGATTTTTAAGAAAATGGACAAGCAAACTTCCAAGCGATAGGCTCTCAAGTAAGTCCATAGTCTAGAAAAACTGTTTTGTTCTTGTTTCATCTGCTTCTCCTTTCTATTCCTCTGTTAATGACGGACTGTCGAGCTGCGAATTGGCAATTTCACGATAGATCTCATTGCTTTCCATCAATTCATCGTGGGTTCCTCGACCAACGATTTCCCCTTGGTCCAAGACAATAATTTGATCCGCATCCATAATGGTTCCCACGCGTTGTGCTACGATCAAGACGGTCGCATCTCCTGTAACTTCTTTGAGGCGCTTCCGCAAAGTGGCATCCGTCTTGTAGTCTAAGGCAGAGAAGGAATCATCAAAAATAAAGACATCTGGATCTTTGACAACAGCACGAGCGATGGACAAGCGTTGTTTTTGACCACCCGAAAGGTTGCTACCACCTTCTGCCAAATGCGTATCAAAGCGTTCCTCACGGCTGTCGATAAATTCCTTGGCTTGGGAAATTTCAGCTGCTTGTTCTAGCTCTTGTACAGAGGCGTCTTCTTTCCCATAACGAAGGTTCTCAGCAATGGTTCCCGTAAAGAGCAAGGCCTTTTGTGGAATAAAACCAATCTTTTGGCGAAGGGCTTTCAGATTGTAGTCACGGACATCCACACCATCCACCAAAATCTTCCCAAGTGTGACATCATAGAATCGAGGAATCAACTGCACAAGTGAAGATTTCCCAGAACCTGTCGATCCGATAAAGGCGATCGTTTCGCCGGGTTTGGCCTGAAAGGAAATGTTGTGAAGAACTGGACTCTCCGTCTCACCTGGATAAGCAAAGGTGACATTGTCAAATTCCAAATAGCCACGAGATGCTGTTTCTGTTACACCATTCTCATTTGGATCAATCGAAATGGGCATGTCCATGATTTCCTTGAGCCGACGGCTAGAAACCGCAGTCCGAGGATACATGGTAAAGAGATTGGCTAAAAAGAGGAAAGATAAGAGCGCGTGGAAGCTATACTCAATAAAGGCAACTAGATCCCCAATTTTCAAACTACCGTCATGAAGAGGATCCAAAGCAAACCAGACAATCGCCACAATCATAGCAATGATGATCTGCACAAATAGGGGTTCTGTCAAACCAGTTAGTTTGAACAATTTATTCGAGTTCTCTGCGTAGACTTCATTTTCAGCCGCAAATTTATCCTCTTGGAATTCTTCACGGGCAAAGGCACGAATCACACGAAGTCCTGTCAAATTTTCACGCGCAAACTGATTAAGATGGTCGAGGGTCTTTTGTTGCTTCTCAGAAAGTGGACGTGTCTTAACTGCTACATACCAAACGACGACAGCAAGAAATGGTACAGAAACCGCTACAATCCACGCTAGAGAAGGACTGGTTGTCAGAATCAAGAGAACACTGGAAACCATCATCAAGGGTGTGATGACCCCCATCTTCAACATAGAATCCGCAAACTGCATCAAAACAAAGGCATCTGAAGTCAAGCGAGTGACCAATGACGATACCCCAATTTGCTCATACTCGTGATGCGAGTACTCCTGTAACTTAGCATAGAGGTCATTTCGCATATCTCGGACCATGGTGGTCGTTAGCTGGCCAACCGCGTAAGACAAGATAATCCGCCCCACAATCCCAAGCAAAATGATCGCAAACATGACCCAGCCCCAGAAATACAGTCGATCCACATCACGCGGGTTAATCCCCTCATCAATCATGCGAGCTAGAATCGTTGGCAAGCCCAAATTGACAATAACAAACAGGACCGCTGAAAATAGATTCAGGGCTAGCCACTTGGGATACTTTTTCAAGTAAGACCAAATATATAGCATAGATGATTCTCCTTTTCCATAAATAATAACCTTGATCACACAGAAAAGAGGGAGCGAGACGAAATCATTTTCAAAGAAAATCATTCCTGCCCCAGTCCCATCTGTAGTCTCATTCATTATACCAAACCAGTCATAAAAGTAAAGCAAAAGAGAGTGGGACAGAAATCGGTAATTCGTTAGAATTCGATTTCGTCGTCCCACCTCCGCACAGTTGAGTAGGGCTGTAAAAGCTGATAAAATCAGCGTAG
>JAGZKI010000064.1 GCA_018365265.1 Streptococcus parasanguinis | reverse complement strand
CTGATGAAATCAGCGTAGTAGAGCCCACTCAACCACTGCGTCTTGCTCGACAATCCAAAAATAATTGAGAGGCTAGGACTTTTGTCCCAGCCTCTTTTTGTGTTTGCAAAACTGTACCCGGACAGTTTAAATTTTTCACTCTTGTAACCCCTTCTATATCTTGCTAAAATAGAACCATGACACGATACAAAGCAACCATTTCATATGACGGGACCTTGTTTGCAGGGTTTCAACGCCAACCGCATGCCCGTAGTGTGCAAGAAGAAATCGAAAAGACCTTGACGCGTCTTAATCAAGGAACCCCTGTTACCGTTCATGGAGCGGGACGAACGGATTCAGGTGTCCATGCTCTTGGCCAGGTGATTCATTTTGATCTCCCTCAAGCGCGGGACGAGGAGAAGCTCCGCTTTGCCCTCGATACCCAAACCCCAGAGGATATTGATTTCATCCGAGTGGAGCAAGTAGAAGATAACTTTCACTCACGCTACAAGAAGCACAGCAAGACCTATGAATTTATCGTGGATTATGGTCGTCCCAAGAACCCCATGATGCGCCACTATGCCACCCACTACCCTTATCCTTTGGATGTGGAAAAGATGCAAGCGGCCATCCAAAAGTTGGAGGGAACCCATGATTTCACCGGTTTCACAGCTTCAGGAACCAGTGTGGAAGACAAGGTTCGTACGATTACAGAGGCTCGCTTGGTCGAGGACGCAGAACATCATCGCCTTGTCTTTACCTTTTCGGGCAATGGTTTTCTCTACAAGCAAATCCGCAATATGGTGGGAACTTTATTGAAGATTGGAAATGATCGGATGCCGATCGAGCAGATCGATCTGATTTTGGAAAAGAAGGACCGCAATCTTGCAGGTCCTACAGCAGCGCCAAATGGCTTATATTTAAAGGAGATCCGTTATGAGTAATGAATTGATTCTAGCTATTTCAGGAAATGATATTTTTAGTGGAGGAGGTCTTCATGCAGACCTTGCAACCTATACAACCAACAAACAGCATGGTTTTGTAGCGGTGACTTGTTTGACCGCTATGACGGAGAACGGTTTTGAAGTGATTCCGGTGGATCCGACGACCTTTGCTCAACAGCTCAACTCTCTCAAGAATGTTCCTTTTTCTGCTATTAAACTCGGTCTTTTGCCAGATGTTGAAGTGGCAGACTTGGCCTTGGACTATGTCAAAGCCCATGCGGAGATCCCAGTGGTACTAGATCCTGTCTTGGTCTGCAAGGAAAGCCATGATGTGGAAGTTTCAGCTCTTCGAGACGAATTGATTAAGTTCTTCCCTTATGTGACCATCATCACGCCAAACTTACCAGAAGCTGAGATCTTGACCCAAAGCAAGATTCAATCGCTCGATGATATGAAGGAGGCAGCGCGCAAGCTCCACGAATTAGGTGCAGCGAATGTCGTGGTCAAAGGAGGCAATCGTCTCAATAAAGAAAAGGCCATCGATGTCTTTTATGATGGGACAGACTTCACCGTCATTGAAGAGCCAGTCTTGGAAAAGAACAATACAGGAGCTGGTTGTACCTTTGCGTCTAGCATTTCCAGCCAGTTGGTGCAAGGGAAATCACCGCTTGAAGCTGTTAAAGCCTCTAAAGACTTTGTTTTCCAAGCGATTCAACATTCAGACCAGTATGGAGTAGTACAATATGACATCTAATCGAACTCAACTCATTGCCCGCCTTTCTATTTTGACAGCCTTGACAGTTGTGCTTGGCTACTATACCAAACTCCCAACTCCCACAGGGATCGTCACCCTGTTAGATCTTGGTGCCTATTTCACAGCCTTCTATTTTGGGCGTAAGGAAGGTGCGATTGTCGGTGGTGTCGGAGCCTTCCTACTCGACCTGATTTCAGGCTATCCTCAGTGGATGTTCTTTAGCCTCCTCTTTCACGGGGGACAAGGCTATTTCGCTGGCTTCAAGGGCAAAGCTCGTTACCTAGGCTTGCTCCTTGCAACAGTCGTCATGGTAGGTGGTTACGCACTAGCTTCTGCCCTCTTTTTGGGTAATGGTTGGGGTGCTGCTATCTCGGACATTCCGAATAACCTCGCTCAGAATTTTGTTGGAATGGCTTTAGGCTATGTGGTCTATTATGCATTTCAAAAGAAAGGAAGCTAATTCATGGATCTGGAGCAACTGAAGAAGGATACAAAAGAAATCCTGGTAGATGTCTTGGAAAAAAGCCGTCTCCGCCAAGGACAGATTTTAGTGCTCGGGATGTCTTCAAGTGAAGTTGCAGGAGGGCCAATTGGAAAAGCCTCCAACATCGACATTGCAGAAGCTATTGTCCAGACCTTACTAGATGAGTTGAATCCAAGAGGCATTTATCTGGCGGTACAAGGATGTGAGCATCTCAATCGCGCCTTGGTGGTCGAAAGAGAATTGGCAGATAAAAAGGAGCTAGAAATCGTCAATGTCCTTCCTAGTCTCCATGCAGGAGGTGCTGGACAACTCGCTGCTTTCAAGTACTTTAAAGATCCTGTCGAAGTGGAATTTATCACAGCCCAAGCGGGTTTAGACATCGGAGATACCTCAGTGGGGATGCACGTCAAACACGTGCAAGTTCCGATTCGCCCTGTCTTACGTGAACTAGGGGAAGCCCATGTCACAGCCCTCGCCAGTCGGCCAAAATTGATCGGCGGTGCCCGTGCTCTCTACCTCGATGATCCCATCCGAAAATCATAATCAGAACTAGCTTTAAAGGGCTAGTTTTTTTGGATGAAAAGAGAGGCAAAAACGTTTTAAAACTTGCAATTTCAAAGTTTTGTGGTAAAATTATAAGGAATGACTATATTATTTTAAGGAGAGACAGAATGTCTGTATCATTTGAAAACAAAGAAACTAACCACGGTGTATTGACTTTCACAATCAGCCAAGAGCAAATCAAACCTGCTTTGGACCGTGTGTTTGAGTCAGTTAAGAAAACTTTGAACGTACCTGGATTCCGTAAAGGTCATATTCCACGTCCAATCTTCAACCAACGTTTTGGTGAAGAAGCACTTTACCAAGATGCTTTGAACGATCTTCTTCCAGCAGCATATGAAGCAGCTGTTAAAGAAGCTGGAATCGAAGTTGTAGCACAACCAACTTTTGATGTTGTATCTATGGAAAAAGGTCAAGACTGGACATTGACAGCAGCTGTTGTCACAAAACCTGAAGTTAAATTGGGTGCTTACAAAGACCTTGAAGTATCAGTAGAAGTTTCTAAAGAAGTAACAGACGCTGATGTGGATGCTCGTATCGAACGCGAACGCAACAACTTGGCTGAATTGGTTGTTAAAGAAGGTGCTGCAGCAGAAGGTGACACAGTTGTGATCGACTTCGTAGGTTCTATCGACGGTGTTGAATTCGACGGTGGTAAAGGTGACAACTTCTCACTTGGACTTGGTTCAGGTCAATTCATCCCAGGTTTCGAAGACCAATTGGTTGGACACTCTGCTGGTGAAACAGTTGATGTGATCGTAACCTTCCCAGAAGACTACCAAGCAGCTGACCTTGCTGGTAAAGAAGCGAAATTCGTAACAACTATCCACGAAGTAAAAGCAAAAGAAGTACCAGCTCTTGACGATGAATTGGCAAAAGACATCGACGAAGAAGTTGAAACTCTTGACGAATTGAAAGAAAAATACCGCAAAGAATTGGCAGCAGCTAAAGAAGAAGCATACAATGATGCAGTAGAAGCAGCAGCAATCGATCTTGCAGTTGAAAATGCTGAAATCGTTGACCTTCCAGAAGAAATGATCCACGAAGAAGTACACCGTTCAATCAACGAGTTCCTTGGAAACATGCAACGTCAAGGTATCTCACCTGAAATGTACTTCCAAATCACTGGAACAACTCAAGAAGATCTTCACAAACAATACGAAGCAGAAGCTGAAAGCCGTACGAAGACAAACCTTGTGGTTGAAGCAGTAGCGAAAGCAGAAGGCTTCGAAGCAACTGAAGAAGAAATCAACGCTGAAATCGAACAATTGGCAGCAGATTACAACATGCCAGTTGAACAAGTTCGCAACCTTCTTTCACCAGAAATGTTGAAACATGACATCACAGTGAAGAAAGCAGTGAACGTGATCACAAGCACAGCAAAAGTAAAATAATTGAGAATAAAAAGAAGAGCCGTGAGGCTCTTCTTTTTTTGATTTCATGGAGAATCCTGGAATTTTCCTTTGACGAAAGGGGAAATTTATCGTACAATAGAGTGTAACGATAAAATGCGTGATAGATTTAGTGACGAGAAGTTTTCAATCTATCATTGAGGATAGGATGAGGTTCAAGACCGGATCCTTCTCCATTTAGGAAATGAAACATAAGGAGATTTACCCTTGGAATTAGAAGTATTTGCTGGACAAGAAAAAAGTGAACTTTCTATGATTGAAGTGGCGCGTGCGATTTTGGAATTACGCGGACGTGACCATGAAATGTACTTTAGCGATCTTGTAAATGAAATTCAAAATTACCTTGAAAAATCAAACAGCGAGATCCGTGAAGCCCTCCCATTGTTCTACACAGAATTGAATGTAGATGGAAGCTTTATCCCACTTGGAGATAACAAATGGGGTCTTCGTTCATGGTATGCCATCGATGAAGTTGACGAGGAAATCATCGCTCTTGAAGAAACAGACGAAGATGAAACTCCTAAGAAACGGAAGAAAAAACGTGTAAATGCCTTCATGGATGGAGACGAAGATGCGATCGACTACAACGACGACGATCCAGAAGACGAAGAAGTTTACGAAGCAGATCCAGCTCTTTCATATGATGAAGAAAATCCAGATGATGAAAAGAGTGAAGTCGAAGCTTACGATGCTGAAATCAATGAAATCGTACCAGATGATTTGGGTGAAGAAGTTGAATTGAGCGAAGAAGACGACGAAGAAGAGGATTCTGAAGACGAGGAAGAAGAATAAATCATATGAAACAGGGAAATTGTTCCTTGTTTCTTTTTGTTTGCATTGAAAAAAGTGGCGAAATGGAGTATGATAAACGTGTAAGGATTCCCAAATAGGAGGTGTTCAGATGGACTTTCGTTTAGATCAAAGTTTAGTAGCTCTTGGTATTGATACGGTTGTGGTTGGAATTGCTAGAAATGTGGATCCCCAAGCAGTCCTGCCCCCTTCTTTTCTTGAAAAGAAGCAAGCAGTTGAACAATGGGCGCTCCAGTGTCAGACAGAAGAAGTAGCGGCATCCCCTGTCATCAAAGGCTATACAGACCTCTTGCAAAAAGTAGGGCGTAGCATCAAGAAAAATCCTCCAACAGTCCTAGCTCTTATCCGAAACATCCAGCATCGTGGTGCTCTGCCTCAGATTAATAGTATCATCGATATCTATAATGTCGAATCTCTGAAGTCTTTTCTCGCGATCGGAGGACATGACCTAGATAAGATTGAGGGACCGATTGAATTTACAGTGAGTCAAAGAGACGATCTCTTTCTCCCTATCCTTTCTAGTGAAAAACATGTCGCACCGACAGATCCTGTCTACCGGGATCAAAAAGGAGTTCTGGCTTGGTTGGATGTACGCGATAGTGACCATTACAAATTTGAGGAGACTACGCAAAACGCCCTCTTTGTCATCCAAGGAAATACCGAGACGTCAGTCGAGATGCGTTTAGAAGCGCTAGAACGAATCCACAAGGACCTTGCTCTTTGCATGCCTCAGCTTCAATTTGAGAAATTTCTCGTCACACAAAATGGAGTGGAAAAGGTCGTGTAAACAGCGAAAATCATTTTCATGAAATTTTCAATTTGACAAAGTAATCCATTTGCGGTAAGATATTGTTCGGGCACCTCATTTTGAGGTCGGAGCTCCCTAAGGATTAGGGAGCTATTTTTGTTTTTTCTGCAAAGAGGAATGGCCTCTACAACATTAGAAGAAGAGGAAAGCACATGTCAACAAAATATATTTTTGTCACGGGTGGTGTCGTATCATCCATCGGGAAAGGGATTGTCGCAGCAAGTCTTGGTCGCTTGCTCAAAAATCGTGGATTGAAAGTGACCATCCAAAAATTTGACCCTTATATCAATATTGACCCAGGGACGATGAGCCCTTACCAACACGGGGAAGTATTTGTCACAGACGATGGCGCAGAGACAGACTTGGACCTTGGTCACTATGAACGCTTCATTGATATCAATCTGAATAAGTACTCAAATGTGACGACAGGGAAAATTTATAGCGAAGTCCTTCGCAAAGAACGTCGCGGAGAATACTTGGGTGCGACGGTACAGGTGATTCCACATATTACAGATGCCTTGAAAGAAAAGATCAAACGAGCAGCGACGACGACGGATTCAGATGTCATCATCACAGAAGTCGGGGGAACAGTTGGAGACATTGAATCCCTTCCATTCCTTGAAGCTCTTCGTCAAATGAAGGCAGATGTTGGTGCTGAAAACGTTATGTACATCCACACCACTCTTCTACCTTACTTGAAGGCTGCGGGAGAAATGAAAACCAAGCCGACGCAACACTCTGTGAAAGAATTACGTGGTCTTGGGATTCAACCAAATATGTTGGTCATCCGTACAGAAAAACCAGCTGGTCAAGGAATTAAGAACAAGTTGGCTCAATTCTGTGATGTCGCACCAGAAGCTGTCATCGAGTCACTGGATGTGGAACATTTGTACCAAATCCCATTGAACCTGCAAGCACAAAATATGGACCAAATCGTTTGTGACCATTTGAAATTGGATGTTCCTGCAGCAGATATGACAGAATGGTCTGCGATGGTCGACAAGGTCATGAACCTCAAGAAACAGGTTAAGATTTCCTTGGTTGGAAAATACGTAGAATTGCAAGATGCCTACATTTCTGTCGTTGAGGCCTTGAAGCACTCAGGGTATGCCAACGATGCAGAAGTCAAGATTAATTGGGTCAATGCCAATGATGTGACAGCTGAGAATGTGACAGAACTTCTTGGAGATGCGGATGGAATCATCGTCCCAGGTGGTTTTGGTCAACGGGGAACAGAAGGAAAAATTCAAGCCATTAAGTATGCGCGTGAACAGGACGTCCCAATGTTGGGTGTCTGCTTGGGTATGCAGTTAACCTGTATCGAATTTGCCCGTCACGTTTTAGGCTTGGAAGGGGCCAATTCATCCGAATTGGATCCAGAAACCAAGTATCCAATTATCGATATCATGCGAGACCAAATCGATGTGGAAGATATGGGAGGAACGCTCCGTCTCGGTCTTTACCCATCTAAACTCAAACGAGGATCAAAAGCAGCCGCTGCCTATGACAATCAAGAAGTGGTACAACGTCGCCACCGTCACCGTTATGAGTTTAACAATGCTTTCCGTGAACAGTTCGAAGAAGCAGGATTTGTCTTCTCAGGCGTTTCACCAGACAACCGTTTGGTCGAAATCGTTGAAATCCCAGAAAACAAATTCTTTGTTGCTTGCCAATACCACCCAGAATTGTCAAGCCGTCCAAACCGCCCAGAAGGACTTTACACAGCCTTTATCACAGCGGCAGTTGAAAACCACGATAGCAAATAAAAATCAAGGGAGCAGGTCGAAGGACCTGCTCCCTTTTTGTGAAAAAATGACAAACTCTGAAAAAAGTTTGAAAAAAATCTTGACAAAAAAGTTGTTGATTGATATACTAGTAAAGTACTCAATCGCGGGGATGGCGGAATTGGCAGACGCGCAGGACTAAGGATCCTGTGACCGCTTTAGGTCGTGAGGGTTCAAGTCCCTCTCTCCGCATCGGATGAAGATAGCTTTGGCTATCTTTTTTTGTTTTCAAATTTCTTTGTGGTAGAATAGGTGTGAGATGAGGTGAGAAAATGAAGAAGAAGTATCTGGTTTTGGTCGATGGCCTCTTTGCACTATTGGGAAGTGCCATTAATTTTTTAGGTCCTATCATGATTTTAGCTATGGCGATAGGCGCATACAAGGATACTTTTAGATATTTTATCGCCTTAAACATATGGAATGTCCTCGTTTTTCTAGCAGCGATTGCTTCTAAGTATTTTCTCAGAAAAGAGAAAAGGATTAAAAAGTGGATTCCCAATCTTTTCTTGATGGCAGGCAGTATTCTCTTTCTTGCGTCAATCCTTGCTGTGTGTGAGAATATTCCGTTTCTTGAGGGATTGGTAAAGGGGCTTTTTGGAAAAATGTTCACCGACAGTCAATTATTTGCTGCTTATTTCTATTCTCAATGGGTTGTAGCAGTACTCCATGTGATTTGCGGGATCGCCTTTCTCCTTTCACTAAAAAATTTTAAAGAAGAGAATTGAGAGTGGGACAGAAATCGGTAATTCGTTAGAATTCGATTTCGTCGTCCCACCTCCGCACAGTTGAGTAGGGCTGTAAAAGCTGATGAAATCAGCGTA
>JAGZKI010000063.1 GCA_018365265.1 Streptococcus parasanguinis | reverse complement strand
GTGGCCGCTTACCTTTTCATGCTCTGCAAAGAACCACCAAGCAATAAAAGCAACCCCAAGTAAACAAACAATACTAATTAACAATCCAAACATGGAAATTCCTTCTTTCTATTACATACAATTGCAAGGGACTGTTTCGACAGCCTCAGCTTTCTTTTCTTCCAGGACCTGCTGCAGCTGATTAAGATCTGCAAGCGTAAAGTCACTCTCCTGAATCAAGTTTTCAAGCACCTGGACAATTCTTTTTGAGCAAACCTTGTCTTTCACATCCTCAACCACCAAGTCTAACCCCTGGTCCTGCTTCAACAAAGCCGAGTAGACAAAGGCTTTGCCAGATTTTTCTCTGGTCAGACAGCCTTTCTCCACCAAGCGCGTCAAGAGGGTCTTGATAGTCGACTTCGACCAGTCAAAGCGCTCGGACAAGACGGCGATCAAATCCGTGCTGGTCTGCTTGCCTTCCATCCAGATAATCTTCATGATGCGCCATTCCGCATTAGAAATTTGCATGGCTCCTCCTTTCACGATCTACATTCGTAAACCTTATGATGTTATTTTACACCTAAGATTTACATTTGTCAACAAAAAAAATTAAAAAAAAAAAAAAAACAAATCTTCCTTTGAAGATCTGTCTGATTGGGCTTTTTTCACTCCCTATTTTTATCTCTATACTATCTCCTGCAGAGCTTGGGCTAGGATGCGATACCCGGCCACACTTAGATGGAGGCCATCTGTCGTATAGGCTTCTGCTAACTGCCCCACTTCATCCAATAAAGACGAATACACATCGACATAGCTGACCTGGTGGTAGGCTTGGGCCAATTCTTGATAGGCCTGATTGAGGGCCTGAATTTTTTCATTGGTCCGGACATAGACCTTTTGCTTGTAGCGCTCTTCTTGACTCACCGGTAAAACCGAGATCAGGTTGATGTGGGTCAGCGGAAAATCCCGCATGATCACTTGTAAGACCGCTTCTACATTGTCTAAGGTTTCCTTTTGAGGAATTTCTTTTCCGATATCATTGGTCCCTATCAAGAGAAAGATCTGATCCACCGCCGTTCCAAAAACATGGGCGTCTAGATGCTTACGAAGGAGATCCGTCTTATAGCCTCGTACTCCTCGATTGACCATGTGTTTGGGACTTTGTAATAGTTCATGAATGGGGAAATACTCTACGATGGAGTCTCCGATAAAGATCAAACCAGGCTCTTTCAGAGGGGCTTGATTGAGCTCCCGATAGGTTGTTACAATTTTCTCCTGCTCCTTTAAGAGCCAGTCTTCTAACAGTTGTACCGCCATCTACTTCTGTCCTTTCACTTGTTCCCAGGGGGTCAGTCCTAGATACTCTTCGATCACCTGGTAGACACCGCCTTCTTGATGGCTCGGTGCTAGGTGTTTGGCAACAGCCTTGACAGCTTCTTCTGCATTGGCCACCGCATAGGAGTGACCAGCCATTTCAAGCATTTCAATGTCGTTTCCGCTATCCCCAAAGGCCATGACCTGACTAGCATCGAGCTGCCATTTCTCCATTAATTGAGCCAGTCCCCAAGCCTTGTGAATACCTGCTTGTAAGAGATCCATGCTGCCAAAACCGCTCGAAACCGCCATCAGCTGATCTCCAAAAGCCTGTTGGACTTCCTGACTCACTTGATCAAGACGATCCAAGCCAACCACCAAGCTCATTTTAAGCACCTGGTCAAACAAATCGGCTGTCAATTCCGGAACAAACTTCATTCGCTTGTACAAGGCTTCAATCACTTCCGGCTGCATGAATTTTTCAACTTCTGTAAAGACCGTGCCTTCCTTGACAAAGCCACCATTGACAGCTGATACAACCAACTGATCTGAAATTTCCCGGCCCTTAAAATAAGCAAGGACCGCCTCCACCAATTCCCGATCCCAGAATTTTCCTAGAACCATCTGGTCATTCTCAAAAATCCGAGCTCCGTTAGCGACGACCAGGGTCACCCGCTTGACCAAGGGACCCAAGAGCTGGCGCATGCGATGGATTTCATTTCCCGTCGCAATGACAAAGCGAATCCCTTTTTGATCCAAGTGGTCCAACAGCCTTTCCAGACGCGGAAGGTCCACCTCTCCTCGCTCATCTAATAAGGTTCCATCCATATCTGTTGCAATCAACTTAATCATACAATCTAACCTTTTCCCTTTCAAAGGGTGTAAATTATCTGGTTCCATTATACCACAGATCAAGCAAGTCAAAACCACCCGTGAAAACAGGTGGCTTCCTCTTGGGTTGAAGGTTCCTACTGATGGCCAGGGGATCTTATGAATATAAGCCCTTTTCCACACTTTCCTGAATTAACTCTTCTGTCAGTTTCCACAACTCTTTGGATTCACTTTTTATGAACTTTTTCTTTTCTAATACCATCTCTGAACGGATGTGATCGGGATTATAATTGACTTCTGATACTTCCAAGTGATTGATCAGTGGTACCAATGCATCAATCACTCTTGCATATCTTGCCTCAGGACTCTGCCCTTTTTCAAACTCCAACCACGAATTTTTCATATTCACATATGTTGCTTCTGGAAGGAAGCTCATTGTTTTTTCTATAGATGTGAGCTCTCTATCATGAGCATGAAGCTTTTTTTCATCATCAAACACCCAAGTATCTCCGGCATAAATCTCACCTAAATCATGAATCAGTAACATAGAAATCACCTTTTCCATATTCAATTTTTCGGGATAATAATCTTGCAGAACCATCGCAGCTATTGCACTCTGCCAAGAATGCTCGGCACTATTTTCAAACCGTCCATCAAGGGTTCTATTAAACCTTGTTACTGACTTTAATTTCTCGATTTCTTTAATAAATCCAACTATCTGATTCAAATCACTCATGGCGACTCCAACCTCCTTATTCGAAATTACGACTATCATACCAAAAATCAGGTTTTCCATAAATGAATTCCCTTATTTGCAAAAAGAAAATGTCCCCCTTTTTGGGAGTACCTTCATTTTTCTAACAAGACTACATGGACAAGCAAAAAAGCTAACCTATCTTTACCGGTTAGCTTCTATTTTTCACCCAACAAAGGCCCAAATAATGGCAATCAGCACTGCTGGCAGGAGATTGGCAACCTTGATGCGTTTGCCCCAGATGAGGTTGATCCCCACACAGAGAATGAGACTGGAGCCGACTAGCGACAGATTCGAAAGGGCTTGTGGGGTCATGATCGGTGCGATCAAATGATCCAAAAGTGTGATCAAGCCCTGAAGGATTACGAGTGGGACCACCGCAAAGATCGCGCCTTTTCCTTTTGAAACAGTCAAGACCAGAACGATGACCATATCCAGTATAGCCTTAGCCAATAAGGTCGACGTGTCGCCTGTCAAGCCATCCTGGACAGCTCCAACCACCGCCATAGCCCCGATACAGATGGTCAAGGCCGTGGTCATAAAGGCATCGACAAAGCTGGTATCACCTTGGTTGCCTGTCTTTTCCTTCAGCCAGGTTCCCAGGCGCTCCAAGCCCTCCTCAATTTTCAAGAGCTCCCCAAGCACCGTCCCAAGCACTAGACTCAGGATCAACATCATACTGCCATGGCTTTCCACATGACTTCCATGCACCACCAGCATCTTTTCCAAGGTCCCCGCGATGCCCAAGACAAAGACAGCAACTCCTGTCACTTTCAGAAGGGTCTCATGAAAATCTTCTGACAAACGTTGACCGATGAGCAATCCTAAAAGCCCACCAAATACGACCCCTAAGGCATTATAGAAGGTCCCCAAACCGATCATTTACAAACTCCTTCATTCATTTTTCATTCTTTTTCAATTTCTTTCAAAGACCAACGTCCCGTCTCTTCATACTGGTCAATCAAATCCTTGGCTGTTTGCGTGATCTCCTCTGGATAATGTAGGCTTTCTAGGGTATTGACCGCATTTTTAGTCACGGCTGACCCTGGCTTGATCTGGTAGTCAAAGACGATCTTGCCCTCCACATAGCGGCTATCAAAATGGTAATTATCATTAACCTCACCAGAGGCTGCGACCAACTCAATATCATGGCTGGAGATCATGTAGAGGCAGTTTTGGGAAGCCAACCAGCGGACAATCCCAAGGCCAGACCCGATCCGCTCGATGGTATTGGTCCCCTTAAAGAGCTCGTCAATAAAAAAATAATGAAAGCCAGGCTCTTTGAGATGCTGAATCATGCGTAAAATAGCTTTGCTCTCCGTTATAAAGTAGCTATCTCCAACTTCAATATCATCGCTCACATCCATAGCCGTTAAAACATGACCATAAGGGAGGGCCAATGTTTCTCCATAGGCGAAGCCCAGTCCTTGAGCCAGAATAGCATTGATGGCGACCGTTTTCAGATAGGTCGATTTTCCAGACGCATTGTCTCCACTGATGACCATATTTTTTTGAAAATGCACATCATTGGCAATCGGATTAGACAGCAAGGGATGATAGAGCGTCTCTCCCTCAATGCCACCCGTTTCCGTAAAGACTGGCTGGCAGACCACTTCTAGATCCCGCTTGTGGCGCAAGAGGCTAATAGCAACTTCCATCTCTCCAAGGAGATCCAGAAGCTTCTGGGCCTCTTTTTGATAAGCCTTCACCTGATTGTAAATATAAACCTGAGCGATCTGCGGGAGTAAAAAGAGGACGTTGAGGTAGAGGAGAATAATTTCCATCTCAGATGTCCCCGTTGGACTCTGCAAGATACTGGCAAGGATCCGCGTTTTCTTAAAGGGTTTGACCGCTTGCTTCAATTCTTCTTGTTGTGGCAAGGCTAGATGGCTCAAGCGTTCTGCCGAAGCAAAGATGCGGACCAAATAGCTAACATTGTCCAGACGAATTTTGTTGGACCAATTGCGCAAACTCGAAAAGACGATATTAAAGACCACACTGATAATCAAGAGGGTGATCGCCCCAACTGGTTCAAAGGGAATGGCAAAGAGGCAGACAATGGGAAGACAGGCCAAGGCTAGATAGAGGGGTAGACCTGCATAATGCTTGCCGGGATTTGCGACAATGCTACGCGCCATGTTGTTGTTTTTCTTGCCCAGTTGGTTGAAAATGACCTGGACTCGGAGCCGCAAATCCGGTTGCTCTTCAAAGAAGGCTTCTAAGTCATGAAGTTGATCCTGAGGCCGGAATTCCAGCAGGCGCATTTTTTGATAGAGAGCTTCTGCCCCAAGGCTCGATTGGGTGTAATTGAGCTGATCAAAGACCGCATCCAAAGCCAAATCATGCCAAGTCTGATCATCCACTTGGCTATCGATCGTCCTTCCCTTAGCTGGATAAGCCAGACTGGCTATCAAACTTTCTTCTGTATCTTTCTTACGAAAGAAAGGCACCCCGTCCCAAGCTTTTTTCAGCTTTTGCTTGAGGCGAATGGCCGTGAGAAATTTGGTTGCCCAAATCACCACCATCAATCCTAGGATCCAAAGTGGGAGCCAGTTTACATTTCCTTCCATACTCTATTCCTTTCCACTCTGAGGCCAGTCCAAGTGAACATGTTCCTTCATTTCTCGGTAAGCCGTGTCCACTCTCTCCTTGGTCTCCTCATCTAACTTGTCGCGGTATTTGCCACCCTGGATAAAATCTTCCAAAATATAGGTCTGGTACTTGTACAACTCATAGCCTTCAGGAGAATAGGTCCCCTTCGGAGTTCGACTAACCCAGGTTGGATGAGCATTAGCCGTCTTAATCTTTGTCTTGCGGCCAACCTTTTCGATGGTCACATCCATCAAGACTCCTCGCTCTGTCCACTGGGCCGTCTCCACGTCCCCCATGGTTTCCAGACGCTGATTAGAAAGGAAATTCCCCATCGAGTAGATGATGAGCTTGTTTTGACCATCTTTATTGACCACTTCAGCAGGCTCTACAACATGAGGATGTCCGCCAAAGACAATATCAGCTCCCCATGAAATCATCTTATGGTAGAGCTCTTTTTGCTCTTCTGTCGGCTCCAACTGGTATTCGATTCCCATCTGGGGCATGACAATGGTGATATCAGCCTCTTGCTCTGCCTTTTGGATCTCCGCCTTCATCCGCTCTTCATCCAAATCAGACAAGACGTCTGCTTGCTCCTCTGAAGTGAGCGTCGTTTCCATCCCATTAAAGCCGTAAGCATAGGCTAGAATAGCAATCTTGATGCCATTCACTTCCTTGATCACCAAGGGAGCCTGGCCTCTCTTTTCATGCGTGTAGACACCGACAGGTGTGATGCCTGCATCTTCAAAGGCCTTGGCTGTCGAATAGACCCCTTCTAGACCTGAATCCAAGATATGGTTATGTCCCAAATCCATGACATCATAACCAGCATCCTTGATGGCTGGTACGACTTCGCTCGGCGCATTAAAGAGAGGATAACCTGACAAATAGTAATCCGGGTTAATGGTTCCCTCAAAATCACCCAAGGCCAGATCCGCTTTTTGTAGCCAGGGTTTGACATACTCATAATTTTCATGAAAATCATAGCTTCCGTCTTCCTTTTGTGCACTCATATAGACCAGATCATGATAGAGCTGGTCTCCATTGGCCATGATCCGAGCTGTATGAGGAATCTGATCAGCCGGTGTTTTTGCCTTGTACACAACTTCTGGCCGTTCGGTTGCGGTGATCGGAAAGCCTTGGAACTTTTGCACCCACAAGATGGCATTGGCCACGATAAAAACGACTGACAAAAGCACATAGACAAACTGTTCATTGGTCAGCTCAATCCTTGAAAAGAGACGATCAAAAGCCCAATCAAAGGCCGCTGACAACTCTTTTCCCATCGTTTTGATGGTCCCTTTCACATTCTCCCATTTCTCTATCATTTCTACCTCTTCTTCATATCCAGTTTCTCCAATGATCCGCCAACAAATTGAGCTGTCATTGAAATACTTTCTCTTCATTGTATCACAATTTTTAAGAAGAGAAAAAAGAGAGCAGGACAGAAGCGCCATTGTTTAGAAACGCTTCATCGTCCTGCTCTTGCACAGTTGATTGATTCATATAAATGGTCGCAAATCACTTCTTATCTGATTTGGACAAGCTAATCGCAACCATGACAAGACTTAGGAAAAAAGCCGAAAGCAACCCTTTTGTCGTTCGATTCATAAAAGGTTGATGAAATACAAAATGATTATAGGCAGTAAATCCTAATCCAATCAGAGTCACCAAAGCCGAAAGTGAAAAAATCGTTAACCACAAATTTCTTTTTTTCATCATAAACTCCGTTTTTTGATCTGCGAGAAAGACCCACTTATTTCAAAGCTTTTAACAAATAACCATAACCTTCTTGTTCCATCTCCTCTTTTGGAATAAAGCGCAACGAGGCCGAATTGATGCAATAGCGAAGGCCACCCTGGTCTTTTGGTCCATCGGTGAAGACATGGCCGAGATGGGCATTGCCTGAGCGGGATCGAACTTCGATCCGCTCCATCCCGTGGCTATGATCTTGGTAATAGTGGACAACATCTTTGGCAATAGGACGAGAGAAACTTGGCCATCCACAGCCAGATGCAAACTTATCCTTGGCAAAGAAGAGAGGCTCCCCCGTCGTAATATCCACATAAATCCCCTCTTCAAAGGTCTGATCATAGGCATTGTGGAAAGGACGTTCCGTCGCGCTTTCTTGAGTGACTTGGTACTGCTCTGCTGTCAGTTTCGCCTTTAAAGTTTCTTGATCTGGTTTCTGATAAGCTGCTGGATCAATCAAGGGCTGCTCAGCATCTGTCACATCGATATGGCAATAGCCTCCAGGATTCTTCTTGAGGTAGTCTTGGTGGTAGTCTTCAGCCAAGATATAGTGGCGCAAGGGTTCCAACTCAACCGCGATTTTGTGGCCCAGTTGCTTCTCTTCTTCCGCAAACACTTGGGCGATCACTTCACGGTCTGCTTCGTCTGTATAATAAACACCCGTCCGATATTGGCGGCCTCGATCATTTCCCTGTTTGTTAACGGACAAGGGATCGATCACACGGAAATAGTAGAGCAGAATCGCTCGTAGAGTGATCTTGTCTGGATCGTAGATAACTTGTACAGTCTCTGCATGATCCGTTTCCTTGATCAGTTGGTAATTGGTCGTCTCTACCTGGCCATTGGCATAGCCCACCGTCGTCTGTTCTACACCGGGGATCCGTGAAAAATATTCCTCCAACCCCCAAAAACAGCCACCTGCTAGATAAATCTCTGCCATCTTTCTTCCTCGCTTTCCGTATTCCCTAAAAGGAACACTTCTTATCTATTAGCTCCATCATAATCCAAGAGCCTCAGATTTTCAAGGATTCTGCATCAAAAATCCCTTCTGCTATATGTAAAAGGGATTCAATCCTTCTTATTTTTCAAATAAGAAAAAGAGCGAGTAGTAGAAATTCCAAAACGATAGGCTTAACTGATGTAGAAAATCATGAAGGACTACCATGACCAACACCTCCTCTGAATATCTGTGGACAAACACAAAGCTAGTATCAACTACAAAACCACCGTCGGTCCGTAGACCTGTAACTGAGGCTTCACTACCTCATAATGCCAGTGATCATAAGCTCGCCAAGCTTGAAAGGCTTCTTCGTTCAATACTAGCCCGCCCAGACCAATCAATAGACTGGCGGTCTGATAAAACTTTTCTAACTCAATCAACAGACGATTGTCTACCCGCCTAGCCTTTCGTAAACCTTTCAACATCTGATCTATATTTTCCCGAAATCGAAGGGCATCTGGACTGGGGGTGAATCCTTTAGAAAAGGCTGTTTGAAGAAGGGTGACCGTCGTCCTTGCCTCTTGAATCACATCCCTTTCTTCCATATAAATCACCTTCCTTTTCACCTCCATTGTACACCTTTTTCTCTCTATAAAAATGGAAAATTCCTAAAACTAGGAACAGAATGAGGCTGGGACAAAAGTCCTAGCCTCTCAATTGTTTCTAGATTGTCGAGCAAGACGCAGTGGTTGAGTGGGTCTACTACGCTGATTTCATCAGCTTTTACAGCCCTACTCAACTGTGCGGAGGTGGGACGACGAAATCGAATTCTAACGAATGACCGATTTCTGTCCCAC
>JAGZKI010000062.1 GCA_018365265.1 Streptococcus parasanguinis | reverse complement strand
TCAGCCGGGCGACACCGTCCAGCTGGCGGGCGTCGGCGCGCTGACCGTTAACCGCGACGGCAGCTACCGCTTCACGCCAGTCGCCGACTGGAACGGCACAGCGCCGGTGGTGACCTATACGGTCAGCGACGGCAACGACGGCGGCACCGCTACCGCGTTGCTCGTTATCACCGTTACGCCGGTCGTGGATGTGAAAGATGACCGCGCCACCACCCATGCAGGCGACCCGGTCACCGTTGACGCGCTCGGCAACGACAGCTTCAGTAACGCCGACCGCGCTATTACCGGCGTCACCAACGGCGCGCACGGCACGGTGACCATTGAAAACGGCAAGGTGGTCTACCAGCCGAATACGGGTTATGTCGGCCAGGATACCTTCACCTATACCGTCACCAGCGGCGGCGTCACCGAAACCGCCCAGGTCACGCTTGAGGTCACCAACACCCCGCCGGTCGCGGTGGCGGATAAAGCGAGCACCCTGCCGGAAACGCCGGTCAGCGGCAATCTGCTGACCAACGACCGCGACGCGGACAGCGACCCGCTGCACGTGGCGGAGATCACCGTCGGCGGCGCGACCTACGCGCCGGGGGACATCATTACGATCCCGGGCCAGGGCACGCTGGTGGTTAACCGCGACGGCAGCTATCTGTTTACCCCGGCAAGCGGCTGGTCCGGCTTTACGCCAGTGTTGAACTACACCCTGAGCGACGGCAACGACGGCGGCACCGCCACGGGCGAACTGCGCCTGCTGGTGAACCCCGTAGCCGAGGCGTGGGTGAAAGAGGCAGGTCTGGTCGATACGGCCAGCGGCGCGCAAACCACCACGGGCGCGATGGCCGTACTGTCGCTGGAGCCGGTGGAAAGCCTGACCATTGGCGGCCAGACCCTGACGCTTGCGCAGCTCCAGGCGCTGAGCGCCCAGGCGCCAGTGGATATCGCAACGCCGGACGGCGTGCTGTCGCTCACCGGTTTCCAGGTGGACGGCGAAGGCCGCGCGACGCTGCAATACCGCTTCACGCTGACCCAGGCGGTTAACCAGCCGGGCGAATCCACCACCCGCGAAGAGATTCGGTTCTCCGTCAACGGCCAGCAGACCCGCGCGCCGGGCCTGCTGCGCGTCAATATTCTCAACGACGCGCCGGTCGCGGCAGCGGACGACAACAGCATCGACCAGGATCGCGGCCAGCAGGCGGCGTCGGGCAACGTCTTTAGCAACGACGCTATCGGCGCAGACGGCGCCGCGGCGGGCGGCCCGGTGAGCGCGATTTCCTCCGTGAACCTCAACCGCGCGGGCGCGGTCGACGGCGTAAGCCTGGGCGAGTTCGGCGCCCTGACGCTCGACGCCCGCGGCAACTACAGCTATGTGCTGAACCGCAGCAACAGCCGCGTGGCGTCGCTGGACGCCAACGCCACCCTGAGCGAGGTGTTCACTTACACCATTACCGACGCCGACGGCAATACCAGCCAGGCGCAGCTGACCATCGTTATTCACGGCGTGACGCCGCCGCAGTCGGTACGCACAGGCGATCAGCACTTCCCGAGCTACTACACCAACTACGAGCTGTCGCTCGATCAGCCGTATTCGCCGGGTCTGTTTATCCTGCCCGCCATCTACGGCGTGTACAGCGACCAGTTCTCTCGCAAGGTGGAGCTGAACCGCAAAATTACCGAGCTGGGCCGCGGCATGAATGACAACGGCACGCCGGTGCTGGAAGACGGCATTCTCTTTACCCGCTGGGTAAACACCACGCTGCAACGCAGCGTGGTGAACACCTTCGCCGCCACCGGTATCGGTTCGCAGCTGCTGGGCGATCACTTCAGCCACTTCTCGCTGAATAAATCCGTACAGCCTGCGCCCGTGCTGGAAAACGCGCCGGAACGTCCGCCGCTTAACGAGCGCATCAACGAAAGAACCACCGTGCAGCAGGAGCGCGGCGAGAAAACCCCTGATGCGAAGCAGGCTCACGCCGCCGCGCCGGGCGTGGTGATCGTGCCGCAAGCCGCCGCCCGACCAGGCGCGCCGTCACTGGCGGCGCAGGTCGACGCGCTGGCCCGTAACCGCGTCGCCGCGCCGGAACCGGTCACCGTGGGAGGCGCCACACCGCATCGTTAATCGCGCAACTCCAAAAACCTTTTACACCGGCGGCGCCGCGCCGCCGGATTGTTAACTCAACACTTTAAGCATAACAATGATGACGACTTTAACTGCCGTAACCCCGACTGCCGTACGTTCTGCGCCTCTGCTCGCCCCTGTCGCCGCACTGGTTTCCGCGCTGCTGTTAAGCGGTTGCGGCACCATTAAACCTGAACCGCTGACCCAGGATGAAATCGGCGCGCGCGTCAGCGCCGACCGCGCCGCCATGTACCGCGACCAGCAGCCGGTCTCTGGTCCGCTGACCCTGTCAGACGCCATGGCCCGCGCGCTGAAATACAACCTCGACTACCGCCTGAAGATGATGGAAACCGCCCTGTCGCGCGGCATCCTGGATATCTCCCAGCAGGAAATGCTGCCGAAGTTGATGACCGATGCCGGCTACCGCTGGCGCGACAACGATTCCGGCGGCACCAGCGTCGGTATCGAAGACCGGGTCGTCAGCCTGCGTCCGTCCACCTCTGAAGAGCGCGAGCACCTGCTGGCCGACGCCACCTTCTCCTGGGACGTGCTCGATTTCGGCATGAGCTACTACCGCGCGAAGCAGCAGGCGGATAACGTCAACATCGCCGAAGAGCGTCGCCGCAAGGTATTGCAGAATATTGTCCAGGAGGTGCGCGACGCGTACTGGCGCGCGCTGGGCGCACAGCGTCTGCTGAGCGAAGCGCAGCCGCTGGCCGAAGAGATCCAGACCGCGCTTGAGAAAACCCGCGAAGCGGAGCGCGCAGGCATTCTGCCGCCGGTCGAGGGCCTGGAGTACCAGCGCGCCCTGCTCGACGCGGTGGCGCTGCTGAACCAGAAGCGCCAGGAGATGCAGATGGCGAAAAGCGAGCTGGCCGCCCTGCTGAACCTGCCGTCCACCACCGACTTCACCTTACAGGACGTCGCCAATCCGGCGCTTTCCGGCGTGCCAAGCCAGCTTGATACGCTTGAGCAGATGGCGCTGGAACGCCGCCCAGAGCTGCGTGAAGAAGATTACAAAACCCGCATCGACGTGCTGGAAACTAAACGCCAGATCGCCTCGCTGTTCCCGAACCTGAATCTGTTCGGCGGCATCAGCTACGACTCCAACAGCTACCTCTACAACAACAGCTGGGTGCAGGGCGGCGTGGGCGTTTCCATGAACCTGTTCAAGCTACTGAGCGCGCCGGCCATCAGCCGCACCAACGACGCGCGCCTGGCCACCGACAATGCCCGCCGTATGGCGCTGAGCATGGCGGTGCTGACTCAGGTGCGCGTCTCGGTTGAGCGCTACAAGCTCGCGGTGTACGACTACCAGATAGCCCAGGAGTCCGCCCGCGTCGACCAGCGTCTGGCGAGCATCTCCCGCGCCGGTTCCGACAACTCGCTCTCAAGCGACCTGGAATCCCTGCGCACCCAGGCGCGCTCCATCGTCTCCCGCTTCCAGGAAGCCGCCTCCTACGCGCAGGCGCAGTCCGCCTATGGCCGCGTGCTGAACTCGGTAGGCATCGACCTGCTGCCGGAAAAGGTGACCAGCAGCGATCTGCCGACCCTGTCGCGTGAAATCAACCAGAGCCTGGTGGCGGGCGAGAAGCAGGTCTTCACCCAGAGCGCCGACGCGGTAGTTTCCCGCCATCCGGTCAGCGTCACCCTGGGCCGCCTGCCAGCGGGCGTCAACAAGAGCGCGATTTATCAGTCGGTCACCCATGTGCTGGCCGCCAACCAGCTGGTGCAGGGCAACGGCGCCGACAGCGTGAAACTGCAAATGAACCTCAACCTTGAACGCGCGTCAGGCTCGCAGCGCGGCGTGTGGGAAATGGCGGTCTATAACGCCCAGGGCGCGCAGGTCGCCTACCAGAAATACACCAGCTATCTGCCGAATGACGTCAACACCCGTTCGGTCAGCGCGCTGGCAGAAGCCGCCGCGCTCTCCGTGGTGTCCGACCTGCATAAAGCGGCAGGCGACACCGGCGTGATGACGGCAAGTAACCCTTAATAACAGGAACAGGTATGAACAACGTGAACGAAGGCTGGCGCAGCGTCCGCGCGCTCATGCCGCTGACGGGCCTGGCGCTGTGCGCCAGCGCCTTCGCCGCCGACCCAACCCCCGCTGCGGCGGGGGCAGTCGCAACGCCGGATGCGGCCGTTGCCGCAGCGCCTGAGAGCGCGCCTGACGCCACCGCCGACAACGGCGCCGCGCCGGTGCGTTTTCTGGTGATGGCCAACCAGGAAAGCCCGCTATCAAGCGTGGTGGCCGGGCGCGTGTCGCAGGTCAACGTTGAGCTGGGCGATACGGTCAAGGCAGGCAAACTGCTGGTGACGCTGGACTGTAGCGAGCTGAAAGCCCGTCGCGACGCGGCAGACGCCGAGTACAGCGCCGCGCAGATCAAATATGAAGCGAAGGCGAAATTGCAGGGTCTGCATTCCGCAGGCGCGCTGGAGGTTGGCCTTGCCGCCGCCGACGTGAACCGCACCCGCAGCCAGATCAAAATCTTTGAAGCGCAGCTGGCGCAGTGCCGCTTTACCGCGCCGTTCGACGGCCGCGTGGCGCGTATTTACGTCAAAGAGGGCCAGGGCGTCGGCGCAGGCGCGCAGGTTATCGATCTTGTAAGCAACGGCACCCGCAAGGCGCGCCTCAACGTGCCGTCAGGTTGGACCACCTGGCTTGCGCCCGGCGCGCAGCTTGACGCGGTGGTGGGTGAAACCGGCAAGCATTACCCGATGACCGTCACCCACATCAGCGGCCGCGTGGACGCCGTGAGCCAGACGATTGAGATTGAAGCGGAATTTGGCAGCGACGCCCAGGACGTACTGCCCGGCATGAGCGGCCGCGCGACGCCAGTCTGCCCGAAAGCGGCGGCGCAGTGCCAGAGCGGGACGACCAACTCGTGAGCATCGCCCTGTTCTATTCTCTCGCGGCGCGCGTGAAAGCGGCGCGCAGCCCCGAAGAGCTGGGTTTTGTGATGTGTAACGATACCCGCTCGCTGGTGGAGTATCGCCAGGCGGCGCTGCTCGCCGTTTCCGCCACCGGGCGCGCCCAGCTTGCGGCGCACTCCGGCCTGAGCGACACCGACCGCAATACCCCCTACGCGCTGTGGCTTGCCGCCGTTGCCTGCGACATCGCGCCGCGCTGCGCCGCGCTGCCGGAAACTGCCCGCGTGATGCCGCTGTCGCCGGAAATGCTGAGCGAGTCGCTGGCGCGCGAGTGGGACGAATGGCTGCCGGGCCACGTCTGGGTGCTGGCGCTGACCGGCCCGGACGGCAAGCTGCACGCCCTGCTGCTGCTGGCCCGCGATACCCCGTGGCCGACGCAGCTTGGCGTCGAAAGCCCCGAATACGCCCTGCTCCAGCTGGCGAACCTGTACGGCTACGCCTGGTGGGCGCTGGTGGCGCGGCCTTCTCGCCTGCAACGGCTGCTGCCCGCCACGGTGCGCCGACGCGCGGGTCTCGTGTTGCTGCTTCTGCTGCTGGTTATGCTGATCCCGATTCGGGAATACACGCTGGTGCCCGCCGAGGTGATTTCGCTTAACAGCGAAGTGATCGCCGCGCCGAGCGACGGGGTGATTCACCAGATGAAGGTGCCGCCGAACACGCCGGTCGTGGCCGGACAGGTGCTGGCGGAGCTGGATGATACGACTCTAAAAAACCGTCTCGCCATTGCTCAGGCGGAGCTGGCGACCGCCACCGTCAATATGCATCAGGCGTCTCAGCAGGCGATTGAAGACCCGAACGCCCGTGCGGAACTGGCTCTGACCGAAGGCAAATGGCGCGAGCAAAAGGTGCAGGTTGCCTCGTTGCAGCGCGAGCTGGAGAAGCTGTCGATCCGCGCCCGCAGCAGCGGCGTGTTTGTCTACACCGACCCGGACGACTGGGCGGGCCGTCCGGTACAGACCGGCGAGCGCATCGGCCTGCTGGCGGACCCGACGAAGCTCGGCGTGCGCGCCTGGGCGCCTGCGGCGGAATCCACCAACCTGAACCCGCACGCGGCGATGACCGTATTTCTTAAGGTCGCCCCGCTGCACCCGCTGACCGCGCGGCTGGATTACGCCGGTTACGAGACGGTGGAAGCGCCGAACGGCGTCGCGAGCTACCTGCTGCGCGGCACCGTAACCGACCCGTCCAGCGCCGCCCGTATCGGCTTGCAGGGCACGGCCCGCATCTCCGGCGACTGGAGCCTGCTCGGTTATCTGATTTTCCGTCGTCCGCTGGCGACGCTGCGCGCCTGGTGTGGATTCTGATATGCAAACAGCCGCGACGCTCCCGCCTGCGGGCGGGACAGCTCTTGCGCAGCCGCAGCCGCTGCCGCCGCTGCGCGACGAGCTAAAAATTCACCCGGCGGGCAACAACCGCGACGGCTCGCCCGCCTGGCATCTGGCCGACCCGGTGCGCAACCTCTATTTCCGCCTGGGCTGGCTGGAGCTGGAGATGCTGCGCCGCTGGCCGCTCGGCGCGCCGCAGGCGATTGCCGACAGCATCAGCCAGGAGACCACCATGACGGTGGACGAACAGGATGTGTTGCAGTTCCTGGGCTTTTTACAGCAGCAACAGCTGCTGCGCCGCGGCGCGTTCAAAGCGCGCGGCTCGCTCTGGCGGCGTATTCTGCACGGCTACCTGTTTATCCGCCTGCCGCTGGTGCGCCCGGAGAAAGCCCTGCGCCGCATGCTGCCGTGGGTGGAGTGGCTTTTCAGCGCGCCGTTTCTACTGCTGACCGCCGTCGCCGCGCTGGCAGGCGTCGTTCTGGCCGCGCGCCAGTGGGATAACGTCGAGGCCGCGCTGCACGGCGCCCTGAGCTGGAACGGGGCGCTGGCCTTCGCGGTGGCGCTGATCCTCTCCAAATGCTGGCACGAACTGGGGCACGCCTTTATGGCGACCCGCTACGGCGTACGCGTCGGCCATATGGGGGTGGCGCTGCTGGTGATGTGGCCGATGGCCTACACCGATACCGGAGAGAGCTGGAAGCTGTCGCAGTCCCGCCACCGGCTCTCCATCGCCAGCGCGGGCATTATGGCCGAGCTGATGCTGGCGGCCTGGGCGACGCTGTTCTGGAGCTTCGCGCCGGAAGGCAACGTTAAAGGCGCGCTGTTCTTTCTCGCCACCACCGCCTGGGTGCTGACGGTGGCGGTGAACGCCAGCCCGTTTATGCGCTTTGACGGCTACTTTATTCTCAGCGATACGCTGGACTACCCTGGCCTGCACGAACGGGCGGGCAACTGGGCGAAGCGCTGGCTGCGCTGGCACCTGCTGGGGCTTGAGGATCCGATCCCGGATAACGTCTCGCCCGCCTTTGCCCGCTTCCTCACCCTTTTCGCCTTCGCCACCTGGGTTTACCGGCTACTGCTGTTCGTCGGCATCGCGCTGGTGGTCTACAACGCCTTTTTTAAGGCGCTCGGGCTGGTGCTGTTTTTTATTGAGATAGTCACTTTTGTGGTGCAACCGATGTTTCGCGAACTCAAAATCTGGCGCGCGCGCCGCCGGGAAATCGCTCCGGCGCGCCTGCTGCGCCTTGTCGCCGTCGCACTCGCGCTGGGGCTTTCGGTCTTTCTGCCCTGGTCCGGGCAGGTCTCCCTGCACGGCGTGATGGAGGCGGGCGTGGCGCAGCCGGTTTACACGCCCTATGCCGCCCAGCTTGACAAGGTGCTGGTGCAGGAAGGCCAGCAGGTCAAGGCGGGCCAGAAGCTGTTTGAACTGGTGGCCCCCGTCCCGGCGGACGAGCAGGATAAGGCGCTGGCGCTAAGCCAGGCGTGGCAGACCAGCGCCCGCGGCGCGATGGCGCTCGATAAAAACGGCGCGGCGAAGCAGGTGGTCGCCGACCAGATGGCGCGCCAGTACGCCATTCAACAGCGGGCCAGCGCCGTTGAGCTTCAGCGGCTCCAGCTGGTGGCGCTGGAGGATGGCGTGGTGCATGACGTTGAGCAGACCCTGCGCCCCGGCAGTTGGGTCTCGCCTGGCACCCGCATCGCAAGCGTGATCGACACCCACCGCTGGCGCGTGAAGGCGCTGGTCAGCGAAACCGACCTGGCCCGCCTGCGCGACGGCGCGACGGCGCGGGTTTATCAGCAGGGCCGCTGGCAGCCGCTCGCAGGCGCGGTAGTGACCATCGACCACGACGCCATCCGCCGTCTGCCTAATCTGATGCTGGCGCAGAGTCACGGCGGCCCGGTGGCGCTGAACCCGGTTGCGCCCGCCAACGAACTCCGTCCCGCCGCCGTCTGGTACCGGGTAGTGATCGAAGGCATCTCCGCCGCGCCGGTCAGCAAAGAGCAACTGGTACGTGTTGACGTGGCGAGTGACCGCCAGAGCCTGGCTCACAGCTGGGTCAACAGCGTTATGCTGATGCTTATCCAGCAAACTGGCTTTGGTAAAGAGGGTTAGCGTGCGATTTTCGCGCCAGGCCGCCTGGCCTGGCGCAGGTTTTCTCCCCACCGCGGTTTTAGGTTAAACCCCGTTTCGCCAGAGCAAACTGGCACCTACGTTTTGTTAGTCTGTTCGGTGTTCTGCAACTGGACCCGGAGGTTATATTACTTGCAGGCGTGCAGCTGATGCTCGCAAGACTCGTTGGTTTCTGTTTCCGGAGGTGTGGTTATGCAAAAAATTGTCTGCAAAACGCCACGATTGTCATCACTGGCATGTCGAGTTGTTTCGGCCACGAGGCCGCCCTGCGGCTGGCGGAGATAGGTGCCAACGCCATGCTGGCAGCCAGACGGAACTGGAGGCGCTCGCCGCCGATATTGTCACGGCGGGCGGCAATGCGAAAGTGATCTGAAAATTACCGAACATTACACCGATACAGCGGGCTTCACTGAGCATGTTTTCACCCTGATGCATCTGCTGGGATTCGCTTTTTCGCCAAGGATCCGGGATATTCATGAGAAGCGGCTGGTTATTCATCAAAAGGCCGAGCGTTATTCCGGGAAACAGTCCGTCATATCAACAACCAGCCTGAATCTCAAAGACATTGAGGCGCGCAGGGATAAAATATTGTACCTGGCAGCCTCAATTAAACAGGGGATTGTCACCGCATCGCTGATAATGAAAATGTTAGGGAAGGTGCGAATAAGCAGGTCATTTCTTCCCAAGCTGACTCGCTGATTAAAATTTCTCGGATCTGGGCCGATTTTTTTCCCGCAAACACATCGAATCAGCCTATTTAGGCTATTTTTTCCACCATTTCTGGCGTTATTTCCGGTTTTTACTGAGAT
>JAGZKI010000061.1 GCA_018365265.1 Streptococcus parasanguinis | reverse complement strand
TAGTAATTCTTTCTGATTTCTTTTAGACCTTTTCTTGTTCCAGTGGGACGACAGCGAGGGTCTTGCCCAGACTGGCTAAGACTTTCAAGACCGTGTCCAGTTGAGGACTGGTCTTGCCTGTCTCCATCCGAGCGATGACCGGTTGACTGACCCCACTTAGTTCTTCTAGTTTCTTTTGGCTAATGCCCTTTTCATGCCGAGCTTCGATCAGCTCTGTCATAATCGCGACCCGCAGATCACTTTCCAGGATTTCTTCCTTGGTGAAGAGCTCTGCTCTCACATCTTTCCAATTGCTGCCGATGGCACTATTCTTCATCACTTAGCCCTCTTTCCTTCAATTCTTGCAACTCCCGCTTGGCTTTTTCGATCTCTCGTCTGGGCGTCTTTTGCGTCTTTTTGACAAAATGATGCAGTAAGACAAAGCTCCCATCCAGCCAAGCCACGAATAAAATCCGATCCCGCAAGGGTCTCAACTCCCAAATCTCTGCATCCAGATGCTTGATGTAGGGTTGTCCAGCACGTGTTCCATGCTGGCTCAGCAGTTCGATATAGTCATTGAGCTTGTTGAGTTTGATACGGCTGTCCTTGCTATCGTGACGAGCTAGCTCCCTCATGTAGTCCAAGACCGGTTGATTCCCTTGTTTATCCTTATAAAAATAAATAGCGTGCACAAAGCAACCTCTTTTCGAATTTATTATAACTCTTAAGTTATTAAAAGTAAATACTTTTAAGTTATTAAACACTAAGGAGCACCCTTTGTAAGAATCAAAGGGGCTCACTTATACTATTCGAAAAAGGATGTGCTTATATGGATACTGATTAGGATCTTTTTTGAAAGTTAGATAAACATATCTTGTAAGAGTTTCTTATAGTATAAATTTATCAAAATATTATTACAGATTTTAAGATTCAATCTTTTCTTGAATTTTTTCTACTTTATTTCTAATTGATTCCTCAGTATTTCTACTAAGTTTTTCAATTAGATAATGGTAAAACTTTTTAATATCTTGATCATTTAAAATATGCCATACCTGTGTATTTTCCAGTGCAATTTCTAAAAGATCTTCTATTTCTTCTGGTTTCCAACTAGTGTAATTTGATAATTTTTCAACAATAGCATGAGTACTCTTAAAACTACCACTACTTTCCAAAGAGTTGATTAAATCTATCTTCTCCTGCTCTTCTTTTGGTTTTTCTTGTTCGATAGCTTCCTTCTGATTAATATACTTTTTCTCATACAGTTTTTCATTGTATACAGTTTTATCAATAATTAATTTGACTAATTCATCAAGCTCGCTACCTTCCGAATAATCTGCAGGAGCAAAATAAGAAATACGATTATCCCTCATCATCTTATAAACTTTATTCTTTGCCTTCACCTCATCTTTTTCATTTGGATTAAAAACACCTACAGAATATCCACCTTGAGAATTTACTAATTTCATACAAGGAATATCCGTGTCACTATCACCAAGATAAATCATATTTCGAAAAGGAACTCTAATTTCATCTGGTGGAAAAGAATCATTAACAGCATCATCATTCACGTCAAGGACACCCTTTGAGATACGAAAGAGAAACTGTGTCTTGTTGGTATAATTAACTACTTGAGCAGGCCAAACAGCCACCCCATCTTCATCAAAATAGAAAGATGTTGCGTACAGTTCTTTAAATTCTTTCGCAATTGACGTTCCTTCTATCATTTCTTTTAAACCTGAAGAAATAATATAATGCTCAATAATAATCCCTTTATCTGCTCCATATTTTCTAATACGCCCAAACCAATCTTCAACACCTGGGAACAATGCTACCTGAGAACCATAGTCAGCTAGTTTTTCTTTTGTAAAAACAATTTGCCCACGTGCTTTCTTCTTCATTGTATACATATAAGCAAGGTTTTTATCCATATTGTTTGCTGCAGCACGACCATTTGACTCTTTCCAGAAATCACCAATTACATCACTTCCTTCTGGTTGTACTGTTTGAATATATCCTTGAGCTTGCATATCATCTGGAGATAGAGTTTTATCAAAATCATAGCAAAGTGCAATAACCGGTTTGTCAGTTTTCTTTTCACGTTTAAAAGTTGTGTCTGGCATGGTTAACCCCTTTCTGTAAATATAAATGTTAGATAAACATATCTTGTAAGAGTTTCTTTTTGAGTGTTTCTAGCTGCGTAATTTTTTCTTGCTGAGTAGCGATGAGGTTATCGAGGTTTGAGAAATAGGCGCCGATGGCTTGTTGTTCAGAAAGAGATGGAAACTTTGAAACAACTTTTTCAATAGTTTTCTTTGATAGACTTGGAACACCAGTAGATTCATCAAACTTTTTCCAACGAACTTTTTGAAAAATTAAGAAAAGATAATTTAAATCATAGCCCACTTTACATGTCACATAAAATAAAGTATCTACAGTCCAAAAAGGCGCTAATAATAAATATGGTTTATCTATAGTTCCTTTTCTTCCAATACCTATAGCATCTTCATCAGATAATTTTTCATTTACAGAAAGCATGTAACCACCTGTGCCATATACAGGAATATCCCCATTCTTTAAGTGTTTATAGTCTCGTCCAGAATTAATAGTACAAACCTCTGACAAACTTTTCCTTTCCCATTCACCTTCAAATCCATCTAAACGAATCTCAGGAACAGTGTGTCCAACTTTGGGAAACATCTTGGAGAGCATGGTCGCCTTGAGAGATTGGTAGTTGACAAGATTGTCCTTGTAGCTAGTCAGAAGGTTGTCGAGGGTGCGGAAAAGGAAACCAATGGCGGATTGTTCATCAAAGTTAGGAAGTGAAATCCCTCTTTCTTCCATCATAGTTTTTGTAATATGAACCATCGTACTACCATTAGTATTTTGTTGAATCTTATTTTTATCACTCTCTAACCAGATATTTAAATAATCTTGATTAATTTCTGTTCTATCAAAATCAAGTTTCCAAATATGATAATGATAAATTGCCTTTTCTTCGGTCCATATTTCAGGTCCAAAATTTGTAGCCCATAAATATAACAAATCACCTTTATTTACATACTTATTCTCTTCAAGCTCTAAGTTTGAATAATACCATTTGCTATTTGTATTAAAATTTCCAACTCTGAGAACTTTATACTTTCCTTCATCTAATAATTCTTCCTGCTTATATGCACGGCCATTTAATAAAGAAATATGACGTCCTATTGTGCTATCTACCCACTCATCTTCAAAATTTTGAAACCTAATTTGTGGAGATTTACTTTGTTTTTTCATATACCTTCTTTTCTCTATACTCATTTAAGATATTTTTTACAACTTTGGTTACTGCTATTTCTTCTTGATCCCATTTACTTCGCTTCTCATCCCCATCATAATTATAACCAAGGCAAATGTTTTCACTTTCCTTTTTTATTTTCTCAATGATATCAGATTTATTTTCTTCAATATATTCTTCAACAACATTTCTTTCTACATCGTCATAAAAAACAGGAACTAGGCTCAAATGCCTTCTCCATGCTTCACCATCTTGTTGCATTAATTCTTTTAACAAATACATCAATTCTATTTCGACAGAATCAGATAAGTAATAGTAATACATAGATGGAAACTTGATATCGTCCATCCTGTCGAATAATTTTAAAAAATTATACTTTGGTTGAACAGATATCCCCCTATATTCGTCAATATAATGTGAACTGAATTCCAACAAGATTGTTTGGTGGTATTTTAGACGTAAAATCTGCCATGTTGTTCTTGCGTTGGGATGGATGAGTGCATATACTGGAGCTTTTAGTTCATCGTTCTGTGGATCATCAACTAATTCCATAGTATATTCAGGAAATTTTTCATAGTACCAAGAACGAGTTTCATAATCCCCCTTCATCTCAATCCAATGATCATGATCACATATATAATTAATCACACGTTCTTTAGGATAGGGTGTTAACCCAAATCTAAATTCGAATAGCTTTTCAATATCGCCTATTTCTGCCTGGCTATCAATGGCTGTATTCTTAGAACCTTTTCGAACATAAATTCGATTTTCTCTAACTTTACTATATTTTTTAGTTATATAAAATGGAACCTTATTTGATTTTTTTATAATTAAGACATCTAAATCCCCACCATCTATAGTCCGAAATTCAACTGTCGGAATCATATCTCCAGCCCAAGTTAAATTTTGTAAAAAATCCTGATAATTTTCTTGTGTCCACTTATTAGAAAATTGCTTAACTCCTGTTATTTTAACAGGTTGATCTTGAATACCCATGATAATGTATGCATCACGGTTACTTAAATTATTTGCCATACAAATAATATCATGGAGAAGGTCATTCTTCTTTTTATTTTTTTCTTCTTTACTTTGACCTTCATAGAAATATGGTTTTTCTTTAAAATCCCAATATTCCCCTTCTGTTTCTTGATAAAAGAATTCTCTTACAATTTCATCTAATTGATCATTTGTTAACAATTTTCACTTCTCCCTGTATACTTTAATTCCTCTTTTGAAAATCCAAATTCATAATGTTCTCTATACTTTAGATAACAAGATTTTTTATGAACGTATTCATTACTGAAATTTGGAATAAATACATGAAAACTATTTTCAAAATTTTCCTTATCAAAAAATAAAATCCTGTTTCCTATCGGCATCTTGTCAGCTATATCTAAAAAAATCGCTTCAACCTCATAATAGCAACACTCGTAAATCCCGTTACTAGTATAGTTTTCGATAATTCCACTGACAATATTTTCAAAATATGACTGCCCATTATTAAACTCATCATTGCAATTTGCTCGACTAAATTGTTGATATATATTGTCAACGTTATTTTTATCAAAAAAATGAATTATACCATTCTTTATTGAAGTACTCTCAAAGAGAAATTTTTCAAATTGTTTTCCTAAAAGGTGACCTCTATGGACAATATTGTTATGGGGTATACCTTCATTTGTCGTATAGTAGTCTGATATGTCATCTTTTAATAAAACCCGCTTTGGAATTCTTACTTTCCAACCGACATATCTATTCTTTCTTTGCAAATTACCTTTATCTCTTCTATATCTATTAAGTGTAATTTCTTTATTACTATCAATAGGTGTGATAGATTCAGTGAGTTCTAATGTTTTAATTCTTTCTAAAAGTTTGGGAATTGTTGGAACCAACTTATAATAATTTGTTCTCTGCCAAATACATCTACTAATATTTGACCTATGCAACAATGAAAGTAATTTATTTTTATTTCTTATTCCAAGTCTTTTAAGAACTTCTGTTTCTTTCATTGTAACACTCTCCTACCTCCCCACTCTCAGTGGTTCAATCACCTCTTCGATCAGTTGGGTATAGGCTTCTTTGATTTGTTTTTTGTAGCTGAGTGGGTTGAGGGCATCTGCTACTTCTGCCTTGTAGTCTTTGTAGCGTTGGCTCTTGGTCAGCTGGCTTTCGCCGGCTTGTTTTTTGGCCCCTTTGCGGTAGTGTTGGATATAGTAGCGGAGTTCATCGACTCCGATATACCACTTTTTGGCAAAGCTTGCGATATGGCTATCGATGATGGATTCAATCATCTGGTCTAAAACTCCTGTGATGGACTGTCCTCGGTAGCTTTCAGGCTCTTCTTGGACTTGGGTCCAGAGGTTTTGGATGATCTCGGCTAGGCTTGGATTGGTCCGGTTCAGGCTCTCGATATAGCTATCCACGGTTGCGATATCCTTATCACTCAGGGTCTGCTCGTCATTTTCCTCCTGCTGGATCATACTCTGGATCAGCATCAGGATATAGGCATAGTTGATCTCATCGACTTGGACAGACTCTAGCTCATAGTGGATGTCCAGCTCATCTTGGCTGTCCACTTCTGGGTCCCTGCTCTTGATCTCCGCCAGAATATTTTGATAGAGGCCTAGATAGGCTTCGAGCTGGCTGTCGCTGAGACCCGTTTCCCGATAGATCTCTTCCTTCTCGTACTCTGAGTAGACACGGATCGAGGCTTGATACTTGTCAAAGACCTGATAGGCTTTGGCGACCTTGCGGAGCTGGGCTGTTGGAGCCTGCTCGAGGGCGATTCCTTCTTCTTCGAATTCTGTGACTTGGCCTTTAAACTCTGCCCAGGCTTTTAAGAAGTTGCGCTTCTCTTCTTCCCAGCTTGGTGCTAGGACCTCATTTTCTCCTCCATTAGAGTAGAGCTTGAGGGCATTGTCGACAGCTTCCTTAAAGGCTTGAGGGCGCTGGAAGGTGATGATATGGCCGAAGTGCTTCTTGTCATCAAAGATCCGATTGGTCCGGCTGAAGGCCTGGATCAAGTCCTGTGGGCGCATGGGCTTGCGGTCGATAAAGAGCGTAGAAAGACAAGGAGCATCAAAGCCTGTCAAGAGGCGATCGACCACGATAACCAGATCCAACTGCTCATTGCGGTAGAGGTACTTGTCCTGCTTTCTGGCCAGGCGATTATTGACATCAGTGTTAAAGCCTCGCAGATCCGCTAGGCTAAAATGTGTGCCAAACTCTTGGTTGTAGTCCTCCATGACCTGCTTCATGTGGTCTTGGTAGCCGATGGATTCCTCCTCATTTTCAGACACCGAGTAAGTGATGGTGAATTTTGGAAAATCTGGTAGGTATTGTTTGACCCGCTCGGAAACTTTGACCCGTTCCTTGCCAGCGAGAATGCTCTTGAGCAGATTATAATAAGCCTGTGCTCGTGGGATGGACTTGACCGTCAAGATAGCCTCATAGCTCTTTCCAACCCCTTTAGGGATATTAAGCTGTTGCTGGCTCTTATTGAGGATGGCATCTAGAACCTCTAGCATGTGCTCCTTGTCCTCATAGGCCTGGTCTGGGATCTCTTCTTCTAGTAGATCTGAGATGATGGTATTGCGGTAGTCAACCTTAAAGCCCAGAACCGCTCCATCATGGATGGCTTCCTTGACGGTGTATTCATGCAGGCGGTCGCCATACTGTTGGTGGGTGGTCTGAGCCAGGTCTCCCACTTGTTTGCGTTTGTTTTCCTTAAAGATCGGAGTCCCTGTAAAGCCATACCAGAGAGAGTTCTTGAAGTAGGCCTTGATCTCCTTTTGCGTTTGTGGCGTGACAGCTCGGTGGCACTCATCCACGACAAAGGCCACGCGCAGGTCCTTGATCTTCCCAGCATCCCGCTGGTACTTCCCTTCTTCAAACTTGCGCATCATGGTCGTGATTTTCTGGATGGTCGTGACCACTACGCGCTTGTCATTGCCCCCTAGGCGCTTGACCAGTTCATGGGTATTGTCCGTCTCGTCGATATCGATGACATCATTGGCCGCATAAGAGAGGAAGGACGAGGTCGTCTGTTGGTCCAGGTCTCTGCGGTCGACGACAAAGATGGTCTTTTGGATCGCTGGGATCTGCAAGAGATTGCGCGCCACCTTGTAAGAGGTCAGGGTCTTGCCTGATCCTGTCGTATGCCAGATATAGCCCGACTCTTGGCGACGAGAGGCTTCCTGTACAGCCTCGATGGCATGGATCTGGTAAGGACGCAGGAGGATGAGAGCCTTCTTACTATCGTCGATGACCGAGTACTGCATGACCATCTGGTGGGCCCGAGGGATGGAGAGGACCTCATGAGCAAAGCTGTTGAGATCGATCATGGGCTTGTTGTCCTTGTCCACCCACTTGGTCAAGAATTGCTTGTTTAGCTTACTTTCACGGGCTGCAGCGATATAGCGTGTGTCGACTTTATTGGTCACGACAAACATCTGTAAGCTTGAGTAAATACCACGGAACTTGCCTTCTCGGTCGTACTTCTTGATCTGATGAAAGGCATCTAGAAAGGCCACTCGTGGACTCTTGAGTTCGATATGGATGAGAGGCAGGCCATTAATCAGAAGGGTCGTATCGAGCCGTCGATCCTGGTCTAGTGGATAGGCCTTGTCGCGTTCGACTTGATTGACCACTTCATAGCTCGACTTCCCAGCAGCGATATTGTCCCGCCAGATGACTGCCAGACGGATGGTCCCTAGACTAGCATCTTCACGCTGGACTTCTACCTTTGCGATCCCATTTTCACCAGCTAGCCACTTGGCCGCTTCATAGTAGCTGACAAAGTTGAGCTGGTTCTTGATCTGACGCTTTTCTTGCTCGGTCAAGGGATGGTCCACCAACAAAGCGACATTATTTTGCGCGAGCTTGTCAAAGAAATTGTCCCATAACTGGTCTTCATTCTTGAGATCCTCGCGATAAGTCCACTGACTCTCTCCTGATGTCAACTGCTGGATCAACTGTCTTTCAATCTCAAGTTCTGGAGTTGCTACTGCCTTCATCCGTCTATCCTTTTCCTGTGCATAATCTCCTATTATTATAGCATGTTTGGGAAAGAAATTAACGTTTTCAAAGCATTTTGTTGAGATTTCGCGCAAAAAACGAACCTGATCTGGTTCGTTTTTCTTAGTCAAGTTGGATCCCTTTTTCTGCTAGGTTATCTAAGCATTCTTGGAGGTAAGTAGCCTGGTGCTCGGGATAGATGGGGATGCTCAAGGCCTCCTCTTCCAGTTTTGAATAAGCTGGGCAGGTCTTGCCTCGGTAGGTCGGCTCCCACCACTCTGGGCTGACCTTATAGCCACGAGCGGTCATCTCTTCCATGATCAGGCGGTGATAGGCATAGAGGCGATAGGGCGAGTAGTCAAAGACATAGTTGACCGTCGCGTGCTTCTTGCCCCAGCCATTGCCCCTTAGGGCGCAACATTCCCGGTGTTGACCCAGGAGCTGGGGACGAGGGAGTTTGGGAATCAAGTCTTGGTGCCAGAGTCTCATCTATTGCCCTCCTAGTAGCGTCGAGTCTTGTAAGTAGCGATTCGGGTAGCGCTCAAGGAGCATCTGGATCCCCTCGATCAGATCCTCTTGGCTAGCTTGGCCATGCTGGTACTTCTCAAGTAGCAACATAAAGTCCGCCTTTTCCTCTGCAGTCGCCTGCTTTTTGAAATAGCCCCAAATATGCTGAAAGGCATTGGAGACTTGGCCACGATTTTCCGGCAAGGCCAGTGCTTGCTGGATTAGGTCCTCGACGTGGCTGACCTCTACCTGGTCTTGCTTGAGGTACTCCCGGATTTCCTTGTAGAGATTACTGGAACGACTCAGCACCAGGTATTTATTTTTCGCCCATAGGACTTGACAGTGATGTTTTTGATCCACTCGTGTCTCCTTTTGATCTTCTCTATGAATAGTCCTCCCATTATACCATGGAAATGAGTCATTCCATCAAAAAAAGGCTGGGACAAAAGTCCTAGCCTCTTAATTGTTTTTGGATTGTCGAGCAAGGCGCAGTGGTTGAGTGGGCTCTACTACGCTGATTTCATCAGCTTTTACAGCCCTACTCAACTGTGCGGAGGTGGGACGACGAAATCGAATTCTAACGAAT
>JAGZKI010000060.1 GCA_018365265.1 Streptococcus parasanguinis | reverse complement strand
CATCAAGGACAAATACGAAGACACAAACAAACACTTGTTTGGTTGTGACTTCCCTAATGCTGACTATGCGAAAATCGCTGAAGCGCAAGGTGCTGTAGGATTTACAGTTGACCGTATCGAAGACATCGATGCAGTTGTTGCAGAAGCTGTTAAATTGAACAAAGAAGGTAAAACTGTTGTTATCGATGCTCACATCACTCCACATCGTCCACTTCCAGTAGAAGTACTTGAGTTGGATCCAAAACAACACTCAGAAGAAGCCATCAAAGCCTTCAAGGAAAAATACGAAGCTGAAGAGCTTGTACCATTCCGTCTCTTCTTGGAAGAAGAAGGATTGCAATCACGCGCAATTAAATAATTTCTCTCATGGAAATTAAAAAGATCGGAGTAATGCGGTCTTTTTATGGAGATAGTAAATGAATTTAAATCAAATAGATATCATCGTTTCAAATGTTCCTCAAGTCTGTGCTGAATTAGAGAGTATCTTGGATAAAAAGGCAGACTATGTTGATGATGGTTTTGCTCAATTCACGATTGGCAGTCACTGTCTCATGTTGTCAGAGAATCATTTGGTTCCTTTGGAAAATTTTCAGTCAGGAATCATTCTTCATGTAGAGGTTGAGAATGTAGACCAGAACTACAAACGGTTGAAAGAACTTGGTATCCAGGTTTTAAACGGCCCAGTTGTAACCGATTGGGGAACCGAAAGCTTGCTAGTTGAAGGCCCTGCTGGTCTAGTGATTGATTTTTATCGTATGAAATAGGATGCTTAGTCATTTGAAGTTAACCATAATTATAATTATTCTTAAAACAGAATATGAACTATTAAAAGATCGGAGTCATCCGGTCTTTTTGTGTTGCATAAAAGCGATAGTTACCTTAGAATAGGTTCAGTTTTTCATAGGATCTTGTAAGATTTTTTGGAGAGAGAAGAGTATAATAGAACTATCAAATCAAGTGAGGTAGAGAAATGACCGACAAACTTCAATTTCCAGATGGTTTCCTTTGGGGTGGAGCGACGGCTGCTAACCAGTGTGAGGGAGCTTATAATGAAGATGGCCGTGGCTTGGCTAATGTGGATGTGGTACCGATTGGGCCTGATCGTCATGCGATTATTACGGGTCAGAAAAAGATGTTCGACTTTGAAGAGGGCTATTTTTACCCGGCTAAAGAAGGCATTGATATGTACCATCGCTACAAGGAAGACATTGCCCTCTTTGGGGAAATGGGCTTTAAAACCTATCGCTTGTCCATTGCCTGGTCTCGGATCTTCCCGAAAGGGGATGAATTGGAGCCAAATGAAGCGGGTTTACAGTTCTATGAAGACCTCTTTAAGGAGTGCCACAAGTATGGCATTGAGCCCTTGGTGACCATTACCCACTTTGACTGCCCCATGCATTTGATTACTGAGTACGGTGGCTGGCGTAGTCGCAAGATGTTGGAATACTACGAACGCCTCTGCCGAACGCTCTTCACTCGTTACAAAGGCTTGGTCAACTACTGGCTGACCTTTAATGAAATCAATATGATCCTCCATGCGCCTTTTATGGGGGCGGGACTTTGCTTTGAAGAAGGGGAGAATGAGGAGCAAGTCAAATACCAGGCAGCTCACCATGAGTTGGTCGCTTCAGCCATTGCCACCAAGCTAGCCCATGAGATTGATCCGAACAACAAGGTTGGCTGTATGCTGGCAGCAGGACAAAACTATCCCCATACCTGTGCTCCGCGAGATGTCTGGGCTGGTCTAGAAGAAGACCGCAAGAACTATTTCTTCATCGATGTGCAGGCGCGTGGGGAATACCCAAACTATGCTAAGAAAGAGTGGGAGCGTCAGGGAATTACGGTTGAGATGACGGAGCAAGATCTGCAATTGTTGAAAGAGCATACGGTGGACTTTATTTCCTTCTCCTACTATGCTAGTCGGGTCGCTTCAGGTGATCCAGCTGAAAGGGAGAAAACAGCGGGCAATATCTTTGCCTCTCTGAAGAACCCCTACCTAGAAAGCTCGGAATGGGGGTGGCAGATTGACCCTCTTGGTCTCCGCATTACGCTGAACATCATCTGGGATCGTTATCAAAAACCTCTGTTTATCGTAGAAAATGGACTAGGCGCCGTTGATACCCCAAATGAAGCCGGGGAGATTGAAGATGACTACCGGATTGATTACCTCGCAGCCCACATCAAAGCCATGCGGGAGGCCATCAACGAAGATGGTGTTGTCCTCTGGGGCTATACAACTTGGGGATGTATTGATTTGGTCTCTGCCGGGACAGGAGAAATGAAGAAGCGCTACGGCTTTATCTATGTCGACCGGGACAACGAAGGTAAGGGAAGCTTGGATCGCTCCCGTAAGAAATCCTTCTATTGGTACAAAGAAGTCATTGCGACCAATGGGTCTTCTGTAGAATAAAAGTTTTCGGTACTTGCTGGCCGACTCTCTCCTATAAACGAAAAAGCTTAGAATCCCACTCACAAGCTGGGTTCCTAAGCTTTTTGTATGTAGTTTAGCCAAGTCCTTACGGATTTACTGGTCGTAATCTAAGACATTGTTCTCGATGACAAACTTAGATTCAGCGGAAATGTTGGCTGCTCCTAGTTGCAACTGTGAACTTCCGTCTGGCTTCATGATGTGCCACTGACCGTCCTTGTGGGCAAAGATAGCCTGAAATGTGACGTTGTCACTCTTGTCTCGAATAGGTAGAACAAATGCTTGATCAGTATTCTCTAAGAGAATCTCTTCTTTTTTTTCAAAGTTATAGATATAAAATTGCCCAGTTCTTTGTCCCAAACCATGGAGTTCATCGACTTTTTGCCAATTCTCAAACTTATTCCGAACAAGGGATTCATTATAAATCTTGTTGAAGGTTTCGTTCCGTTTCTTCGTTTCTTCCTCGTCTAGTGTTTTCTGAAACTCTGCAACCTTTTTAGTCGTTTGAATGGTTTGTCTGTTTTGCTCCCTGATTTGCTGGCGGTGGATGACTCGCATCATTCTTGCAGCAACGCCCAGGATGACAAGGATGGATACAAGACTGATTTTAGTTTTAGCATTATTTTTCATAGATGAGTCTCCCTATTGTGTCATTGGTCCTATTATACCCTTTGAAAGAAAGGATCGTCAAGTTCATCTTGTGATGACCTAACATGCAGATCTACCTGGGGACAATAGAATTTTATCAGATTTTCATTGACGAAGGTCCCTTTATTTGATAGGCTAGAGAAATAGAAATGATTTGGAGTTTAAATGAAAAAGGAGCGAGGCAAGTGGCACGGATTTTATTAATCGAGGATAATAATGATATCCAAGAAATTTTATACAGTCTCTTAAGTGAAGGCCATGAGGTCCTTCAGGCTTTTTCAGGTACAGAAGGGCTACGGCTCTTCCAGCAAGAAGCTGTTGATTTGGTCCTTCTCGATATCATGCTTCCTGGTAAAAATGGCGATCAGGTTCTGGAGGAGATCCGTTTGCAGAGTCAGGTGCCGGTCATCATGATGACCGCTCTTGGAGATAAACACCTCATTAGCCAGTACCTCCTTGCAGGTGCCAATGATTATATTGTCAAGCCCTTTAATCTGGACGAAGTGGCCGCTCGGGTGACGGTGCAGTTGCGAAATCACGTCTCTCCGGCACAGGAATCTCAAGCGTCGCAAAAGCTATCCTTTAAGAATTTGGTTTTAAATCCAGAAACCTTTGAACTGGAGTCTGGAGAACAGACGCTTCGCTTGGGCAAAAAAGAATTTCAAATTTTTGAAACCTTGCTGGCGCATCCAAAGAAAATTTTTACCAAGGAAGAATTGTATGAGGCGGTCTGGGAAGAGGTCTATCTGCCAGGAGACAATACCCTCAATGCTCAATTAAGCAATCTTCGAAAGAAAATTGCCCAGCTTGATCCAGATGAGGACTATATTGAAACCGTCTGGGGCTTGGGTGTTCGCTTGAAAGGAGACAAGTAATGTGGGTTTTAGTTCTAATTCTAGTCGTCTTTGTCCTTCTCTTGGGCTTGGGATATGCTCGCTTGCTTTCTGCTTTAAAGGATTTGCAGGAACAGATTCAACAGAAGCTCCAAAATGGGAGTGGGGTACGGCTGACCTCTCAGGTCTCAAAAAAAGAATTGGTCGCCTTGACTAAGCAGGTCAGTGATCTCTTTGACCAGATCGAGCGGACCAATCGGATTGCCTTTCAAGAGAAAAAGACCTTGGATATGGCCATCAGTAATATTGCTCATGATATTCGGACGCCTTTGACCATTGCATCAGGCTATACCCAACAAATCATCAAGGGTGGGACGCAGGAAGAGGAAAAGCTGAAGAAAATTGCTTCCAATCTTCAAGTCGTCTCAAAACGCCTGGAATCTCTCTTGGAGTACAGACGCTTGATGGAGGGAGCTATTCAGCCTCGGATTTCAGACGTCGATCTCAGCCAAGTCCTGACCCAGCAGTTGTTCCAGTATTATGATAGCTTGTCTGAGGCGGGGATTGCCCTAGAGGTAGAGCTAGAAGAGCATCTTCATTATGCTACGGATCCCGAGCTCTGGGAGCGCCTCTTGCAAAATATGCTCAGCAATGTCCTCAAGCATGGAAAGGAGCAGGCGCGCTTGACCTTGACCTCAGACGCGGACACGATTCGGGTCGAGCTGCGCAATATTGTGCAACAACCGATCCAGCACTTAGACCAGTTGGCTAGTCGCTTCTACTCAGAAAATCTGTCGGATACAGAAGAGTCTTCTGGCTTGGGTCTCTACATTATTCAAAATTTTGTAGAGATCTTAGGAGGCGACTTGCAACTGGCAACAGAGGCAGATTGGTTTGTTTTGACCATTACACTAAGAAAAAAGGCTTGAGCACTGCTCAAGCCTTTTTGTTATAAATCTTTGTGTTTGAAAGTAGCGAGTCCTAGGAAGCCGAAAACAAGGATGAATCCAAGGGCAATCGAGAGAGTGTTGTTCGTTGCTGTCGTACTTTGGACCATGGAATATTGGAATTCCAAGTTTAGATAGTGGAGAATGTCAATATCTTTAAAGAAAAGCGCAGGAAGGCTTAAGAGGATATTTCCAATGAAGTAGCCAACGAAGGCCAAGGTGATGGATTGGCTAGCGTAGAGGAGGAAGGAAATGATGCTGACCCAAGCCAAGGTTGAGAGGAACTGAATCAGCACGGTCAGTCCAAAATGAGCCAAGAAGTGTTGTGGCATGGTGCCAAGTCCATTGTAGAGGGTCGCGATCAAGAAGACGAGACCATAAGAAACGAGAAATTGGAAGAGCGCAATGGTCAGGACAACAGCACTTTTGGCAAAGTAGTAGCTGGTGCGAGAAACACCATAGGCTAGGCTGTTTTTATATAAGTTTTGCGTTAAGTCTGTCCCCAGGACTAATGTGATGACAATAATGGTAAAGAGGATGGTCACACTGATGCTGGAAGAGTAGTTGGTCAAGGCTTTAAAGCCTGTCCAAACTTCGGTCGCTTGGGGTAATTTGGATTCCGTATTGACGCCGACGTGGCCGGTAGCTCCAAAGATGACTCCAGACAGGATGTTGAGAACGAGAATGGCTTCTGTAATCCAAAAACCTTTGGAGCGAAAAAGTCTGTAAAAATCTGCTTGAATGGTATGCAACATGATAAATCTCCTAAATGAAATATGTGGGATAAGTAAAACAAGACGGTGGTTTGACTAGTCTACCAAGTCCGTAAAGAATTTTTCCAGATCTTGGCGGGCATAGTAGATTTCGTCCACGTCAATATCTGCTTGAACGAGGGCTTTGACAATGACTTTAATATCGTGAGTCTGTCCGAAGATATGGATTTCTCCATCCTTATCGATGACCTTGATGCGGTGATGGAGTTGATCCTGAATCAGTTGACTGGCAAGGGCTAGCTGGCTAGTCTTGAGGATGATGTAGTCTTCTCCTTGTTCTTCGAATTCGGCCTTGCTAATTTCTTTGATCAGGCGTCCTTGGTCGACAATGCCAAAGCGGTTGGCAACCAGATAAAGTTCGGAGAGGATGTGACTGGAAATGAGGATGGTCATGCCGAGTTCATCGTTGAGGCGCTTGATCATCTGACGGAATTCCTTGATTCCGACTGGGTCGAGACCATTGATGGGTTCATCTAGAATGAGGAAGTCGGGTTTGGCAATGAGCGCGATGGCAATTCCCAACCGTTGTTTCATCCCTAGTGAAAAATCACGGAATTTCTTCTTACCTGTATTATTCAGCCCAACATAGTTCAGGGTTTCTTTGATGACCTGGTCGGGATTCGGAATATGGCGTGCCTTGCAATAGTAGACTAAGTTTTGGTAGGCAGTCATATGCTTGTGAGCCACGGGGCTCTCAATGACAGATCCGACACGTTTCAGGGCTTGCGTCCACTGGGAGCGATTTGAAGAAGCAAAGAGGGAGACGCTTCCGTCCGTTTCTTGAATCAGTTGGGTGATGACCTTGATGAGGGTGGTTTTCCCAGCTCCATTCTTACCGATGAGGCCATAGACATCACCTTTGCGAATAGTCACATTCACATCATTAAGGGCGTATTGTTGACCAAATTTTTTACTCAAATGGGAAATTTCTAATACTTTTTCCATGGTTTTCTCCTTCGTCCAAATGACTAGTTGTTTTCTTTACACTCTTAGTATACAGCTTGCTTTTCAAATAACTATCAAGCAATTCTCAAATATTTCTAAAAAAACGACTAACCTTTTAAAAGTTAGTCGTTACTTGTAGTTTTAAGTTTTCTAGAGGCTTTCCTTAAGTGAGGATGGACGTCAGCGAACTTCAAAGAAGTTCCATGACTTAGTTTTGAACCTAAAGTTTCAAAACTCTCGAGTCCTTGAAATATCACTATTTCAAGGACTTTTCTCACGGCGGAAAGCCTCAAGGTATTCATGAGTAACTTTAGAAAATAAACATTTCTTTAAATTTCTTGATTTTTTAAGTTATGTAACATGAAAAATACTTTATCTACATTAAGAGGAACTGTTTTTTAAGCTAGCTTCTTCATTTTTAAATTCACCAACAAACTCCTTGATGGCTTGCGCGAGTTCATAGGGTTTCTCTGTATTGAGTAGATGGCCTCCGTCTGCGATTTCTTGATAGCGACCTTTGGGCAGGAGCTTGGCCAACTTCTTAGATGAAGACTGATTGGCCCAATCTTTGCTGCCACAAATCACCAAGCTAGGGAGAGAGCAAGCTTTAGCAGTATCGGTTAGATTGAGTCCTTTTAATTCGGTCAAGATTTGAAGCATCTGTTGTTTATTGGCATCTTGCTTTGCAAAGACATGCTTGGGAAGCAGACGAAAGAGGAGGATCTGGAGCCTGTAGAGGGGATTGGTGGTGAGTTTGTATTGTGTTCCTGCAAGGACCAATCCCTTGAGTTGTGGAAAGTCTTGGCTGGAGAGATCAAGTGCAAGGACACCACCTAGTGAGAGTCCTACCAGAATAAAGGGTTCGCTTTCTTGCTGGAGGCGCTCCATCAACCTTTCTTTGACTTCCTGATAGCTTTCTTTTGGGTGGGAGAAAATATCAAAAGTTTTGGAGTGCAAGGGTGAAAGTGCAAATTGGACTCCTTGCCAAGAGAGGACATCTTGCCCTAGTCCGTGTAAAAAAATTAGTTTCATCAGGAATCCTTTCTTTGAAAATCGAGTTCGTAGAGACCACGAAGAGCATTGCAGGCATAAATACGATCAGCGTCTGTTAAATCGTTCAGAGTTAAGAGTTTTTCTTCAACTTGCTGGGTCTCAAGAAGATGGCGCCGATAAATGCCATCGAGTAAGGGGAGGTGAGCTGGTGGGGTATAGCGTTGTCCCTCTATCTCCAGCACCAGATTGCCAATCGTCGTCTCCAGTAAGGTTCCATCTGGCAGATGGAAAATTTGCTCGTGATTTGACTGGCTGAGATGGTCTCTCTGACTCGTTTTGAAATAAGTAAATGGCGTCGCTAAATCAAGCTTCTGCTCTGTCAGTTGGGCCTGTAGATAGCTAGCTGGCAAGTCTGTCAGCTCCGTGATCACTAGGTGGAAGGTCCCGTTTTTTTGCAAGGCAATCCGACAACGATAGTCAAGGTTGAGATCTAAATGAGCGAGTTCTTCTTGAAGTTCTTTCAGGAGCTTCGACTCATCATAAGGATAGGCAAAGTAGCGACTAGCTTCTCTCAAGCGTGTTACATGTTGGTCGAGGAAAGTCAACTCTCCTTGGTGGATGCAGCCAGTCGTCAGGAGCTCAAAGCGAGGTTCTTGCCGGTAGAGGACAGCCGATTTTTGCTTGGTTTCCTGGTATTCACCTTCCCATTTGCTGTCCCAAGTGATGCCTCCTCCCACGCCATAGATGGCTTGATTCCCCTGCATTTGAAGGGTCCGGATGGCTACATTAAAAATCCGTTTCCCTTTTGGAAGAAGGATGCCGATCGTTCCACAGTAGACACCTCGAGGGGCCTTCTCCGTCTTTTGGATGATTTCCATAGTGGAGATCTTCGGTGCTCCTGTAATCGAGCCACAAGGAAAGAGAGCTCGGAAGGTTTGGACCAGGTCGACCTCAGCTCGCAAGCGACTTTCAATGGTCGAGGTCATCTGCCAAACAGTGGAGTATTGCTCGACTTGGCAAAGACGGGTCACCTGCTCACTTCCAATCTCCGAAATCCGATTCATATCATTGCGGAGGAGATCCACGATCATCATGTTTTCTGCTCGATTTTTGGGATCGGCTTCTAGCCAAGCGGCTTCCTTGAGGTCGGCTTGGTTAGTGAGACCACGGTGCGTCGTTCCCTTCATCGGGCGCGTGGTCAGTAGTCGGTCGTCTTGCTCAAAAAAGAGCTCAGGACTGATGGAGAGGATGGAGACATCATCGTGCTGGATGAAAGCATTGTATTGGGCCTTTTGCTCAACCACCAAGCGATTGTAGATAGCCAAAGGGTCAGCCTCTAGCTCTTGAGAAAGCTGGACAGTGTAGTTGACCTGGTAGGTATCTCCCTGGCGAATATGGTGATGGATGGTCTCGATGGCTTTTTGATAAGCAGGCGCCTCTACCTCTTCCTTCCAATTAGCTGGAAGATCCACAGCTTCATAGTCCTCTGGAAAAGGAAGGATTTCGACCTTCTCGTGGATCGTAAAATAGAGGAGATACTCTCCCATAAGAGGTGCTGGATGGACAGCAAACTTCTTCTCAAAAGCAGGAGCAGCCTCATAGCTGACATAGCCAACAGCATAAAAGCCTTGCTCCTGGTAGGCTTCGACTTCTCTAAGAAGAGTCTCTACCTGGTCGAGGTTTCTAGTTTTTAATTCCGTTATGGGCTTGGTGAAAAGGTGGCGCAAACCAAGCTCTTTAAAATCAATAATCGTTTGTTTATGCATGCTTTGAGTATATCAAAAATAGAGGAAAAAAGGTAGATAAGGATGCAAGATTCCTTGCTTGGCCTTCCCTTTCATGCTAAAATAACCATAGAAACTGCTTTGGGCAAGGAGTAGGACTATGCAAAAGAATCCCCTCTATAACACCTCTAGTATCAGCTTTTTTCAATACCTCTTTGCGATTGCAGTAATTTTGGTGCATAGTGGTCGCTTGACCTCTTATGAGCCACTGCATTTTGGCCTTAAGAGTATGCTCGGCCGGCTAGCAGTGCCATTTTTTATCGTCTGTGCCAGCTTTTTCCTCAAGCAATCACTAGGGAATTCTCAGAAAATGAAGGCCTATCTGGTCAAAATCGTAAAAACCTATTTGTTTTGGAGTTTTGTTTACCTTCCGTATGCTTGGCTCTTTTTCTCTAGTCTCCATCTTCCTATCTATCTTTTTCCAGCAGGTGTTCTCATTGCACTGATCTATCTGGGGATGTGCTACCAACTCTGGTATATCCCAGCCTTTTTGCTGGGTTTGTTTTTGGTCAATCAATTGGTCAAACACCTAGGTATGGTTTGGACGGGGTTGATCACCTTTCTTCTTTACTGCTGGGGCTGATCGAGACCTATTCGGCTTATCTGGACACCACAAGTCTTCTCAAAGGTTACCAGCTCTACAGCAACCTATTTTTTACAGCGCGAAATGGTCTCTTTTACACGCCCATTTTTATCTATATGGGATACTATCTGTATGATCATTTTCATGCACAAACTTTTAGCATTCACCGTTGGCAAAAGCTAGCTCTTGCCTTTGGTTTGCTCTGTCTAGAAGGGATCATCATTTTTCAACATGAAGGAATTGATAAGAATTTTTTCTTTCTTCTTCCTTTTGTGACCGTTTATTTTGTCAATGCCTGCCTGCGATCGTCCTTTTTGAAAAGCTATAATTTACAGTATTTAAAGCAGATGAGTATGGCCCTTTACTTTTCCCATCCGATCTTTATCGAGTGGGCTCGCTATGGCTTTAGGGGTTCTGTTGCAAAGTTTTAAATAAAGAATAAAATCCCTTACGGCATCTATGATTTAAGCTGGGATTCCCAATAATACCTTGATTTCAGTACAGACCGA
>JAGZKI010000059.1 GCA_018365265.1 Streptococcus parasanguinis | reverse complement strand
TGATGAAATCAGCGTAGTAGAGCCCACTCAACCACTGCGTCTTGCTCGACAATCCAAAAACAATTGAGAGGCTAGGACTTTTGTCCCAGCCTCTTTTTTCCATTATTCATCTCCTACATGATAGTAGATCGAGCCTTGTTCCCCAAAACTAGCGATACCAACACCAGACCACAAGCGGTTTTTAGAGGCATCTGATGTATCCTTAAAGACGACTTGTCCTTGATCATCGACCTGATCACCAATGGTTACTCCCGCAGGAATATACTCCAACAAGAAGCCCCCATCACGACCACCATAAATGCCTTCTGAGGCGGTTCCATAATCCGTCAAAGAAGCTCCATAGCCCTCTAACTCTTGTGAGACCAACCCTTTGTCGTTAAAGACTAGCTTGTTTCCTTTATCATCTTGCCAGACCCCAGCAATACTGCTGTAATCTCCATTAGCAATAGCCTCAAGATCCATTTTCTTCACTTCTTTTTTCTCTTCTTTTTTCTCTTCTTTTTTTTCTTTCTCCTTCACTTCTGAACTAGAAGCATCCGTCTTTTTGACTTCAGAAGAGGTCGTCGTTTGACTAGAGGAAGCGGTTGATTTTTTGCTCGCTCCCTGTTGCGAACAAGCTACCAACAGGACCACACTGAGAAGACTCACAAGAATTGCACCAACTTTTTTCATTTAAAATTCCCCATACATTTTTTAATTTAAAGCCCTTTCATTGTAACGTATTTTCAAGCATTTGACAAGCTTCACTCCCCATTTTTAATCAAAAAGAGACCGGGATAATCAGTCCTAGTCTCTCTATTGATACAGCTCTTAATGAGCCAGCATTTCCTGTGCCACTTCTAAACCAGATAAGTTGGAAGGATAATACGTTGGCCAATTTTCTAACTCATCATAAAGCGCTTCTTGACTCTTTCCTCCATGGAAAATGTGGAAGTGAGCTGCCTTTACCGGAGTAATTTCATGGTCACTAAATTGAACATATTTGAAGTCCCCCGCATCGCTCTCCTTGGCTTCAAAGAGATAACGAACACCACGATTCCCCTTCTTATAAGTCAAAATGTGCTTACCTACGTATTTATAAGTATATTTCTTAGAAGATCCTTTTTGATAAAACTCCATTGAATCCTTATCAATCTTAATCCGATCAATATCTGTTTGATAACCCTTGGTATAATATTCCTTATACTCAGCGGCCGTCATGGTTGGATTTAATTTTGCCTTATAATCAAATACCTGATCCAACGTTCCATCTTGCAAGTATGGATAAACTGATTTCCAATCACCTGCATAATTTGCTAAGCTACGATCCTTCACTTGACTATCCTCGAAATAGCCCTTTTGAACTGTCTTTGAATCTTCCTCATGTTCCGGTTGAATATCCTTACCAGCTTGTGACGTTGTTTTCTCTAGCGCCTTCAGATTTTCCTTCATAACAGACACGTAGTCTTCGCCATCTTTCATTTCTTGATCCGTCAGGCTTTCCAAAGGATTTAAGACAGCTAACTCAACACCAGCTTCAGAAGACAAGGTTTTCGCCAAGGACTTAGAAGCATTTTCCTCAAAGTAAATGACCTTGATCTCATTTTTCTTGATATACTCTGTCAATTCACGCAATCGTGCAGCAGAAGGCTCACTATCAGGTGAAATCCCTGAAATAGCCACCTGGTTTAAGCCATAATCCAAGGCCAAGTAACGGAAAGCCGCGTGTTGGGTCACGAAATTCTTTTGTTTCGCATCTTTCAAGCCATCCTGATAAGCTTGATCCAAGGCCTGTAATTTCTTTAGATAGGCTTGGGCATTTTTCTCAAACGTCTTTTTCTTATCTGGATAAGCTGCCACCAATTGATCACGAATTGACTCTACCATCTTCATGGCACGATGTGGAGAGAGCCAAAGGTGAGGATCATATTCATGATGGTGTTCTTCGCCCCCTTCGTGTTCATGTTCCTCTTCCAATCCAGGAAGCAAGACCATGCCCTTGGTGGCGTCGATCACTTTGGTCTTCTTATCCTTCATTGATTTCAAAAGATTTGGAACCCAGGTTTCCATGTTTTCATTTTCATAGACGAAAACATCCGAATCTTGAATCATAGCCCGCCCCTTAGCAGACAATTCATATTCATGAGGCTCTGATCCCGCTCCAATGAGCAGGTCTACCGTTCCTTCATCTCCGACAATATTTTTTGTAAAATCATAAACAGGATAGAAAGTGGTCATCACTTTTAATTTCCCATTTTGACTCTGACTTTTGCCACAAGCTGTCAAAACAAGTGTTAAAGCCACTAACAATAACCAACCAAATTTTTTAAAGTTCATATCTACTTCCTCAAACGTGATCCAAGATTCACAAGCAAGAACAGTCCCACAAATAAAAGCGTGATGCTGGCACTCGCTGGTGTATCTGCAATATAAGACAAAATCAAGCCACTAAACATCCCGATAAAGCCAATGATGACTGCAATCAGCATGACCCCACGGAAGTTCTTCCCTAATTTCAGCGCAATACTCGCCGGTAAAACCATGATGGTTGAAACCAATAACGATCCTGCTGCAGGAATCATCAAGGCGATAGCAACCCCCGTTACCACATTAAATAAAATGGACATGGTCCGGACCGGAAGGCCATCTACAAAGGCCGTATCTTCATCAAAGGTCAAAATATACATAGGACGCAAGAATAAGGCCGTCAACACTAATACAACAAAAGCAATCACAAACAAGGCGATCACCTGTTCATCCGTAATGGTTAGGGTAGAACCAAACAAATACTGATCCAAGCTCATCGAGCTTTTCCCACCACCACGCATCAGCACTAAAGCTAGGGCAAGACCAGTGGACATTAAAATTGCCGTCCCGATCTCCATAAAGTCCTTAAATAAGGTCCGCAAATACTCAAGAAAGACCGCAGCTATAATGACAATGATCATAGTCGAGAGCGTCGGAGAGATCCCAAGGAAAAGCCCAAAAGCGACACCCGCAAGAGAAACGTGACTCAGCGTATCACTCATCAGACTCTGCCGTCTTAAAATTAAGAAAATCCCTAATACAGGAGAAAAAAGACTCATCGCAACCATAGCCAACAAGGCCCGCTGCATAAAATCATACTGGAATAAATCAAGCATGGTCACCCTCCCCTTCAGTATCATGGACATTAAAACATCTCCAAGGAGAGCTTTGGTCACGAACCAAATGAATATTCCGATCCGCAAATTGGTTAACCTCTTCAGGATCATGCGTAATCATCAAAACAGATTTTTGATGGTGATGCGCACTGTGATGCATCAACTCATAAAAATCACTCTTTGTCGTCGCATCCATTCCTGTCGTAGGTTCATCTAAAACAAAAATATCCGGATCTGAAGCAAACATCCGAGCAATGACGGCCCGCTGTTTCTGACCACCAGACAAAGAACCAATCGCCCGATCCTTGAACTCCAGCATCCCAACAGATTCTAAACTCTTCAGAATATGTTTTTCATCGTGCTCATTCAACTTTCGAAACCAGCCTTTACGAGGATACCGACCTGACTTCACAAATTCATAGACCGTACTTGGAAATCCAGCATTAAAACTAGCAATCTGTTGTGGCAAATAAGCAATCCTTAACTTCTTTCCCTTTACATTTGTCTTTGAAATCTCAACTGTCCCAACCTTGGGCTGTAAAATCCCAAGACTAGCCTTAATCAAGGTTGACTTAGCAGCCCCATTTTCCCCGGTCAAGGTCACAAACTCTCCACTATCTAAGTAGTAATTGATTCCTTCCAGAACCGGTTCCCGATCATAATAAAACGATAAATTTGAAACCGTAATATACCTCAAACTATAACTCCTCTTCCAATAGATCTAAAAACCGCGAAATGACCCCTTGCTCATTCTTTGTAAACTTCGACAAAACATCCTCATAAGTGTGAAGAGTATGCTGATGGTGGTGCAGATGCTCTAATGCAATAGGCTTACCAATCTCAGTTAAGCGATAATAGAGAACCCGAGCATCATTTTCATCTCGATAAGTCTCCAGCATGCCCTGACTTAATAAGGTCTTCACGGCCTTCGTGATAGCAGCCTGACTGACATTCAATTTCTTAGCTAAGACAGAATTGGTTAGAGCTTCATCAGCAACCAGCATCAAAATATGTTCCTGGGTGTTGGTTAATGAAACACCACTTGTACAAGAACCAACTAAAATCTCATGCTGATTTTCTGATAACAATAAAATAGAATTTAAAAATCGATCGATTTTATTTGCAACTTCAGACAAAATTAACTCCTTCTAATTCACTAAAAGAAACTTTACCGGTTAATTATATCACAAAAAAGAAAAAAATAAAACAAAAAAAGGAGTAAAACTCCTTTATAATCTATACCGGCGGCCGGGGTCGAACCGGCACGTCCTTGCGGACACTGGATTTTGAGTTCTATGAATACATTTTTTAAATCTTATAACCTTGATTTAATAGGGTTTTAGGACTTTTGAATCTTGCAAAATAGACTCATTTTTCAAATTTTTGTAACTTTTTGGTAACCCCGTTAAAGACACGGACTCATGCCCCAGATAAAGACAATACAAATTAGATTACGTCTATCTATTTACTTACCTTTTATTTGCTTTAATTCCTTTATCTCTTTTAGAATACTAAAAATATAGAAACTAAATAGAACTATATCTAGGAAATCAAACAAAAAGAAGCTTCTTTCCCCTAACAAGGAGGATATGGAACGTTATGTAGTTATCTTGTTTAAAGATTATAATTTCGTAAGTCGTTCTACCACACTCAACTTCCTCATAGTCATCCGAATTCCAAATTTCTTTTCAAGATAATTTGTGTTTAAACGTTTTTTTCGAGCATCACGTGGTAAATATAGGTAACAGCACTCGTGACCACCATAGAACTCTTCATCTCCAAAATTCTCTCTACTAAGTTCTGTTAGAGTACTTTCGGGAATCTCTTCGTTAGTAAAAACTAGATGAATACGAGAACTATCATAAGTATTATCAAATGGGTTTTCTTGAATAGCAATCTCTAATTGATTAATTTCTTTGATAATTATTGATAAATCAGCTCCAATTTTATCCAAAATCGTATCATGAACTAACTTTCTGATTTCTTCGTCAGATAACTCTGATTCTAACAGTATATTCCCACTCTGAATATATGTTTGAACATTTAAAAAACCAACTTCTGTTAGGATTTCTACTAAATAAGACATTTTGGGAATTCTATTGGTACCTGTTGGTGTTACTCCGCGAAGAAGAATAATCTTTTTCATACTAATGTCCTTGTGCATCATTTTCTAAAGAGTTCATCATTTCAAAATAATAATGAGCATCCCCCGTTGAAAAATAATTAAACCATGCTTCTACTGTAGATTTTGAATATAGGCCTAACTCCTCGACAATGAGCTTAGTCCATGATAAAGATCCGGCTGAGCTAGCGGTAATAAGCTTTCCATCTTGAACTGCAATCTCATCTTTATAATAATCCTGCCCTCGATAATGTTGGCTCATCTGGGTTAAAAAGAATGAAGCATTACTTGTATGATATCGATTATCTAAAATTCCTTTTTCAGCTAATCCCAAAGTAGCGCCACAAATAGCTCCAACTAAAATATTTTCTTGCAATAGTTTAGAGGCTACTTCTAAAACATCATCTTGCTCATTATCCAACCAAGTATCACCTCCAATAAGCACTAGCGCAGCTGCATTTGCAGTATCTAAATCATATAGATTAACATCTGGAACAATTGTCATGCCTCCAGCAGTTTTTATAGACTTTTTCCCTTTAGAAACTGTTACTAATTTTACTTTAGCTTCTCCTAACATTGACTGTAAGCTTAGCGCCTGCATTAAATAGCCGTGTTCGAAATCAGCCATAGTATCTTGAATATACATATAAATATTTTTCATCATTCTTACTCCTCTTTGATAAATGATCGAACTATTAATTGTTTTTATTGTATCATATTTTATGTTTCGCTGTAATACCAATATTTTTTACTTCATCAGTAAAATAGCGATTTTTAGACATTAAACAACCTACGGAGGCTCACCGTAGGTTTGTATTTATGTTATCAACTTATGCAACGTTTCAACCACTTGTCCTCAATATCACTGTGCTCCCGTTTAAAAGCAGAGTGAAGAATTATGACAAATAGTACCAACACCTAGAATGAATTTAGATCCTAAAAACAAATCATCAATCTGCATTAAAATAATCATGAACCTCTTTAAAAAGGGTATGCAATATTTCTTGCTCTTCTTCATCTAAATTATTTTCAGAGACTAGCTCATCCAAATACTTAGGTAGAGTAGAATGGTTTTTAATTCCATTCATGACAATTGCAAATTTCAGATCATCTAGTTCAGTTTTATTAAACTCTTTTAGCTTCTTCAAATCAATTCTAGTGATTGGATGTGGGACAACATCTAGAGTACTGTAAATGGTTTTTCCTAATAAGTAATCTGTTGTGGTATCAAATAATTTTGCTAATTTGACAACGGCTTCTAAACTAGGCTCCAAAGTTCCATTTTCCCAACGAGAATAAGTGCCTTGTTGTACATCAATCATCTCGGAAACTTGTACCTGAGTTAATTTCTTACTCTTTCTCAGTTCCTTAAGACGATCTCCAAAAGAATTATTATTAAACATTGTTTCCTCTTCAATATTCGATTCTGTATATTTTAGCTTGACAAAATATTCTAAACGGTATAAAATAGAATTATTCCATAAGGAATATTTATTTTGAGATTAAATATTCCATTGAGAATATTATAGCATAAAAGGAGGTAAAAGCGTATGTAATTAGTAGTCGATTTAAAAAATTTTAATAAAGGAGGTAAGATTCGACAAAATAAAAAAATCTTGAAACAAATGTGCCGTTCGTTCCAAGATCAAAACATATTATGTAACAATTATACCACAGAAAACTCCTCAGTTGCACAAGAAAATTTCGGAGGTTTCACAAAAAGATGACCAATAAAGAGTTAGTCAATCAAATTTCTGGCCTAAACTCTACCTCTACTCTTAAAAATTGGATCCAACTGATTAAAGAGATAAGTGGCAAGGAATTTAAGAAAATTAAAATTCCTATCAGTAGAAATCCAAGAACTCATCAATTAAGTTACACAGTTGCCTATGACTTTACAAACGAAGACCTTAGACAATTTCAAAAGTTAGCTAACCTAAAACTTGAAATAGGTCTAAAAGAGGCTATACAAGCCGTATTTGGGAGCCTAGCAGACAATGAGCACGAATCCCTAAACCAAGTAATAGATGAGCTCTACGATGAACTGAGCGCCTTAAAACAGGAATTTAAGCGAGAAATACGACTGATAAAAAATGAGAATGCCAGTCTAAAAAAGAAAATCCAAGATATTGAAGAGTCGATGCAAACCGGCTTACTAGGGTTTGTTCAGAAGAGGTCAAAAAATAGGTTCGGCTAATAGCGAGTTTTCGGCTGAGCCATGAGGCAGAAAGCTGAAAATGAGCGTAGATGCGGACGGACCATTTTTGACCGATAGGGTGTGTAGTAACACCACCCTCTGCAAGTTAGGTGTATCATCGAAAGAATTCAGTATTATCAAGGGTTTTAGAGATTTTATGGGTGGCAAAATTAGGCAAAAAGTTGAATCAAAATCTATGGCAAAAAATGAACATTTACGTTCTGTATTTGACTGGATTCAAATTCAGTTTGATAAGACTGAATTTTCGCCAAGAGAAATAATCGAAGACATTCTATTTCTTGATTATGACCTATTTATTGAGAATAAAGGGAGCCTTAAATACTATAACTATGATAGCCAGCTTCATCATGGAAATATCCGTATCTACCATGGAGCGAAAGAGTCGTCCTACATGCTTGTCATGTCAGGACAGGCACTCGAGTTCTTTAGAGATATGGTATTAGATCCAAATAGTCTGTCCGAAAGACAGTTTCTGAACAACCTCTACTACAATTACAATCAATTTTCAGTAAGACGAATTGATATTGCAATAGATGATTTTAATGAAACACCCTATTTCACTCCTAATCAGCTTCTAAAGATTTGTCAGAAGAAACGCTTTATATATGGAAAAAGCACCTACTACAATACCTACGGAGATGAAACAATCGGCCAGACCTTATATTTGAGAAAACCCAATGATGATGAAAGACTTAGAATTTACGATAAACGTTTAGAACGAGCTGAGAAGCTCGGTATCAGCAAGCGTTATATAGAAAATTGGATAAGAACGGAGTTAGAACTTAGGAAAGAAAAAGCTCACTACTTCATTCAAGAATGGTTGCATTCAGAAATAGATCTTCTCAACTTTACCAAGGGATATCTCAAAGAAAAAGTGAGGTTCTATAGTGATAGTCACTTCTCAAAACCTTTGAGAACTTGGGAAAAGTTTTTAGGTCACTCAAAACCTGTCTCTATCATTATTTCAAAACCAAAAACAGAACTAGAACAAAAATTAGAATGGTTTACCTATAAAGGTTCTGGAGCTATTCTAAAAGCGTATAAATTTCTATACGACAATAACTTACTGCATGAGTATGAGAAATCTAACTATCTCGCACTCAACAATATGGAATATCCACCAGATTTAGCAAGTGGATTAATAGAAAGGGCAATTCTCTTTAAAAGAGAAGATTTAATCCCTACAATCAAAGAAAATATTAAAAGGAGAAATTAATTATGGCAAAAATGCTTTCACAAAATGACTGGAATTTTAATAACATTGGAACAAAATTTGAATTGGATGAAGTTATTCCAAAATTTGAAACGGAAGTCCGAGCAGATGCAAACGGAGAAATTATCAAAAACCGAGATGGTAGCGAAAGACGTTTTAATACCGATAAAATCATTGGTTGGAAATACAATGTAACAATCAAGGATGGACAATTCAAAAAGAAATCAACCCAAGTCTCTGTAGACAATCCAGAAGCATTAGTTGATAATGACTATATCCAAGCAATGGATGAAGTACCAGTAACATTTGACAATTTACAAGCTACTATGATTAGTTCGACAATGTATTACAAGGCGGATGCTATCCATTTAGTAGATGTAAAACAAAAATAAGTATTAGACAAGGGGAGTTAATCCTCCCCTTACTTAATCTAATTAGAAAAGGAGATCACATGATTAAAACAGTAACAAAAGATGACCTTATCGAACTTGGATTTGCTCCAGGAACTGCAAGAAAGATTATCCATACTGGCAAATTACTATTAGTGAATCGTGGTTTTAATATCTACGATAACAAACGGATTGGTACAATTCCAGCCAGTGTCGCTGAAGAACTACTAGGAATTGAACTCCAGAAAGAAGCATAATGAATGACTATTCGTAAAACTAAAAATGGTAAATGGACTGTTGATGTTTCTAATGGTTTCCACCCAGTCACACAAAAAAGAATACGTATCATTCGAAAAGGATTAAAATCTAAAAAGGAAGCACTAGAACTAGAACAACATATTCGAGTTGTAGAATTAAAAGAAAAACAATTTGACTTTGTAGTAACAACAGATATGTTATTCCAGTTGCTTGAAGAAGACGATTTGAAAAATGGCAGAAAAATAAGCTATACAAGTACACAAAGAAACAATTATGAGCGTCATATTAAACCATATTTTAAAAATACAAATTTAAATAAATTAACGTATGACCATATATTCGAATTTCGTGAATACCTAAAAACAAAACCTAAAAAACAAAATGAAAATGAAACTTTAAGCTATAATACAATTAATAAAGTTCTAATTCTACTTAAAAAAATTTTTGATACTGGTATAAGAAAATCTCTCATTGATAAAAATCCTGTTGAGAATTTGAGAAAATTACCAATTAGGAAGCCTAATATTCAATTTTGGAGTATAGAAGAATTCACGAGATTTAGAGGACTTATTCGAGATGATGAAATAAGTTATGACCTGTTTTTCGTAATTGCTTTCTTTACTGGGATGAGAATGGGAGAAATTCTCGCATTGAACTGGAATGATATAAATCTTTTAACAAATACAATTTATGTTACCAAAACAGTATACTTTGTCAATAATACAAGCTACATTAATACAACAAAAACACGATCAGGAACTAGAAATATAACAATCAATCAGAAACTAGCAGAAATGCTAAAAGATTGGAAAGTAAAACAAAAAGAAAACCTTGAGGAATTTACGAAAAATACTGAAGAACTACAAATAATACAGAGTACACCAATAACAATTACAAAAAATATGATTGATAAGAAGTTTAAGCAAATACTAGAAAGGGATAAAGATTTAAAGAAAATAAGAATTCATGATTTGAGACACTCTCATGCATCATTACTTATAAATCAAGGAGAAGATTATCTTGTTGTCAAAGAAAGATTAGGACACGCATCTATTACAACAACAATTGATACTTATTCTCATTTGTACCCTAGCAAACAGAAAACATTGGCTAATAAACTTGATGATTTATTTTAAAATGGAAAAAATTGGTAACTCGACACACAACAAAGAAAAAAAGACAAGGTCCGAAAACCTTGTCTTTATTACTATACCGGCGGCCGGGGTCGAACCGGCACGTCCTTGCGGACACTGGATTTTGAGTCCAGCGCGTCTGCCAATTCCGCCACGCCGGCATAAATTTAACTGGGGTAGCTGGATTCGAACCAACGCATGAGGGAGTCAAAGTCCCTTGCCTTACCGCTTGGCTATACCCCAATAATATTAATAAATAGGCGAGTGATGGGGATCGAACCCACGCATGCCAGAGCCACAATCTGGTGTGTTAACCACTTCACCACACCCGCCATAATTTTTAACACGGGCAGTAGGAATTGAACCCACACTGAAGGTTTTGGAGACCTTAGTTCTACCTTTAAACTATGCCCGTAAAGGATGGAAGGGGAGGGATTCGAACCCCCGAACCCGAAGGAGCGGATTTACAGTCCGCCGCGTTTAGCCTCTTCGCTACCCTTCCTGATTATTGAATTGATGGCGCGAGACGGAATCGAACCGCCGACACATGGAGCTTCAATCCATTGCTCTACCAACTGAGCTACCGAGCCAAATTGCGGGAGCAGGATTTGAACC
>JAGZKI010000058.1 GCA_018365265.1 Streptococcus parasanguinis | reverse complement strand
AAAAGCTGATGAAATCAGCGTAGTAGAGCCCACTCAACCACTGCGTCTTGCTCGACAATCCAAAAATAATTGAGAGGCTAGGACTTTTGTCCCAGCCTCGTCTAAAAAAACTATGAACAAATATTAGTTGCCACTTCATTCACTGATATCATTTTCGATAATGACCTTGAGTGCATGGTTTTCACCCGCGTGTTTAAAGACATCATAGGCTTTTTCAACTTCTGAGAGTTTGAAGTGGTGGGTGATAAGCTTGGTTGCATCGATCTTGCCTGATTTCAAGACATTGAGCAACATTTCAGTGGTATTAGCATTGACAAGACCGGTGTTGAGGGTAATGTTCTTGATCCACAATTCATCCAAATTAAAGCTAACTGGTTTTCCGTGAACACCGACATTGGCAATATGACCACCGACAGAGATGACGTTTTGGCAGACATCAAAAGTAGCAGGATAGCCCACACATTCCATGGAGATATCGACACCGCGGCCTTCAGTCACTTCATTGATAAAGGCCTTGATTTCAGCGATATCACTGGAGCAGATGGTATGAGTAGCTCCAAATTTCTTAGCCGCTTCAAGACGAGATTCAGACAAGTCTACCATGATAATGGTAGCTGGCGAGAAGAATTGAACGGTCAAAAGAGCCGCAAGGCCAATCGGACCAGCTCCAACGATACAGACATTGTCCCCAGGTTTTACATGAGATGGAAGCACCCCGATTTCATAAGATGTTGGGAGAATGTCTGAGAGCATGACCAAGGCTTCGTCATCCACAGTTTCAGGCGCATGATAAAGACTGCCATCCGCATGTGGAATATGCACATACTCTGCTTGGATTCCGTTGATCAAGTGACCCAAAATCCAACCACCATCTTCACAGTGAGAAGGCAGGCTACGTTTACAGTAATAGCAGGTGTTACAAGCTGTGACACAAGAGATAATGACCTTGTCGCCCACCTTGAAGTTATTCACCGCATCACCGACTTCTTCGACGATCCCGATTCCTTCGTGACCTAAAATCGTGCCTTCTTTACAAGCCGGAACATCTCCTCCTAGGATGTGAAGGTCTGTCCCACAGATGGTTGTCTTCAAGACACGCACAATGGCATCCGTTGGATTTTTGATCACTGGTTTTGGTTGATCAAGCAGTTGCAGATTGCCTGCAGATACATAAGTTGCAGCTTTCATAAGCGACTCCTTTTCTTTGTTGGTTTGACAAAACCATTTTATTTTCGTTTCTTTGTGAATATTATAACATATTAAGTAAACGCTTACAAGATTTTATGAGCACATTTTTAAAAGTTTTTTGAGCAAACAAAAACATTCCTCTTATCTCTACCAGAGGAATGTTTCAATCACCTTGTTCTAATTGTTGGCGCTGCTTATAGTACTCTTGCTGCTCGCGCTCGCGTTCTTCTTCTAAACGCTCTTCATAGCGCTTGAGTTCTGCCTCAAATTCTTCTTGCAAGGCAAATAAACGCTCCAAGCCACTTTGAGCCTCCGCACTTGGCGCTTGAAAATGAATGGCACTCAACCAGTCTACTAAATTTTCTGTATGTTGGCGGACATCCATACGCATATCCGCATAATCCCACTCCAACTCGCTAAGTTTCTGGTTGAAGCGGTAATGTCGATCTTCTAGTTGTTCTAATTCACTATTTCCTGAATGGTACATCACATACCTCCTTTAATCGGACTCAATAAAATCGGCTTCTTCACTGCTTTCAGTGCTGTTTCTACCGCGTCCGCTGCTCCTCCTGTAAATCCATCTTTCAAATCACTAACTAGGGTCGTTGTAGCAAAAGAGCGCATCTTTTCGGATTGACCGCCCAAGGTTACCTGCAAACTCATCCCTTCCAACATCATCAAGGCTTTCTGCGTTGCAATCAAACTTCTGATCGCAATCCGCTCTTGCTCCTTTTTAATCTCTCGATGGAGCTCCTCAATTCGTTCTCTGTCCTCTCCCAGGATCTCTAACATCTTTTTCTCCTACTTATGAAAAATCAAAGGCCGTCGCTTGTCCCTTGTCCAAGTCCACCAATTGAGCTGATGCAGCCTCCAGCTGACCTGCCAAATCTGACAAGCGAGTGGAATAGGCCTTTGCTTGGGCGAGATTCTCCGCCTCTACCGCTTGGTCCCAACAAGTATCCATAGAGAACTCTCCTAATAGTTGCTCCACTTCTGCATCTGTTAAAAATTGGGCCATGCTGTGGGCCATTTGTGACACCTCAGCGACCTTATGGGAAACCGTCTCCTTAGCCTCTTCCAACTTGTCCTTGACTTCGGCCTCAAAGACCGTCGCTTGCGCTGAAGCATTCTGCGCTACCGCCAGCACCAATTCCTCCCGCAATTGAATGGTCTGGGTTCCAGACGCACTCGCTAGTTGCTGATGGAGGCTAGAAATGCTTGGCTTTTCCTGCCCATACATGGAGACCACCGAAGCAGATGATGGCTGATTTTCTGAAGTGGAAGTTTCCCGATCTCGTTGGGGCATTTCAATAATTTTCTGTGCCTGATCTTGTCTTCCTTGCACGTCACCTTCTAACTCCATTTGAGATGGCCTCCTTTCTTGGATTTGTTTTTTCATTTCCTATAACTGAAAAAGGATCATAACCCTTCAGCTACAAGCAGATTCACATACTATAGGGTATCATAAATTAGCCCGTAATGCTATAAAAATAACACAATTTCTGAAAAAAAGTCTAATTTTTATGAAAAAATGGTTCGGAGGTCTGAAAAGCAAAAAAAGACAGGCAATCCCTCAGCTCCCTTTTTTCGATTGAAACCTGAAAAGGCCATCAAAAACCCCCGCTCTTTTGAGCGAGGGATGGCTGATAAACATCAGTTGTTCCTTGGCGTCTTATTTACGACGTCCTGGGCGTTCCTTGTAACCATAGTAAGCATCTTCGATGATTTCTTGCATATGGTCTACCATTGGAAGACGTGGGTTAGCTGGTGAACATTGATCTTCATAAGCAAGGAAGGCCAATTCACGAGAATGTTTCTTCCATTCTTTTTCATCGATGCCTTGTGCTTTGAAGTTCATTTCGATACCACAGCGTTCACCGAGTTCGTATACAGCTTTTGCGTAAGCTTCAACGGCTTCTTCTGGAGTAGAGCATGGAAGTCCTAGCATACGAGCGATATCTTGGTATTTTTCATCTGCACGGTAGTAGTTGTACTTAGGCCATGTAGCTGTCTTAGCTGGGCGTGTACCGTTGTAGCGGATAACGTATGGAAGCAAGATGGCATTGGTCCGTCCGTGGATGGTGTGGAATTGCGCACCGATCTTGTGGGCCATTGAGTGAGAAATACCGAGGAAGGCATTGGCGAAGGCCATACCTGCGATGGTTGACGCATTGTGCATCTTTTCGCGTGAATGGAAGTCCGCATTCTTGACTGAGCTTTCCAAGTTTTCAAAGACAAGTTTAATAGCTTGAAGGGCAAGACCATCTGTGAAGTCGCTAGCCATTTGTGATACGTAAGCTTCAGTCGCGTGCGTCAATACGTCCATACCAGTATCAGCCGCAACAAATCCAGGAACTGTCAATACCAAGGCAGGGTCTACGATGGCAACTGTTGGTGTCAATGAGTAGTCAGCGATTGGGTATTTACGGTTGTTTGCTTTATCAGAGATAACGGCAAATGGAGTTACTTCAGATCCTGTACCAGATGTAGTTGGGATCGCGATGAATTTCGTCTTCTTACCAAGCAATGGGAATTTGAAGGCACGTTTACGGATATCCATGAATTTTTGTACAAGGTCACGGAAGTCCACTTCTGGTTGTTCATAGAAGAGCCACATTACTTTAGCCGCATCCATTGGAGATCCACCGCCGAGAGCGACGATAGTATCTGGTTTGAAGGCACGCATGATCTCTGTACCACGTTCAACAGTTGTGATATCTGGATCTGGTTCAACGTCTGCAAAGATTTGGTAAACTACCTTGTTGCGACGAAGGTCAAGCTGTTCGATGATACGATCAAGGAAACCAAGCTCTACCATAGCGTGGTCTGTAACGATCATGACACGTTCAACGTCACGACATTTTTGTAGGTATTCAATTGAATCACGTTCAAAGTATGTTTTTGAAGGAAGTTTCATCCATTGCATGTTATTTCTCCGGCGTCCGACTTTTTTGATATTCAAGAGGTTGATGGCACTAACGTTGTCCCCAACAGAGTTGCGTCCGTAAGAACCACATCCAAGTGTCAATGATGGCAAGAAGGCATTGTAAACATCCCCGATACCACCGAAAGTCGAAGGAGAGTTGCAGATCACACGAATGGCTTTAACTGCTTTACCAAATTCTTTGGTCAATTCTTCGTCTGCTGTATGGATGGCAGCTGAGTGACCAAGACCGTTGAATTCAACCATTTGGCGTGCTTTGTTAATTCCGTCTTCACGGCTTTCAGATTTCAAGACAGCGATGACTGGTGACAATTTTTCACGAGTCAACGGTTCTTTTTCGCCAACTTCTTTACATTCTGCCGCAAGGATATTGGTTCCTTCTGGTACAGAGAAGCCAGCTTGTTCAGCGATCCATGCTGCTGGTTTCCCAACGATGTCCGCATTCAATTTCGCACCTGCACAGTTCTTGCTATTGGCTTTTACGCCGAAGCAGAACTCTTCAAGAAGGGCTTTTTCTTTTTTGTTAACAAAGTAAGTGTGGTAAGATTTGAATTCTTCAACAAACTCATCGTAGATTTCTTTATCGATGATAACCGCTTGTTCAGACGCACAGACCATACCATTGTCAAATGATTTAGACATGACGATATCGTGTGCTGCTTGGCGGATATTGGCTGATTTTTCAACGTAAGCAGGAACGTTTCCGGCACCTACCCCAAGAGCTGGTTTTCCACAAGAATAAGCTGCTTTTACCATGGCGTTACCACCGGTCGCAAGGATGGTCGCAACTCCTTCATGGTTCATAAGGGCACTGGTTGCTTCCATAGAAGGTTGGGTAATCCATTGCACACAGTTCTCAGGTGCTCCAGCTGCAATTGCTGCATCGCGTACGATTCGTGCCGCATGAGCAGATGATTCTTGAGCAGATGGGTGGAAGGCAAAGACGATAGGGTTCCGTGTCTTCAAGGAAATCAAGGCTTTAAAGATTGCTGTTGAAGTAGGGTTGGTTGTAGGAGTGATCCCGCAGACAACTCCGACTGGCTCAGCAATCAGGGTCAAACCAGTGACGTCATCTTCTGAAATGACACCAACCGTCTTGGTGTGACGCATGTTGTTTACAACGTGTTCACAAGCGAACAAGTTCTTGGTTGCTTTGTCTTCAAAGACTCCACGACCAGTTTCTTCATAAGCATGAAGAGCGAGCTCACCGTGTGCGTCAAGAGCAGCTACAGATGCTTTCGCTACAATGTAGTCCACTTGCTCCTGGTTCAATTTGCGCATTTCTTCAAGCGCCACGAGCGCTTTTTGCACCAACTCGTCTACGTGTTTTTCAGCAGCGAGTTTCTTTTCTTCAGGTGAGAGAGTTTTTTTATCAGCCATTTGATGCTTTCCTCCAATGTTTGAAACCCTTATCCTTTTCTAGAACTTTTTCATGTTTTCGGAAATTTTCAAGAATAGTGTAAGAAATTTCGATTTGTTAATTATTTCACAATATAATTGTACTCTATTTTGAGATTTTTGTAAACACTTCCAAGCAACTTTCACAAAGAATTTTTTGAAGTTTGTGAAACCTTTATCAACCCTATTGCTGTGAAAGCAATTATTTAGCAAAATTGTGAAAAAATAATTAAAAAAATTTTTTCTTCACAAAGTGATATTTTCAATTGATTTATGTAAGCGTTTTCTTAATCTTACTAAAAAAAGCAGCTTTTTACAAGTAAAAAGTTGCTTTTTGTTTTATTTTGTTAGGATTTGTTTTGTTTCAGTTTCAGAGAAGCAGTTTTACTTCTTGACCGGACCCTTTTCGGCCTTATCAAGGGCTTCTTTGACGGTTTGAGCATAGAGTTCCCCACCATTGGTTTCCATATTGAAGTGAACAGAGTCTGTTCCCACCCAAATGTTTGGATTTTCAATTGCTACTTGGTACCAGTCCGCAATGGTGATAAAGTCGTATTTCTTAGCTAGTTCCAATTCATAAAGACGCGTTTGAACCGATTCACTGGACTGATCGTTGGCATAGCGCCCATCATATGGTGTCACAAGGATCAAGCGACGGCCTTTTGGAAGTTTCTCAACATACTGATCCAGCAATTCTTTGTAGTTGCTTACAGTATTGGTTCCTAGGGCAATGACCACATTTTTTAGGAGAACTTTATTGGAGATATCGGTCTCAAAGACCTTCATTCCATTTTCCAACTGACGGCTCACCACTGCATCGATCTGGATGCCAGGGATGGCTTTAGTCAGGTAGTCCTGTGCTCGCAAGTTAACGGAATCACCGATCATGGTCACACCATTTGAGACGTTATATTCTGTTGCAGTCGCATTATCCACTTGCGTCCGTGTGACCTGCATTTTGCTGTCTGCTTGATTGAGCCCACTCACTACCAAACTCTCATCAAAAGCTCCGACGGTTGGTGCAAAGGCGGAGATTCCAATCATCAAGAGAGCCAGAGGAATCATGAGGTAAAAGATCGGCTTGGTCAAAAAACTGAGATCCATCTTCATGCCGAAGACACGAGGTTCCTTGCCTGCAATAGTTGGCTCCAAAATATAGAAGGACAGAGCCGTTAGAATCAAGGAAACGATCGTCGTCACAAGGGCTGCCATCATATTTCCCAAATGTTGAGAGAAGATGATAAAGAAAGGCCAGTGGAAAAGGTAAACGCCATAACTGGTATCTGCCAAGAAATTGAGGATGGCTGGTTCTTTTTTATCTGGCGTCTTTTCATGGAGAATGCGGGCCGACAGAATCATGGCACAAGCTACGATTGTCGCTGCTAAAAAGCCAAACAGATAGGTCCACAAGCTATCAAATGGCAAGAAAAGACTGAGCACAAACAAGAAGGCAAAGCTTCCACCCAAGACCGATAAGGTCTTTTTCATGCTCCAAGACTGCACCAGCTTTGTAAAGTTCGGGCTGACATTGGCAATCCCTGTCACCGTTGCTAGACACGATCCCGCAAAGAAGGGGAAGATGTGAGTGAAGCTAGAAAAATAGATGGTGGAGAAATTAGCTGTCAGAAAGGCGCGGATGAACATGGACAAGAAGGTGAAGAGAAAGAGCCCGCTGGATGCCAGGAAGAGCATGCCTCGGTACTTTCCAACCGTCTTAGCCCGTTTAGCCAAGAACCATGCCAAAAGTGCCCATAGCACATAGTAATGCACTTCTAGGGCCAAACTCCAGGTATGAAGGAAGAGATGCGGAATGAAGTTACTTTCGTAACTACCACCCGTTGCCATCTCAAAGAAATTGGTCACAAAACCGAAGACCGCCGCAATCTGAGTCCCAATACCAGCCACGTAGTCCCGTTGGACCATAAAGGTAAAGGGCATCACGACCAAGACCATAAAGACAAGGGGTGGTACGATCCGGTAAAAGCGCCGTTTCAAGAATGCCAAGTAGTCGATTCCTTGCTTGCGCGCAAATTCATCGATCAAGAGCGCTGTAATCAAAAATCCTGAGAAGGTGAAGAAAATATCTACCCCAATGAAGCCTCCAGGAAAGGCTTTTTGGAAGAAATGGTAAAGCAATACCAATAAGAGTCCTGTAACACGGACTAGTGAAAACCATTTAATGCGCATTTTGATAAATCCCCTGCTTGAATGTTCCTTTGTATACGACGTTGGCTTCTGTGGTTAAGGTGCCTTTGCCCTCCGGCTGGCCATTCACAAACTGCCCTTCATAGGTCCAACCAGCCTTGGACTTAAACTTACCATAGCCACTAAAAGAGCCGTTGACGAGGTTACCTGTATAGGTATCCCCATTTTTAAAGGTGACGGTTCCCTTGCCATTCATCTTGCCACGGACCAAACTTCCGTCGTAACGGATCGCCCCCTTATCCAAGGTCAAGACGCCCTGACCTGGAATGGCTGAAAGGAAAACCAGCAAAGCAGATAGAATAATCAGGACTAATGCTGCTATTTCTAAATTTTTTCGCGTCAGATAGACCTTATAGGTCTCATAAAATTCTTTCATATTCTGTATTCTCTCACATATCAAACTCTTAAGAAGTTGCTAACTGATCTAACCAGGCCTTACAGCCAGTCAGGACTCTGGAATAGGTCTCCTCAAAATCACCGGTATACCACGGATCTGGCACACTTTCAGCAGCAAAAAGATGAATCTTGTGCTCTGTCCCTGCAGGAGCCATTCGCTTCAGATCCACTACATTGTTTTCGTCCATCCCTAGGATCAAATCAAAGTTGTAAAAATCCTCTTCCTTGATCTGTAAGGACGTCTTAGCTGGATCATACGGGACCTGGTGTTGTTGAAAGATTTTCTGGGTTCCCCGATGGATAGGATTTCCATGTTCCCAGCTAGAAGTAGCCCGACTTTCAATCTCATACTGATCGGTCAAATCCTTCATGACAAACTCCGCCATGGGGCTCCGACAAATATTTCCTAAGCAGACAAAGACAATTTTTTTCATGATTCCACCTAACTCCTTGTTCGGACTGCCCAACCTAGCTGAGCTCTTGGCTTTCCACTATGGAAAACCAGCATACTATTACTATTATAACAAAAATGTGACAGAAAGATGACAAAGGGGCTCCATCATTTTAAAGAAAAATCAGATTCCTTATTCAAATCTGATCTGTTTCTCTATTTTGGAAAACGAACCTCTAATAGAGGCCATTTACTCTGCCAATTTTTCTTTTTCATCCGCTCTGTATAAACCGCCAAGCGCTCTGGGCTGGCTAAAAAATGTGGAGTCGGCTCAACGATAAAGTCTTCTACATCCCTTGTCCCATAGGGGAGAAAGAGCTCCAACTGACCATCTTTCCTTAAGCGAACCGCAAGAGCCGTACACCGCTCGGGGTATTTGGAAACAGCATCACAGGCACTTTTGTAGGGAGCTGTCCCTGGGCTATGTTGGTGCATGTAGACTTGGTTTTTGACTTCCCAAGCGTACTGAGGATAGGTCCTCTTTAATTCTTGCTCGATCTGGAGAGTCTCCTCATAGCTGATCGTAGGATCATAAAAGACCAGATCCAGATCAGTTGTCGCATCAAACCCTGGTCTTCCAGAGAGCTGGTTCCAGATGAAATTTCGCACCGCGCCCGCTGCAAGCCAGGCATCTGCCAAGCCTAGATCTCGAATAATGACCAAGACCGCCATCATCTCCAGGTCCGCTTGGATTTGTTTTATTATCGTTTCTTCCGTCAGCATCTTCTGCTAGTCTCCATTGTAGGGATAACCCAAGTGTTCATAGGCCTTGCGGGTTGCCACGCGCCCTGTACGAGTCCGCATGATAAAGCCTTTCTGAATCAAGTAAGGTTCATACATATCTTCTACAGTCTCGCGTTCTTCAGCAATATTGACCGATAGAGTCCCAAGGCCAACTGGTCCTCCCCCATACATCTCAATCATGGTACGCAGGATCTTTTGATCGACATAGTCCAGCCCTTCATGGTCCACATCCAGCATGGAGAGAGCCTTGTCGGTAATGGTGTCATCAATCAAGCCATCGCCCATGATCTGAGCAAAATCGCGCACCCGTTTCAGCAACCGGTTGGCAATCCGAGGAGTCCCACGACTACGAAGAGAAAGCTCTTCGGCAGCCTCGTGGGTAATCTCCATCTCAAAGATCTCGGCGGTCCGCTCGACAATCTCTGTCAAATCATCTTGCTCATAGTACTCCATGTGCCCGGTAATTCCAAAGCGAGCGCGCAAGGGATTGGACAGCATACCAGCTCGAGTCGTGGCCCCAATCAAAGTGAAAGGAGGAAGGTCCAGATGGACACTCCGGCTGCTCTCCCCAGCGCCAATCATAATGTCGATGTAAAAATCTTCCATGGCGCTGTAAAGCACTTCTTCGACTGACATAGGCAGACGGTGGATCTCATCGATAAAGAGGACATCCCCCGGCTCTAGATCATTGAGGATAGCTACCAAGTCACCTGCCTTTTCAATGACAGGACCAGAAGTCTGCTTGAGATTGACGCCCAGTTCATTGGCAATGACAAAGGCCATGGTGGTTTTCCCAAGCCCCGGAGGGCCAAAAAGAAGGACATGATCCAGCGCTTCATCCCGAAGCTTAGCCGCCTCAATAAAGATTTTCAGCTGGTCCTTGACCTTATCTTGACCAATATATTCATGTAAATATTGCGGGCGCAACGTCCGTTCAACGGCCTCTTCATCGCCCATGATTTCATTGTCTAAAATTCTACTCATACAGTCTATTATAGCAAAAAATGATACCTTCGGTACCATAAATAGAATGTGTTTTTTAAAGATCCTGGTTCTCACTAGCGTTTGTTAGAATAAGTTGAACGGTTGCCCTCATCGCCAACCTTTCTTTTTATTATACAGTCCCTTCTTCTTCATCTATCGCTCACCATTTCACTTTATAATTATTTCCTTTAATGATAAAATTAAAGCAACAACGTTTAGGAGGTAAATTTATGTTTACTAAAACAAAGAAGATCCTTTTCGGTTTCTTGGCATTCTTTGCAGTGCTCCTTATTGCGGGATGTCAGTCTTCTCCATCGCAGTCTTCTAAAACAAATAAGTCTTCTCAAACAAATAAATCTCCTCAAACAATAAAAGCACCACAAGATCTTACAAAGGATCAACAAGGAACTTGGAAATGGACTGACCAACAAATGACCATTCAGAAAGTATTCCTAGCTTCTAATATCAAAAAACTAGCCGCCGTACTAATGCTTGATGACTTCGATAAGGTTAAGATGACAATGACCATTAAAGATAAAACCGTTGAATTGAAGTACCATTTTGATTACAGAGAACTGTATGAGGATCAAGCATTTGCAACAGGAGAGAACAAAGCGAATTATGAATCGTATTTAAAAAATAAAACTGCTGAATTTAAGAATTATATTCCAAATTTGAAACATACAAAGATTACTCTTGACGAACCTAATGATGCCTATGATTATTCTCTAACTGGAGAAATCGATACGCAGAAACATACTATTACGTTCCCTGAAACACCTACATTTTTAAGTAGAATTGTTATGGGAACCACGTATAACTCACTTGTACCAATTACTTATACTTACACCGTTGAAGGTAACCAACTAACACTTTATGCTGAAGGTCAAGATGAACAAAGTCATTTTAGAGTAATACGTCTTCGTTTCAATTACGTAGGAGACAATCATTAGAAGGAGTGATCAATCATGAACAATATGAAAAAAAGTTCCCTATGGATGTTTTCCCTTCTTGCTCTTCTATTTGTATCAGGATGTGGGCAACAACAGAAACAACAGCAACAGAAACAACAAACAACCGCTGAGACTACAACAGTTGCAGAAACTACCACAGTAGCACCTACCCCAGTCTCACTCGAAGGAGACTGGAAAGCTGTAGATTTTAGAGATACAGTGGAACGTACTTTCTTAATTTATTATGATGATGCTAATAGTCGATTAAAGGTTACTGAAGCCTTCCAAGATATCGTTCCGACTCTAAAAATTACAGGAACAGATGTAACTTATTCTTATAGTGCAGATATGAATAAGTATATTGATTTTTATGCTGAACAGAATAAAGATAAATATCCTACAAAAGAAGAAGCTACTGCCATCCTTCTAGGCGTAAGAGAAAAGAAATTTGAAAGCTTTAAACATCAAACTGGAACGTTTGATAACAATACAAAAGTGTTAACTGCAACGTTAAATGATGGGGTTTTAAACGAGAAAGCAAAAACGATCGTATTCCCTGAAGTTCCAAACATCTTTGGAGTTCTACCTCTTTATATTAATTCTACAGACGTACCAATTACTTATCACTACGAATTGAATGGTGACATCCTTACAATTTACGCTGAAAAAACATTCGAAGAAACAGGAGCACATCTCGTTTATCCAATGAAATTCAAGAAAGTTTCAGATCCTAAAACTAATTAAATAGCTCACTGAGAGTGGGACAGAAATCGGTAATTCGTTAGAATTCGATTTCGTCGTCCCACCTCCGCACAGTTGAGTAGGGCTGTAAAAGCTGATGAAATCAGCGTA
>JAGZKI010000057.1 GCA_018365265.1 Streptococcus parasanguinis | reverse complement strand
TCAACATCAGTAAGTCAATCAGTGTCTGCATCTGAATCAACTTCAACATCAGTAAGTCAATCAGTGTCTGCATCTGAATCAACTTCAACATCAGTAAGTACTTCAGTTTCAGTGAGTCAATCACAATCAGGATCAACATCTGGTAGCGGTTCATACTCTAACTCAATGAGCCAATCAGGATCAACATCTGGTAGTGGTTCATACTCTAACTCAATGAGCCAATCAGGATCAACATCTGCTAGTGGTTCATACTCTAACTCAATGAGTCAATCAGGATCAACATCTGCTAGTGGTTCATACTCTAACTCAATGAGTCAATCAGCTTCTGGTTCAGAGTCATTGTCTACATCTGAATCAGCAAGTGGATCACAAAAACACAGCGAATCTGTAGCACTTCCAAATACTGGTGAAACAACATCTGTAACATCAGCTCTTCTTGGAGCAGTTGCAGGACTTGCAGGAGTAACTGTACTTGGTCGTCGTAAAAAAGAAGATGAAAAATAATCTTCTATCCTAATTTGATTCGATCATTTCAGGTAGGTGGTCAATGAAAAAAGGATCCAAAAAGAGAACCTCCGGGTTCTCTTTTTGTATGTTGTTTTCGTGTCAGAAAATAGTCTTAATTAGTTACATTAGGGAAAAAATAAGGTATAATAACTTGATATCTAAAATTTAAGGAGCGGACATGTTTTTTAAACGTTCGAAGGGTGATTTTCGCGAAACGGAGCGAATCACACGTTTTAAATTAATCAAATCAGGAAAGAATTGGGTACGAGCATCTGTCTCTCGGTTAGGCCTATTTCGTGTCATGCGAGGTGGTGTGGATGAAAAGATCGTAGTTCAATATGAAGCATCATCACACTCGATGCCTGCAGACCTAGTGAAAGGGATGGTTGTACTCGGGGCTCTTGCTGGAGCGACAACGGTTGCCAATCCAGTATTTGCCGAGGAAAATGGGATGGATACGACTGTTGGGTCTGAAATCAGCCCATCGACCGGTGTAGCGGGTTCGGATAGTTTTGTCTTGGGGACGACCTCTAACTCAGATTCTGCATCAGCCAGTCAATCTATGAGTGAATCTATCTCCCTATCAGAGTCGGCTAGTGACAGCCTTTCTTTGTCTCAGTCGGTTTCTTTGAGCGAAGCACATGTTGTTAGTGCTTCAGCGAGTCAGTCCACTTCAGGAACTGCTAGTAGCAGTGTCTCTGAGGACGATTCAATTCACAGGGCTACTCCTGAAACGAGCGAGAAGGTAGCAGAGACTCCAACTCAGCGTTCAGAAGACCAGGTGCAGCGTCTCCAAGCCTTGGCTTTGGATTTGTACACCTATCGGGCACAAGCTATGGAAATCCCGGGGACCGAATCTGCAATTGAGAATGGAGATCTGGCCTTAGAGGCTATTCGAACTGGCTTGTCTAATCCGGCAATTCAAATCGATGCCGTGGAAAGCCAAGCAAAGATTGCTCGTAATCGCTTGGCCAACGCGGTGCTGCGCGCGACATCTGGTCAGCGCGACCCTCGAAATGGGAACCGTATTGACACAGATACCAGCCTCCGTGCGCCCCAATACAATCTCGGGCCAGCCAATGATGCCTTGATTTCTGCTTATAACTCGGACTACATCAATCAGGCTTATCGAGTTATTGAAACAAAACCAACACAATTCAGTATTCGAAGTATTGGTTACACCTCTACTAGTGATCGAGTCAATGGTATCAATGTTCCCCAGACCTCTGCTTTGAAAAATAGTTCGGTTGCCTTTAATATTATGGGGACAGTTGGGCAGACAGAGGTCGTAACGCCTGGGAAAATTTATAATCTTTCTTTCGTAGTGACTAATACGGCTAGGCAGTCAGTGACACGTACGCTTCGTATTCAGGTTTTGCCACAAAATGATGGCATTCGAAACCCGATTACGGCTGTGACAACGGGTACTTTTGTCAATGACACGACTAACTTGGCCCAAGCTGAAAAAGATAAGGTTTGGGAGGCTTTTAAGGCTTCTAACCCCAATATTGCTACTTCAAAGGATTTTAAATCTTATTCGGTTTCATCATCTGGTGTGGTGACTATTACTTATAAAGATAACACCACAAATGATGTAACCGCTCCTGTTAAGCGCCTAGCAGCACCGACGGTTGAGACTCGCTTACTGGAGAAGGCCTATACTCAAACACCTGTGACAGTGACGGGGGCTGAGCCTGGATCAACCGTTGTCTTATATAACAATGATGATGAAATCGGAACAGCAGTGGCGGATGCGTCTGGACAAGTCAGTGTGACGCCAACCGTTCCTTTACAAATTGGCGGTGTGACAGCTAAAGCACGGATCATGTATGGTGATCACGCGGTTTATTCTGATGCTAGTAATTCTGTGGCAGTGACAGATGCTACACGCCCTGAAGTGACGGCCAAGTTGACTGTCGATGGTGTGGAACCTAAGTTTACGCCTCTCGAAGGTGGTGGGAAGAATTATACTATTTACGCTGGTGATGATGCGGTTGTGACCTTTACAGCTACTGATGACAGTGGCAAGTTGAAAGAAATGAAAGTCGTTGCACGAGCGGATCTGAACGACAATGCCTTGAACGGGAATTTCTTTGGTGGCAGCCAGTATGGAACAGGTGATATTGCTCCTATCACGGGCGATATTACGGCTACCAGTGCGAACCCTGCAACCATCACAACGACCATTCATTTGAAGGATGACCTTTACCATACCTACCGAAATACATGGCAACGCAACGTCGCGGCTATTGACAATGCCTCCAATATGAACCGTCCAAACGGTTTGGGTGAGATTCGGATTACCCAAGGGCGTCTCGCTGATCGTACGCCAGGTGTGGCGCCGACAAGCACTATTCAGGTGACGAGTCTAACTGCATTGACAGATACAGATAAGAGCAAGGTGATTGCTGCTGTGTCGGCTGTTAATCCAGAGGTAGCCAACCGGATTAAGTCCTATACGGTTAATAGTGATGGTACAGTCACCATTACTTATAAAGATAGTACGACCAATGTCGTAGCGGTGAAACTGTCAGATAGCGATCACAGTCAGTCTGTATCAAACAGTCAGAGTGCGTCTACGAAGACTTCGCAATCGATCAGTCAGTCTTTAAGTGCGAAGCAATCACAGAGCGTATCGACACAGCAGAGCATTTCATTAAGCCAGTCTCTGAGTTCAGTCCGTTCGCAAAGTTTGTCGGCTTCATTGAGTCAATCAGCATCGGCAAGTGTCTCAGCTCAAGCTAGTTTATCTCGCAGTCAATCGTTGAGCAAGGAGGTTTCTCAATCTCAATCCGCTTCAACGAGTCAATCTGTATCGGTAAGAAAATCTGAATCTGTGAAGGTTTCAGAGTCAGCTTCTGCAAGTGTCAGTGACTTGCAGTCTGCTTCAGTATCGGCGAGTGTATCCAAGGTGGTAAGCCAGTCTGTATCGAGCTCATTGAGTGCATCGGTTTCAGTGAGCACGTCTAAGGTAGTGAGTCAGTCTGTCTCGCAATCGTTGAGTGAGTCCGCTAGAAAATCCGCATCGTTGAGCACTTCCATATTGGAGAGCCAATCAACCTCTAATTCGGTGTCGGTATCAGCGAGCACGTCTAAGGTTGTGAGCGAGTCTGTATCGAGCTCATTGAGTGCATCGGTTTCAGCAAGCGAATCTAAGTCAGTGAGCGAGTCTGTATCGAGCTCATTGAGTGCATCGGTTTCAGCAAGCGAATCTAAGTCAGTGAGCGAGTCTGTATCGAGCTCACAGAGTGCATCAGTTTCAGCAAGCGTATCTAAATCAGTGAGCGAGTCTATATCGAGCTCATTGAGTGCATCAGTTTCAGCAAGCGAATCTAAATCAGTGAGTGAGTCTGTATCAAACTCACAGAGTGCATCGGTTTCGGCGAGCACGTCTAAGGTTGTGAGCGAGTCCGTGTCGAGCTCACAGAGTGCATCAGTTTCAGCGAGCGTATCTAAGGTTGTGAGTGAGTCCGTATCAAGATCACAGAGTGCATCGGTTTCGGCGAGCACGTCTAAGGTTGTGAGCGAGTCCGTGTCGAGCTCACAGAGTGCATCAGTTTCAGCAAGCGAATCTAAGTCAGTGAGCGAGTCTGTATCGAGCTCATTGAGTGCATCGGTTTCAGAGAGTACATCGAAGGTTGTGAGCGAGTCCGTGTCGAGCTCATTGAGTGCATCAGTTTCAACGAGCGTATCTAAGTCAGTGAGCGAGTCTGTATCAAGCTCACAGAGTGCATCGGTTTCAGCAAGCGTATCTAAGTCAGTGAGCGAGTCTGTATCGAGCTCACAGAGTGCATCAGTTTCAGCGAGCACGTCTAAGGTTGTGATCGAGTCCGTATCGAGCTCATTGAGTGCATCGGTTTCAGCGAGCACGTCTAAGGTAGTGAGCGAGTCTGTATCGAGCTCACAGAGTGCATCAGTTTCAGCGAGCACGTCTGAGGTTGTGAGCGAGTCTGTATCGTGCTCACAGAGTGCATCAGTTTCAGCGAGCACGTCTAAGGTTGTGAGTCAGTCTGTGTCGAGCTCATTGAGTGCATCAGTTTCAGAGAGTACATCTAAGGTAGTGAGTGAGTCTGTATCGAGCTCATTGAGTGCATCGGTTTCAGTGAGCACATCTAAGTCAGTGAGCGAGTCTGTATCAAGCTCATTGAGTGCATCAGTTTCAGAGAGTACATCTAAAGTTGTGAGTCAGTCTGTATCGAATTCGGTTTCGACATCGGAATCTGCTTCAACAAGTGCATCGGTGTCAAACTCAGTTTCAGCATCAGAATCCGCTTCAACAAGTGTTTCAGTATCAACGTCCGAGTCAGTCTCAGCCTCTGAATCATTGTCAGCATCGTTGAGCAGCTCAGTATCAGAAAGCCAGTCAGCATCGACCTCAGAGTCGGTTTCAACGTCTGAATCAGTGTCTACTTCTGAATCAGTGTCAGCATCCGAGTCATTGTCAGTGTCTGAGTCAGTTTCTACGTCTGAGTCATTGTCAGCCTCAGAATCAGTTTCTACTTCAGAATCAGCATCGACCTCAGAGTCAGTCTCAACGTCCGAGTCATTGTCAGCCTCTGAATCATTGTCAGCATCGTTGAGCAGCTCAGTATCAGAAAGCCAGTCAGCATCGACCTCAGAATCAGTATCAGAGTCAGCATCTGTTTCAACTTCTGAGTCTGTATCAATGTCCGAATCAGTTTCAACCTCTGAGTCGGTATCAATCTCTGAAGCTATTTCTACGTCTGAATCGGTCTCAATTTCCAAATCAGTATCAGCGTCCGAGTCAGTATCAACATCCGAATCTGTTTCTGTATCAGAATCCGTTTCAACCTCAGAGTCAGTATCTACATCTGAGTCGGTTTCAGCCTCTGAATCAGTGTCTACGTCTGAATCGATTTCTACCTCAGAATCAGTATCAACGTCCGAGTCAGCGTCAACCTCAGAATCAGTATCAGCGTCTGAGTCAGTCTCAACATCTGAGTCAGTCTCAACGTCTGAATCGATTTCTACCTCAGAATCAGTATCAACGTCCGAGTCAGTGTCAGCCTCTGAATCATTGTCAGCGTCGTTGAGCAGCTCAGTATCAGCCTCAGAGTCAGTGTCTACTTCTGAATCAGTTTCTACATCTGAATCGCTGTCAACATCCGAGTCGGTTTCAGCCTCTAAATCAGTATCTACTTCAGAATCCGTTTCAACCTCCGAGTCAGTATCTACATCTGAGTCGATTTCAGCGTCTGAGTCTGTATCAACGTCTGAATCGGTGTCAACATCAGAGTCAGTATCTACCTCTGAATCGGTGTCAACATCAGAGTCAGCATCAACATCAGAGTCAGTATCGACCTCTGAATCGATTTCAATCTCAGAATCAGTATCAGCGTCTGAGTCTGTATCAGCGTCGGAATCTGTTTCAACATCAGAATCCGTTTCTGCGTCCGAGTCAGTATCAACATCCGAATCTGTTTCAACATCAGAATCCGTTTCAACCTCAGAGTCAGTGTCTACGTCTGAATCGATTTCTACCTCAGAATCAGTATCAACGTCTGAGTCAGTATCGGCCTCTGAATCAATCTCAACGTCTGAGTCAGTGTCTACATCTGAGTCGGTATCTACATCTGAATCAGTCTCAACCTCTGAATCAGCATCGACGTCCGAATCAGTATCTACTTCAGAATCAGTGTCAACCTCTGAATCAGTCTCAGCGTCTGAGTCAGTCTCAACCTCAGAGTCAGTATCAACGTCTGAATCGGTGTCAACCTCTGAATCAGTATCAACGTCTGAATCAGCATCGACCTCTGAATCAGTATCAACGTCCGAGTCAGTGTCTACTTCTGAGTCGGTATCGACCTCAGAGTCAGTATCTACATCTGAGTCGATTTCAGCGTCAGAGTCTGTTTCAAAATCAGAATCCGTTTCTGCGTCCGAGTCAGTATCAACGTCCGAGTCAGTGTCTACTTCTGAGTCGGTATCGACCTCAGAGTCAGTATCTACTTCTGAATCTGTTTCAACATCAGAGTCAGTTTCAACCTCTGAGTCTGTATCAGCGTCGGAATCTGTTTCTGTATCAGAATCCGTTTCTGCGTCCGAGTCAGTATCAACATCCGAATCTGTGTCTACATCTGAATCAGTATCAACATCCGAATCGGTGTCAACGTCCGAGTCAGTGTCTACTTCTGAGTCGGTATCGACATCAGAGTCAGTCTCTACGTCCGAATCGATTTCAGCATCCGAGTCAGTTTCAACGTCTGAATCAGTGTCGATATCCGAGTTAGTCTCAACATCCGAGTCTGTATCAACGTCTGAATCGGTGTCAACCTCTGAATCAGTCTCAACGTCAGAATCCGTTTCAACGTCTGAATCAGTCTCTACATCTGAGTCGATTTCAGCGTCAGAGTCTGTTTCAAAATCAGAATCCGTTTCTGCGTTCGAGTCAGTATCAACATCCGAATCTGTGTCTACATCTGAATCAGTATCAACATCCGAGTCATTGTCAGTGTCTGAGTCAGTTTCTACGTCTGAGTCAGCATCAACGTCCGAGTCAGTTTCGACGTCAGAATCCGTTTCGACGTCAGAATCCGTTTCAACGTCTGAGTCAGTATCGACCTCTGAGTCGGTTTCAGCGTCTGAGTCTGTATCAGCGTCGGAATCAGTATCAACATCCGAATCTGTGTCTACATCTGAATCAGTATCAACATCCGAATCTGTGTCTACATCTGAATCAGTATCAACATCCGAATCTATGTCTACTTCTGAGTCGGTATCGACATCAGAGTCAGTATCTACTTCTGAATCTGTTTCAACATCCGAGTCAGTTTCAACCTCTGAGTCAGTGTCTACGTCTGAATCGATTTCAACGTCTGAGTCAGTATCAACGTCTGAATCGGTGTCAACCTCTGAATCAGTATCTACTTCAGAATCAGTGTCAACATCTGAATCGGTATCAGCGTCTGAGTCAGTCTCAACATCCGAGTCAGCGTTAACATCTGAATCGATTTCAACATCCGAATCAGTATCTACATCTGAATCGGTTTCAACATCCGAATCAGTATCTACGTCCGAATCAGTATCTACGTCCGAATCGATTTCAGCATCCGAGTCTGTATCAACGTCTGAGTCGGCGTCAACATCCGAGTCAGTTTCAACGTCCGAGTCAGCGTCAACATCTGAATCAGTTTCAACGTCTGAGTCAGTGTCAGTATTGTTGAGCAACTCAATCTCTGCTGCTGAATCAGTAAGTACTTCAGTTTCAGTGAGTCAATCACAATCAGTATCAACAACTGGTAGCGGTTCACAATCAGCTTCTGGTTCAGAATCAATGTCGACCTCCGAGTCAGCAAGTGGATCACAAAAACACAGCCAATCTGTGGTGCTTCCGAATACTGGCGAAACAGGGTCTGTAACATCAGCTCTCCTTGGGGTTGTTACAGGGCTAGCTGGAATTACTGGACTTATCCGACGTAAAAAGAAGGGTAACTGATCTAGTAGGAAATACCATTTTTTCAAGTGAATCTCATAGGAGATTCACTTTTTTACTAGTAGAATAAAATATTTTAAATTTGTTGCAAAAAATTTGAAAATAAAGCAATAATATATAAGTTTTTCGTAGCAAATTACTTGAATCTGCGTAGTATTCCTGTATAATGAATAATGACTATAATGTAAGGGGAATATCATGCAATTTAAGCGTTCAAAAGGAAACTTTCGTGAAACAGATCGTGTCGTACGCTTCAAATTAATTAAATCAGGAAAAAATTGGCTTCGAGCATCAACATCAGCTCTAGGTCTCTTTCGTGTGGTACGTGGGCAAGTGGAGGAGGCCATCATTGCTAACGTGCAGCAAGATCAAATAGAAAGTCAAAAGAATAGCCAAGCCTTCTTAAAAGGTTTGATTGCGGTAGGAACTGTTTTTGGAGGTGCTGTGCTTGCTACGACTGCTAAGGCGGAGGATGCAACATCACTTGCACCAACGGTTTCTGAGACAAAAGAGGAAACCTTGGCAGAAGTGGATAGTGTGGTCTTAGCGAAAACTTCAAGCCAGCCTTCAAAATCCATCTCTGTTTCAGAATCCACTAGCCTTTCTACATCTGAGAGTGCGTCGACTTCAATCAGTGAATCTGCTTCTTTGTCCTTGAGCAAAGTTGGGTCAACTGCACTGTCAACTGCACTTAGCGAGTCTTCTCAAGCTCTAGAGTCAGAAGCAGGTATTGAAGAGCCGACTAGTTTAGAAGAAGCCACTGTTTTAGGACAAAATACCTCTGAAGCTGAATTGCTCCAAAAAATTGCAGGGGATTACGCATCTACAATGACGGACACTGATCGTCAAGCAGTGGTCGAAGAGGTCATTAACAAAGTGCAGGCTGAAGTGATTGCAAGCAATAACTTGATCCACACAAATGCCAGTGCGCAAGCTTATGCTGAGCAACGCGATCGTTTGGGCAAAGCGGTTGACGAGATGATGACCACCTTAACAGCTGCAGGCTTTGTGGGAAATTCCAATGTAAATGGGAAACCAGCTATCTCAGCTCAATTGTCTCCAATTTATGAGGAAGTCTATACTGAACCTGATATTTTAAGCATAAAACCCAATCCAGATGATCCAAACGGTGCCAGTGTAGAAGACCCCACTCTTGATACACCAGGTTATCTTAAAGATCCTCATCTTGATAAAGATGCTTTAAAGCTTACACCTGAAGAACTTAAAATGTATGCAGATAACCCCTACTTGCATCGCTATACATTTGGAATTTGGGAATTTGTAAATAAACAAGGAAACTCGCTCGGTTACTATGCGACTATGTCGATTGATACCAGTGAAATAGCCCCAGACAAACGTAAAGGAATGGATGTTTATTTCCGTATTGTTCGGAAATCAGATGGGGCAGAGATTTTTTCACAAACAGTATCTCCAAGTAGAACGGGAGAAGAGATCCAACTACCAAAAGAAGTATTGATTGGTGAAGCTCCACTTGGAAACAGGGTTTACAATTCGATACCTTCTGAAGATAACGCGACTTTTGGAATTGTGACGCAAGTTATTCCGGATCAAGCTGTCTTGTTCCGGAGTATTTATGATGTCATGGAGCCTTCGAATCAAGGAAAATTAATTCTAACGTATCCTCGTATCAAAATTCCCTCTATGGTAGGGCAACAATCAACATTTTATAGAGAAGTTGATCCCTATGCTGATCCCTACACTACAGAGTACCAACCAACGGGAAGAGAAAGAGCGTTAATGGAATATAAAATCTATGGGTTGGAAGGCCAACACTATACGGCTTCAAATCCGCGCGAATTCCCAGGTTACGTACAAGTTGCAGCAAGAAATATATCTCCAAATTGGAAAAGTGGGGTATTTGATAATAGTAAGAATGGAAAGTCAACAATTGAATTACTAGGTGATGCGCGTGAGCATTTCATTAAAAGTGAAGTTGTCCAGTTGAATCAGAATGGTGATTATTCACTTCGCTACTATGTTTTAGATCCTTCTAAAATTCATGATGTTAGTAGTGGCGATTTAGGCAATACTCAAGTGACTAATGTTTATACACTTGTTTATGAAAAAGACTTTAATCAGGATCGTACGGATAATCTTACTGATTTAGGTGGAACCCGTAGGGTTGAAAGTCAAAACAAGGATTACTTCCTGAATGTGACACCAAGACGGATAGATGAACAACATTTAGAGTTGGATATTACGGGATGGTTCTCTACTAAGGAGACGGTTACTTATACAGATGAGAAAACAGGGATCGAATATACAGTTCCAAAACCATTCACGGAACTTCCACGCTCACCGTCTGTTAGTAATAATTCAACCATGATTGTAGGAGAGGATGCGACGCCTCACGGAGCAGACGGCTTCTCTAACTTCAAACAAACAATCAAAAAATATGTAGTCCCATACCCATTAATCAGTACCACTTATTATTATCGGAGAATGAAACCGTCAGAATCTGCCTCACAATCGCAAAGTTTCTCGATTTCAGCAAGCCAATCTGAGTCACAAATACAAGCCTCGATTTCCGTAAGTCAATCAGACTCACAAGTTCAAGCTTCGGCTTCGTTAAGTCAATCTGAGTCACGGGTTCAATCATCGACTTCAGCAAGCCAATCTGAATCACAAGCTCAAGCCTCAACTTCAGCAAGTCAATCTGAGTCGTTGGTCCAAGCTTCAATCTCAGCAAGCCAGTCAGAGTCACAAGTTCAATCTTCGACTTCGGTAAGTCAATCTGACTCACAAGTTCAAGCTTCGATCTCAGCAAGCCAATCTGACTCACAAGTTCAAGAATCAATTTCTGCGAGCCAATCAGAATCGTTGGTTCAAGCCTCAGTTTCAGCAAGCGAATCAGAATCACAAGTTCAAGCTTCAACATCTGCGAGTCAATCAGATTCACAAGTCCAAGCTTCGATTTCAGCAAGCCAGTCAGAATCGCAAGTCCTAGAATCGCTTTCAGCAAGCCAGTCCGAATCACAAGTTCAAGCTTCGATTTCAGCAAGCCAATCTGACTCACAAGTTCAAGCTTCAGCTTCCGTAAGTCAATCTGAGTCACAAGCCCAAGCTTCGGTTTCGGCAAGCCATTCAGAGTCGCAAGTACGAGAATCGATTTCAACAAGTCAGTCAGAGTCGCAGGTTCAAGCTTCGGTTTCGGCAAGTCAGTCTGAGTCACAGGTTCGAGAATCGCTTTCAGCAAGTCGGTCTGAGTCACAGGTTCGAGAATCGCTTTCAGCAAGTCGGTCTGAGTCACAGGTTCGAGAATCGCTTTCAGCAAGCCAGTCTGAGTCACAAGTCCAAGCTTCGGCTTCAGCGAGCCAGTCTGAGTTGCAAGCCCAAGAATCACTTTCGGTAAGTCAATCTGACTCACAAGTCCAAGCATCAGTTTCAGCAAGCCAGTCCGAGTCATTGATTAAAGCTTCGGCTTCAGCAAGTCAATCTGAATTACAAGTTCAAGCTTCGATTTCAGCGAGTCAATCAGAATCGCAAGTTCAAGAATCAATTTCTGCCAGCCAGTCCGAATCTCAAGTCCAAGCTTCAATTTCGGCAAGTCAGTCAGGGTCGCAGGTTCAAGCTTCGCTTTCTGCGAGCCAATCAGAATCGTTGGTTCAAGCATCAGTTTCAGCAAGTCAATCTGAATCGCAAGTCCGAGAATCAGTTTCGGCAAGCCAATCTGAATCACAAGTTCAAGCTTCGGTTTCGGCAAGTCAGTCAGAGTCACAGGTTCAAGCTTCAACATCAGTAAGCCAGTCCGAGTCATTGATTCAAGCTTCGGCTTCGGCAAGCCAATCTGAATCACAAGTTCAATCTTCGATTTCGGCAAGCCAATCTGAATCACAAGTTCAAGCCTCGGCTTCAGCAAGTCAATCCGAATCACAAGTCCAAGCTTCAACATCTGCGAGTCAATCAGATTCACAAGTCCAAGTCTCGACTTCAGCGAGTCAATCTGAATCGCAAGTCCGCGAATCAATTTCAGTAAGTCAGTCTGAGTTGCAAGCCCAAGCTTCGATTTCAGCAAGCCAATCTGAGTCACAGGTTCAAGCATCGGTTTCGGCGAGTCAATTCGAATCGCAAGTCCAAGACTCAGTTTCGGCAAGCCAATCTGACTCACAAGTTCAAGAATCGCTTTCTGCAAGCCAATCAGAATCGTTGGTTCAAGCATCAGTTTCAGCAAGCGAATCTGACTTACAAGTTCAAGAATCGCTTTCTGCGAGCCAATCAGAATCGTTGGTTCAATCTTCGATTTCAGCAAGCCAATCTGAGTCACAAGTTCAATCTTCGGTTTCGGCAAGCCAATCTGAGTCACAAGTTCAATCTTCGGTTTCGGCAAGCCAATCTGAATCGCAAGTCCGCGAATCAATTTCAGCGAGTCAGTCAGAATCATTATCTGATTTGGTATCTAAATCAACTTCCTTGTCCCAATCGCAGTCAACA
>JAGZKI010000056.1 GCA_018365265.1 Streptococcus parasanguinis | reverse complement strand
TTCAAATCCTGCTCCCGCAATTTGGCTCGGTAGCTCAGTTGGTAGAGCAATGGATTGAAGCTCCATGTGTCGGCGGTTCGATTCCGTCTCGCGCCATTTCTTTTATTATTAAGCGGGTGTAGTTTAGTGGTAAAACTACAGCCTTCCAAGCTGTTGTCGCGAGTTCGATTCTCGTCACCCGCTTTGAACATTAGTTCATTACCAAGTTTTTAACTTGGGCGCGTAGCTCAGGTGGTTAGAGCGCACGCCTGATAAGCGTGAGGTCGGTGGTTCGAGTCCACTCGTGCCCATTTTGGAGAATTACTCAAGAGGCTGAAGAGGACGGTTTGCTAAATCGTTAGGTCGGGTAACTGGCGCGGGGGTTCGAATCCCCCATTCTCCGTATAATTTCGAAGTTTGAGATATCATCTCAAACTATTTTTTATATTTTTGAAGGTTTTGTCTATGTTCTTGAATCGATTCTTTAAAATTTTTAGTTTTGTGTTTGTTTTAACTGTTTCAGGAATTTTATTTCTTTTTCCATCTGTTAGAACTTCGATTGTTTTAAAATCTTCTGATCTATTAGCTATTGTTGATAAGGCAGTATCGGTACCATTTGTTGTTGTGGAATCTAAGGCAAAGGATTTAAAGGATTTATCTGAATTAAATGATGAAAACCGTTCGTTAAAATCACGTCTTTATCAAAAGGATATAGACCAGTCAAAACTTAACCGTTTGGAATCAGAAAATAGAGAATTAAAGGATTTGATGTCAATCAAAAATTCTGTATCGGGTTCTAAACAAATCGTTAGTGAGATTATTGACCGTAATTATGGTTCTTGGGATCAGGAATTTGTTATTGATAAAGGTAGTTTAGATGGAATTTCTGATTCTATGTTTGTTCTTTCGTCTGGTGGCGTCATTGGTGTGGTAGAAAGTATAGAGAAAAATTCTAGTAAAGTGAAATTATTAGTTGAAGATACTATTTCTTCACAACACCTGATGTTTAAAATTGAGAGTCAAGGTCAATCTATTTTTGCTTTATTAAATGGTTATGACGAGAAGACAGGTGAGTTTCGGTTGTTGCAAATTGGAGATCCAGTTGAAATTAAAAAAGGATCTCTGGTTTCAACAAGTGGTTTAGGAAAATATAAGAGTAGTGACTTACCTCTTGGTACAGTGACTTCTACTCAAAAGGCATCTGATCAGTTAGGGCAAGAAATTCGTGTGAGACCAAAGGCTAATTTAGATGTCAATCGTTATGTACTATTGATTGGAGAATAGTGTGAAAGTCATACGTAAGTACCATTTTTTCCCTTTAATCTTATTCTTATCTTTATTTGTTGACGGACAGATCTCTTTTCTTATTTCTCGTTTTTGTCCAAACTCCTTTGAACCTACTTCATTTTTATTTCTATATGGTTTTATGTTGTTAAGTCTCTATTTCTCTGAGATAGCTAGTATTTGGTGGGGAGTCTTCTTTGGTTTTTGTTTTGATGTGTATTTTTTACACACTCTAGGAATTGCATTCATAGTATTTCCTATACTACAGGTGATTTTTTATCGGTGTAATCAGATTATTTTGGTCAATCGATTGACTCGTTTTTTTACATTTTTATTAACGATTCTATTATTTCAGATTTTAACAAATCTTCTTTTGATTCTTTTTATCAGTATAAAATTTAACTGGATTACACTAATTATTTACCAAATTTTTCCAAGTTTAATTTTGAATGTGCTTCTATTAATAGTATTACAGCCTTTACTTGAAAAGATTTATTTATAAACTCGAAATAAAAATGTAACAATAGCGTAATATAAATTTTTAAAAAATTTGTTATACTAGTTAGTGTCTTATTAGAAAGGGAAAATTTATCTAATGAAGAAAAAATTATTTGCCACAATCTTATTGAGTACAGTTGCTTTATCACAAGGTGCTGTCGTAGCTGGTGTATCAGCTGATTCAACAGATGATAAGATTGCTGCTCAAGATAACAAAATCAATAGTATTAATCAACAACAACAAAGTGCACAAGCTCAGGTAGATCAAATTCAAGGTCAAGTATCTGAAATTAAAAAACAACAAGAAAATCTTCAAGCTGAAAATGACCGTTTGAATGAAGAATCTGAACGATTGTCAGCTGAGATCGATGAGTTGTCAAAAAATATTGTTGCTCGTCAAGAATCACTTGCAAATCAAGCACGTAGTGCTCAAACAACTGGGACTGCAACAAGCTATATTAATGCGATTGTTAGCTCTGGATCTTTGACAGAAGCTATCTCACGTATTTCTGCTATGAACGAAATTGCAGATGCTAACAACAAAATGTTGCAAGAGCAAAAACGTGATAAAGAAGAGATTGCACAAAAACAAAAAGAAAACAACGATGCTATCAATACTGTCATTGCAAACAAACAGCAATTAGAAGATGATGCGCAAGCTTTGTCAACAAAAGAAGCTGAGTTGAAAGTAGCACAATTGAACTTGGCTGCTGAAAAATCAACTGCTGAAAACGAAAAGAATGCTTTGTTGCAACAAAAAGCGGAAGCTGAAAAAGCAGCAGCAGCAGCGGCAGCAGCTGAAGCAGCTTACCGTGCAAAACAAAAAGAACAACAAGCAGCTGTTAAAGCTTCAGCTAATACAACTCTTCAAGCACAAGTTCAAGCGGCAGCTCAAACACCTGCTGCAACACCAGCGGCAGCACAAACTCAAGCAGCACCTCAACCTGCTGTTCAAACTCAAGCAGCGGCTGCACCAGTAGCAACTACTTCTCGTCCAACTTATAGTACATCTGCATCATCTTATCCAGTTGGTGAATGTACATGGGGTGCGAAGACATTGGCTCCATGGGCTGGTGATTACTGGGGTAATGGTGGACAATGGGCAGCAAGTGCAGCGGCAGCAGGATTCCGTACAGGATCTCAACCACAAGTTGGTGCCATTGCATGTTGGAATGATGGTGGATATGGACACGTAGCAGTTGTTACAGCCGTTCAATCTACAACAAGCATCCAAGTTTCTGAGTCTAACTATAATGGTATCCGTAGTATTGGTAACTACCGTGGTTGGTTTAACCCAACAACAGCACAAGGTACTGTTACTTATATCTATCCAAACTAAGAATTATACTGAAGCAGAACATTTGTTCTGCTTCTTTTTTGATAGAATTTAGGTAGTGATAGATTTTGTAATTTCCATAAATTAATATTTGAATATTTGCTTAAAAAGCGATAAAATGATTACAGGAGAAATTTGTGCTGACTGTACAATATGGTTTTAGATTTTACTGGAGGAAATCATGTCATTTTCTGATTTAATGCTCTTTGCTTTGTCGTCAAATCAAGAATTGGCTCAACGTGTGTCTCGTGAAATGGGACTACCGCTTGGAAAGTCAACGGTTCGTCAATTTTCTGATGGAGAAATTCAGGTTAATATTGAAGAATCAATCCGTGGGAAAGATGTTTATATTTTGCAATCCACTAGCTCGCCGGTTAACGATAATCTAATGGAAATTTTGATTATGGTAGATGCGTTGAAACGGGCTAGTGCGCAATCCATTAATGTGGTGATGCCATATTACGGCTATGCTCGTCAAGACCGGAAAGCTCGAGCTCGTGAACCAATCACTTCTAAGTTAGTAGCCAATATGCTTGAGGTTGCTGGAGTGGATCGCCTCTTGACAATTGATTTGCATGCCGCTCAGATTCAAGGTTTCTTTGATATTCCTGTTGACCACTTGATGGGTGCGCCTTTGATCGCCGACTATTTTGAACGTCGCGGGATGATTGGAAAAGACTATGTTGTTGTCAGTCCAGACCATGGTGGTGTGACTCGTGCTCGGAAATTAGCTGAATTTTTGAAGACACCGATTGCGATTATTGATAAACGTCGAAGTGTCGATAAGATGAATACGAGTGAAGTGATGAATATCATTGGGAGTGTTGAAGGTAAGACTTGTATTTTGATTGATGATATGATTGATACAGCTGGTACAATCTGTCATGCCGCGGATGCCCTTGCAGAAGCAGGTGCTGTTGAAGTTTATGCTAGCTGTACTCACCCTGTTTTATCAGGACCAGCGATGGACAACATCCAAAAATCAGCCATTAAGAAGTTGGTGGTGTTGGATACGATTTATCTACCGGAAGATCGATTGATTGATAAGATTGAGCAAATTTCGATCGCGAAACTTCTTGCAGAGGCTATTGTTCGCATTCACGAAAATCGTCCTCTTTCCCCTCTATTTGAAATCGGAAATGCCAAAAAATGTTAATAATAAGGAGGCTGGAGACCAGCCTCTTTTGTATAGGAGGAAATACAAATGGAAATCAGAAAATGGTTGGAAAATCTAAAAAAAGAAAAGAAACGGAAAAAACTGGTTCAAGCAGCTAAAGAACTAGAAGCAAAGGCTGATCCTAGTTTGCCCAAGAAACGATTGCCAAAAAATGGGGTGGTAAAATAGGATTCGTATAGAAGAAAAATGAAACTTTATTGATGATATCTACAGAAATTAAATTTATTTAGAGTGTTACGAATTCGTAATTTTATCTTTCAAATAGGTCAAAACCTTAAACTTTTTTTAAAAAATTGAAGAAAAAGTCTTGACATGGGAAGAATATCCTAGTATACTAGTCATAGTTACGAAGTAACGAATAATTTTTGAAAAGAAAAAAGGAGATAAAACAATGAAAAAAGTTTTATTATCATCAGTAGCAGCTCTTGCAGTATTCGCTGCAGCAGCACCAGCATTTGCAGATAATGACCCAATGACATTTGATGCTAAAAACTATCGTCCTACAGCACCAGCTGACACATCAAAACCTGCAGTTAAGCCAGAAACTTCAACTGGTGATAACGTAAACCCTGATGGAACTCTTAAACATGTTGAACCAAACGGAACACATGCTCGTATTAACGTTAAGGATCGTTTGAATGCACCTGTTGCTGGTGTTACAGTTGACTTCCTTGTAAACGGAGTTGCTTCACAAGCAGTTACAGATGCAAATGGTGATGCTTCAATCGCAGCACCTGCTGGAACAGTTGTTCGTTACCGTGTAGCAGCAGCACCTGCTGGATACTTCCAAAACCCTAACCAAGAAGGTTCAATCGTTGTAGGTGGTGACATGTTCACTAACGCATACCTTGTAATCGAAAAAACTGATAGCTACTTGAACCCTAACTATACTCCAGGTAGCGATAACAAACCAGGTACTACTAACGGATCTAAAGAAGAAACTAAATCAGAAGCTAAAGCAGAAGCTCAAAAATCAGAAGATGCAGCTAAAGCTTCTAAAAATGGTAAAGCAGCTTCAGCTCAAGCTGGTAAAGCTCTTCCAAAAACAAGCGCAGTTAAATAATTTGATTATTAATTAGCTCGTAAAATATCACTGGACCTTCGGGTTCAGTGTTATTTTTTAGAAAAAATCATCAAGAGGAGATCAATCAATGAAAAGAGCTGGGGAAAAAAGTTCAACTAAATTAGGCCTTGTAATTGCTGCTCTTGTTGCAGTTGTTGTGCTTGTTGCTGGATTTATTTTCTTTAATCCTTTTGGAGGAAGTAAGTCATCTAGCACGGCTAAAAAGACAACTGGAACAAGTTCAACCAAGCAAGCAGCCAAATATGAACCTAGTCAAGAAGAAAAAGATTACCTGAAAAATCGTTTTGCTCAGTTAACTGCTGTTAACCCTGAGGCAATTGCTTATGTCTACGCACCGGGTACTGAGTTGGATGAACCGGTTGTCCAAACCACTGACAATGAAACTTATTTGAATAAGACGTTTGATGGGGGAAATGAACCATACATGGGGACAGTCTTCATGGATATGGACAACAAGAAAGACTTCAGTGATCGTTTGACTTGGTTGTTTGGTCATGCTCGTGGTAGTAAGGTCGGCGATCACCGCATGTTTAACGATGTTAACTACTATGACAAACAAGAGTATTTGGACCAACATCCGTATGTTGTGATTGAGACACCAGAGCGGAAATACTACTATGAAGTAATGGGCTTGGTTATTGTCCCAGAGGATACTGCTTTCTACCGTACAAGCTTTAAAGATGATAAAGATTTCACCACTCAGTTGAAGAATATCTATGAGTCAGCTCGTACGAAGAATCCTAATATCAAGATCAAAGCATCTGATAAGTATTTAGTATTGTCAACTTGTCGTGAAGAGGATGAAACCATTCGTTCTAACCTCTACCTTCGTCGAATTCCTGATTCAGAAATGAAGGATTTTGTGGCAAAACATGCAGATCAATTGAAATATGTGGCAACACGTGGCCAACAATAAAAAATAAAGGCTTAGCAGTGCTAGGCCTTTTTGTTATATGTGAGTAGTTTGGGTAAGTTGTTGGAGTTCTTGTTGGGTTAAGCCAGTGTATTTGGCGATGAAGGAAATATCCAGTTTGTCTTTTAACATGGCTTTTGCCATCTCCGTTTTAGATTTTTGAATTCCCAATTGTTGTCCGTCGTAGGTGGCTTGGGCGATGGCACCTTCGTAGAGGTCACGGTTTCTACGTTCTTGATCAAACATTCTTTTTTCCTCCTCTGTCCATTGGGTTTGGTCTAGTAATTCTTCTGCTTCTTTGATCACGGGATCCATCTCGATATCAAAGGGTTTGTTTGAGAAAAATTCGAACCATTTTTGTAAGTGGTATTCTGTAATCCTATCTTTATTATACTTGTTCAGTTCTAGGAATGCAAATTTCATTGGTGGTCGCTGAGTACTTCCGTGAAAATCTGAATAGACGGGAGTCAAGGTTTCCTCATCATAAAGGGAGAGGGTATGAAAAGCTCGATCATCATCAAAGTGTTCTTTTTCAAGAATCGCGATACAGTACACAGGATCCATCTTGGAGTAGAGGGTGTGGGTCTTATTTTGATCGGTTTTTAAACGTTTTAAGTTATCAGTAATTTGATTAGCTAAATAGGCAAGCATACGATTGAAAAATGAGCGCTGTTTAGTGACTTGAACTTCAATGATCACTTGTGTACCGTCTTCAAGTTTGGCGCAAACATCTACGGCTGTATAGAAATTTGGATGGTCATATTCGGCTAATTGAATCTGGGTGCCATCGAGTATTTCAACGGAAACAACGGGAATATTGAGGACGCTTCGGATGAAATCGGCTGTTAGGTGTTGTTTGTGGAAGATCTTTTTGGCAATTAAGTCCATGGTTGGGGATAGATCTGGGTGTCTGAGTTGAGTGGGCATAAGTGTTCTCCTTTAGTAGTTTTCACTTATATAATTCGTAAAATTTGGCCCTACTGCGTGGGAAAATCTGAAGTGGGGGCTTTTTGTTTACCTGTTCTTTTGCGATGGGGTTCTATTTATAGTATAATGAATATAATTGTTTTTGGAGGTGGATTATGGATTTAACGAAACGGTTTAATAAAAATCTCAATCGGATTGAAGTATCTTTGATTCGTCAGTTCGATCAATCAATTTCTTCCATTCCTGGTGTCTTGCGTTTGACTTTGGGGGAACCGGATTTTACAACTCCTGAACATGTGAAAGAAGCTGGAAAGGCTGCTATTGATGCGAACTTTAGTCATTATACAGGAATGAGTGGTTTGCTGGCTTTGCGTGAGGCTGCGAGTCAATTTGTAGCGGATAAATATGGTATTCACTATCGTCCTGAAGATGAGATATTGGTGACGATCGGTGCGACTGAAGCTCTATCTGCAACCTTGACAGCGATTTTGGAGCCTGGAGATGTAGTCCTTCTTCCGGCGCCAGCTTATCCTGGTTATGAACCCATTGTGAATTTGGTTGGGGCGGAGATTGTCGAAATTGATACGACAGCAGATCGTTTTGTCTTGACTCCTGAAAAGTTGGAAAAGGCGATTCTAGAGCAGGGTGAAAAATTGAAGGCTGTTATTCTCAATTATCCAGCTAATCCAACGGGTGTTACTTATTCGCGCGAACAGATGGCGGAATTGGCTGCTGTCTTAAAAAAATATGAAGTCTTTGTGATTTGTGATGAAGTCTATTCAGAGCTGACTTATACTGGAGAAGCGCATGTCTCTATGGCCTCCTTCATTCCTGAGCAGACCATTGTCATTAATGGCTTATCTAAGTCTCATGCCATGACAGGTTGGCGGCTTGGCTTTATCTTTGCGCCTGCTGCATTGACGGCCCAACTCATCAAGAGCCATCAGTATTTGGTAACGGCTGCTGGAACCATGAACCAGTATGCTGCGATCGAAGCTTTGACGGAAGGTCGGGATGATGCGGAGCCAATGAAGAAGGAATATGTGAAGCGTCGGGATTATATTATCGAACAGATGTCCGCGCTTGGGTTTGAGATTATTAAGCCAGATGGAGCCTTTTATATTTTTGCTAAAATCCCAGTTGCTTATAATCAAGATTCCTTTGCTTTCTTACAGGATTTTGCGCGTGAAAAAGCAGTTGCTTTCATTCCTGGTGCTGCTTTTGGTCAATATGGTGAAGGCTATGTGCGTTTGTCGTATGCAGCCAGCATGGAGGTTATCAAGGAAGCAATGAAACGCTTGAAGGAGTATATGGAAGAACATGCTGGAGTCAATTGAGACCCGGGGAATTGTCCTGTATAATCGGGAGTTTCGTGAGGATGACAAGCTGGTCAAAATCTTCACAGAGAAGTCAGGGAAGCGGATGTTTTTTGTGAAACATGCGGGAAAATCACGGTTGAATCCCATGTTGCAACCATTGGTAACGGCAGATATGTTGTTGAAAATCAATGATGATGGGTTGAGTTATATTGATGATTTTCAAGATGTGCAGGTTTATAAGAAAATCAATGCAGATCTTTTTGCCCTTTCTTATGCGACCTATGTTCTGGCGCTTGCGGATGCAAGTATTCAGGATAATCAGGCGGATCCAGCCCTGTTTGCTTTTTTGGAAAAGACCTTGTCTTTGATGGAAGAGGGACTGGATTATGAGGTTTTGACCAATATTTTTGAGATTCAGATTCTATCACGATTTGGAGTTATCTTGAATCTGCATGAATGCTGTTTCTGTCATCGGGTTGGTCTTCCTTTTGATTACTCTTTTCGCTATAGTGGGGTCCTTTGTCCGGATCATTATGATCAGGATGAGAGACGCGCTCACTGGCATCCGAATGTTCTCTATTTATTGGATCAGTTTCAAGCAGTACGATTCAGTGAGTTAGAGACGATCTCCCTACAAGCAGAGATGAAAGCAGCTCTGCGTCAGGCAATTGATCAGTTGTATGAGGAGTATGTAGGGATCCATTTAAAAGCTAAAAAGTTTATCGATTCCTTGAGTGATTGGGGAGCGATTATGAAAGATTCATCTGGAGGTGAAACATGAAAAAAATTGCAGTAGATGCAATGGGGGGCGATAATGCACCTCAAGCCTTGGTTGAAGGTGTGAATCAAGCCATTCGTGATTTTGATGATATTGAGATTGTCTTGTATGGCGATGAGGTAAAAATCAAAGACTATTTAACCGCAACAGAACGTGTCTCGATTGTGCATACAGAAGAAAAAATCGATTCAGATGATGAGCCCACGCGGGCCATTCGTCGGAAAAAACAGGCTTCGATGGTCTTAGCTGCCAAGGATGTGAAGGATGGTGAGGTCGATGCCATGCTATCTGCGGGGAATACAGGTGCCTTGTTGGCAGCAGGTTTCTTTATTGTTGGCCGCATCAAGGGCGTGGAACGTCCAGGTTTGATGTCGACACTTCCGACGGTTGATGGTCGTGGCTATGATATGTTAGACTTAGGGGCCAATGCGGAAAATACCCCAGAGCACTTGCATCAGTATGCTGTGATGGGATCCTATTATGCTGAAAATGTTCGTGGGATTCAAAAACCACGCGTGGGTCTATTGAACAATGGGACAGAAGCTAGTAAGGGAGATCCTTTGCGCAAGGAAACCTACCAATTGTTATCTGAGGATGAGTCGATTCATTTTGTTGGAAACGTGGAAGCGCGTGACTTGATGGATGGTGTTGCTGATGTCGTTGTGGCGGATGGTTTCACGGGAAACGCTGTCCTGAAAACGATGGAAGGAACGGCTTTTGGAATCTTGAAGCAATTGAAACAAGTGATTGCCACTGGAAACTGGAAGGCGAAATTGGGAGCTTTTCTGCTCAAGGACCGTTTGAAATCATTGAAGCAAACCTTGGATTTCTCAGATGTTGGAGGAGCCGTCTTGTTTGGCCTTCAAGCACCTATTGTTAAAACGCATGGTTCGAGTGATGCCAAAGCTGTCTATAGCACGATTCGTCAGATTCGCACTATGTTAGAGACAGATGTTGTTGGAAAATCAGTGAAGGAATTATCGAAGGAAGGGTAATGTATGAGTAAACAAAACGAAATTTTAGCTACTATTGAGGAATTTCTCAAAGACCGCAAGGAACCAGATTTTCAAGTATCTTTGGAATCTGACTTACGCAAGGATTTACAAGCAGACTCTGTTGAATTGATGGAATTTATTATCAATCTTGAGGATGAATACCAAATTGAGATTCCGGACAAGGCTATTGATGAATTTAACACAGTAGGGGATGTTGTCGACTATATCGAAAAACGAACTGCTGGTCACTAATGAAAAAGGGATCGTTCAGAGATTATTCTGGATGGTCTTTTTTTCTGTCCTTTTTATTCGGATTCTGCTTATATTGTACGGAATTTTATTGAAAATACACTTTGTATGTGATAAAATGAAGGTGATAAAATACGAAAGGCGAACAAAGTCATGACCAATCAACTGATTTATACTGGAAAAGCTAAGGATATCTATACTACTGAGGACGAACATGTGATTAAGTCGGTCTATAAGGACCAGGCAACCATGCTTAATGGTGCTCGTAAGGAGACGATTAAGGGGAAAGGTGTGCTAAATAATCAGATTTCGTCTCTTATTTTTGAAAAATTGAATGCTGCGGGTGTAGCTACTCACTTTATCGAACGTATTTCTGACACAGAACAACTCAACAAGAAAGTAAAAATTATTCCTTTGGAAGTTGTTCTTCGTAACGTGACTGCGGGTTCCTTTTCTAAACGTTTTGGCGTGGAAGAAGGTTTGGAATTGAAAACTCCAATCGTTGAATTTTACTACAAGAACGATGAGTTGGACGATCCATTTATCAATGATGAGCATGTGAAGTTTTTGGATATTGCCAATGATGAGCAAATTGCTTATATCAAGGAAGAAACACGTCGCATCAATGAATTGTTGAAAGATTGGTTTGCACAAATTGGTCTTCGTTTGATTGACTTCAAATTGGAATTTGGTTTTGATAAGAATGGCAAGATCATCTTGGCAGATGAATTCTCTCCAGATAATTGCCGCCTTTGGGATGCTGAAGGGCACCATATGGACAAGGATGTCTTCCGTAGAGATTTGGGCAGTTTAACGGATGTATATCAGGTTGTGTTGGAGAAATTACAGGGCTTGAAGTAATCTTTTTGAAACGGAAAACCTTCGTCTTTCAAGTAAAAGGACTCAGGCTGAAAAGGTCTACTAGACCTTTTCACTCCGTCGTGATCTTGGTAGCTTGATAGATGTTTATGAAGTTGTATTGGAAAAATTGCAAGGTTTGAAGTGATCTTTTTGAAATAGAAAACCTTCGTCTTCGATAACATGTTTGAATAGAAATAAAGGAAATAAAATGGATAAACGTATTTTCGTTGAGAAAAAAGCTGATTTTCGTGTAAAATCGGACTCTTTAGTAAAAGAATTGCAGCATAATCTTCAGTTGAAAACCTTGAAGGATCTTCGGATTGTTCAGGTTTACGATGTTTTTGGTTTGGCAGAGGACTTGTTTGCGCGTGCGGAAAAACACATCTTTTCTGAGCAGGTGACTGATACTGTTTTGGACGAGGCTGCGGTTCAGGCTGATCTTGAGAAGTATGCTTTCTTTGCTATCGAAAGTTTGCCTGGTCAATTTGACCAACGTGCGGCATCTTCACAAGAAGCTTTGCTTTTGCTAGGTAGTTCAAATGATGTAACAGTTAATACAGCGCAATTGTACTTGGTTAACAAGGATATTGATGCGAATGAGTTGGAAGCTGTCAAAAACTACCTTTTGAACCCAGTGGATTCTCGTTTCAAAGATATCACTGTTGGTATTGCGAAACAGGATTTCTCTGAGTCTGACAAGACCATTCCAAGCTTGGATTTCTTTGAAACTTATACGGCAGAAGATTTTGCACAGTATAAGGCTGAGCAAGGATTAGCAATGGAAGTGGATGACCTTCTCTTCATTCAAGATTACTTCAAATCTATTGGACGTGTACCAACTGAGACTGAACTTAAGGTTTTGGATACTTACTGGTCTGACCACTGTCGTCACACGACTTTCGAAACTGAGTTGAAAACCATCGACTTCTCAGCTTCTAAATTTGAAAAACAATTGCAAGCGACTTATGACAAGTATATTGCCATGCGTGATGAGTTGGGACGTACAGAAAAACCTCAAACCTTGATGGATATGGCGACTATTTTTGGCCGTTATGAGCGTGCTAATGGTCGTTTGGATGACATGGAAGTGTCTGATGAAATCAATGCCTGTTCAGTTGAAATTGAAGTAGATGTTAATGGTGTCAAAGAACCATGGCTTCTCATGTTCAAGAACGAAACGCACAACCACCCAACGGAAATCGAACCATTTGGTGGAGCGGCTACTTGTATCGGTGGTGCCATTCGTGACCCATTGTCAGGTCGTTCCTACGTTTACCAAGCCATGCGTATCTCAGGTGCAGGTGATATCACGGCTCCAATTTCAGAAACTCGCGCTGGTAAATTGCCACAACAAGTGATTTCTAAAACAGCGGCTCATGGTTATTCTTCATATGGTAACCAAATTGGTCTTGCAACAACTTATGTTCGTGAATACTTCCACCCAGGTTTCGTTGCTAAGCGTATGGAGCTAGGTGCAGTTGTCGGTGCGGCTCCTAAGGAAAATGTTGTCCGTGAAAAACCTGAAGCTGGTGATGTCGTGATTCTTCTCGGTGGGAAGACTGGACGTGACGGTGTCGGTGGTGCGACAGGTTCTTCTAAAGTTCAAACGGTTGAATCTGTTGAGACAGCTGGTGCTGAGGTTCAAAAAGGGAATGCCATCGAAGAACGTAAGATTCAACGTCTTTTCCGTAATGGGGAAGTGACCCGTCTGATCAAGAAATCAAATGACTTTGGTGCCGGTGGTGTCTGTGTGGCGATCGGTGAATTGGCAGATGGTCTTGAAATTGATCTAGACAAAGTGCCATTGAAATACCAAGGTTTGAACGGTACAGAAATTGCTATCTCAGAATCTCAAGAACGGATGGCTGTAGTGGTTCATCCAGAAGATGTAGATGCTTTCGTTGATGAATGTAACAAAGAAAATATTGATGCTGTTGTCGTTGCAACAGTAACTGAAAAACCAAATCTTGTCATGCACTGGAATGGTGAAACCATCGTTGATTTGGAACGTCGTTTCCTTGATACAAACGGTGTACGTGTGGTTGTAGATGCTAAGGTGGTTGACAAGGATGTCAAGCTTCCAGAAGAACGTCTAACATCTGCTGAAACCCTTGAAGCGGATACTCTTGAAGTCTTGGCTGACCTGAACCATGCCAGTCAAAAAGGTTTACAAACCATCTTTGATAGCTCAGTTGGTCGTTCAACAGTCAATCACCCACTTGGTGGTCGCTACCAAATCACACCAACGGAAGCTTCTGTACAGAAATTGCCAGTCCAACATGGCGTGACAACAACTGCATCTGTTATGGCGCAAGGATTCAACCCTTATGTAGCAGAATGGTCTCCATATCATGGCGCTGCTTATGCGATCATCGAAGCCACAGCTCGTTTGGTTGCTGCTGGTGCAAACTGGTCTAAGGCTCGTTTCTCTTATCAGGAATACTTCGAGCGGATGGATAAACAAGCAGAGCGTTTTGGCCAACCAGTATCAGCTCTTCTTGGATCAATCGAAGCTCAGATTCAACTTGGTTTGCCATCTATCGGTGGGAAAGACTCGATGTCTGGTACCTTTGAAGAATTAACCGTACCACCAACCTTGGTTGCTTTTGGGGTGACAACTGCAGATAGCCGTAAGATTCTTTCTCCAGAATTCAAAGCTGCTGGTGAAAATATTTACTACATTCCTGGTCAAGCTTTGGCACAAGAAATTGACTTCGAACTTATCAAGTCTAACTTTGCTCAATTTGAAGCCATCCAAGCTAACCACAAAGTGACAGCTGCATCAGCTGTTAAATATGGTGGTGTGGTTGAAGCTCTTGCCCTTGCAACATTTGGTAACCATATCGGTGCTAACGTCGAATTAGCTGACCTTGACACTAGCTTGACAGCTCAATTGGGTGGATTCGTCTTCACATCGCCTGAAGACATTGCAGGTGTTGCCAAGATTGGACAAACAGCAGCTGACTTTACACTTACTGTCAATGGTGTAACGCTTGATGGACACAAACTTGACAGTGCCTTCCAAGGTAAATTGGAAGAGGTTTATCCAACAGAATTTGTACAAGCAACTGAGTTGGAAGAAGTACCTGCAGTGGCATCAGATGCTGTGATCAAAGCTAAAGCAACAGTTGAGACACCAGTAGTTTACATCCCAGTATTCCCAGGTACCAACTCAGAATTTGACTCCGCTAAGGCCTTTGAAAAAGAAGGTGCAAAAGTCAACTTGGTACCATTTGTCACACTGAATGAAGAAGCGATTGTCAAGTCTGTTGACACCATGGTTGACAATATCGAAAAAGCTAACATTATCTTCTTTGCAGGTGGCTTCTCAGCAGCGGATGAACCAGATGGATCA
>JAGZKI010000055.1 GCA_018365265.1 Streptococcus parasanguinis | reverse complement strand
CAAACGAATTAAGGTAAAACTAAAAGGACTCAGTCCTGTGCAATACAGAACTGAATCCTTTGGATAAATTAATTGTCTAACTTTTTGGGGTCAGTACAAGACAAGTCTTGATCGTTTTTATGACGGCGACAGTCCTCTCTTCCATCGTTTTTCACCTCTTAACCCAGGAGCAGGACATTCAGGCAACAGGGATCTCTGCTGTAGGATACGCCTTTGTAACCGGAGGGATTATGCTCCTGCCAAACGTGTGGAAAGAATTTTCACGCACCGTAAAACTGTTTTATCTATTCTTAATTTTTCTATCTGGCCTCATGCTCTTACCAGCAATCACCGGATGGATCTCAACACTATTGCATCTTTCAGGGATTGTGAGTTATCTATTGGTCTTTATCGGAAGTAAAGTCTTGAAGGGGAGAAGCTAACCATTAAGACGGCTACTTAGTGAGGTTTTCATCGTACTTCCTTGACTCTTCCTCTACCAGGCCGTATAATATTCTATATCAATGAAGAAATCACCTTTTGTCATTGTGCAAAGGGTGATTTTATAACGAAAAAAAGGAGACACAATGGGGTATATCTCTACTATTAAAACGGCTGTTCAGCTCTTTCCTTTCCTGGCATTTTTGCTGACCTTGCCCTACATGATTTTGAATTATCGAAAATATGGTTCGGTCAATAAATTGCGGGTGCTGATTTTCTATTCTTTTATGCTTTACTTGATGACGGTCTATCTCTTGGTGATCTTGCCTCTGCCAGATCCAAGTAAGATTCATACTAGCTACTCGGAAATGGTCAATCTCCATCCCTTTGCTTTTGTGGTGGATTTTTTCAAGGAGAGCCCCTTTAATCTGGCGCAGACTGGTACTTGGATTCAAGCCCTTAAGCATCCAACTTTTTATGTTCCTGCCTTTAATGTCCTGATGTTGATTCCTTTTGGGATGTATCTGCGCTATTATTTTAAGTGTGGTTTTAAGAAAACGATTCTTCTGACAGCCCTCTTTAGTCTCTTTTTGGAGCTGACCCAGTTATCAGGTCTCTATTTTCTGTATCCGGGTCCTTACCGCCTAGCAGATGTCGATGATATTATTCAAAATACTACCGGTGGTGGAGTGGGCTATTTGCTCGGTTGGTTCCTGGTTTGGTTATTGCCAACACGAGACGAAATTGACGAACATTCTTTCCGAGTAGGGACCAGAGTATCTGGTTTTCGGATGGGTCTTGCCTTCTTGATCGACTTTGTGATGCTATCCTTGCTTTACGAGGTAATCGAGCGTTTGGAGACGATTCCTTATGTAGCGGTTTTGGCTGTTTATTTTGGTTTGATTCCCTTGTGGCGGGGCAAAACCTTGGGAATGGCTTTATTGAAATTCCGCTTGCATTTTGACAAGCAAAAATGGCTTCGCACCATCTGGCGGGGGATTCTAGTAGTGGGCTATTTCTATCTGATTCCTCAGGGTTTGTTCTATTTGATTTCGCTCTTGAATAGCGATTTGACGGACAATTCCCTCTTAACCCTGTCTATGATTTTATTGCTCTTCTTTATGCTTTTATTGTACCTGATTCTCACTCTTGCCATCGTCTTGCTCAATCGTCGCTTTCCCTTTGACCGTCTATCTGGGGCTGAGTATGAGAGTACGGTGCGCGTGAAGAAAGAGCTCTTAAAAGATGAAACTGAATCATCAAAATAGAGAGAGTGGGACAGAAATCGGTAATTCGTTAGAAATCGATTTCGTCGTCTCACCTCCGCACAGTTGAGTAGGGCTGTAAAAGCTGATGAAATCAGCGTAGTAGAGCCCACTCAACCACTGCGTCTTGCTCGACAATCCAAAAACAATAAAGAGGCTAGGACTTTTGTCCCAGCCTCTTTATTTTTTTATACACGTTTAAAATATCCGAACGTTCCCAGTTGAGAAGGGCCATTTTAAGGGGATTGTGCTACAATGGAAGCAAATAGATAGAATGGAGCAGTGAAATGAAAGCAATTATTACAGTCGTTGGTAAAGACCAAAAAGGAATCGTAGCGGGTGTTGCAACGAAAGTGGCAGAATTAGGACTCAATATCGATGATATCTCTCAAACCGTATTGGATGAATACTTTACCATGATGGCGGTTGTATCGTCAGATGAGAAAAAAGATTTCACACAGCTCCGTTCAGAGTTGGAAGAATTCGGTCAGTCTCTTCATGTAAAAATCAATATCCAGAGTGCAGCAATTTTTGATGCCATGCACAATTTGTAAGATAGGGGTTGAGAATTTATGGACATTAAACAGGTAACAGAAACCATTGCCATGATTGAGGAGCAGAACTTCGATGTTCGGACTATCACCATGGGGATTTCGCTTCTAGATTGTATTGATCCGGATATCGAAAAGGCAGCAGAAAAAGTCTACAATAAGATTGTGACAAAGGCCAAAGATTTGGTAGCTGTGGGGGATGAGATTGCGGCGGAACTTGGTATTCCTATTGTCAACAAGCGGGTTTCGGTCACTCCGATTTCTATTATCGGGGCAGCAACCAATGCGACAGACTATGTGCCCTTTGCTAAGGCGTTGGATCGTGCGGCTAAAGAGATCGGAATTAACTTTATCGGTGGCTTCTCAGCCCTGGTTCAAAAAGGCTACCAAAAAGGGGATGAAATCCTCATCAATTCCATTCCTCGTGCCCTAGCAGAGACGGACTTTGTCTGCTCTTCAGTCAATATCGGATCGACCAAGACAGGGATCAATATGACAGCAGTCCGAGACATGGGCCGCATCATTAAAGAAGCCTCCCAAGCGGATCCAATGGGGCCTGGTAAGCTCGTAGTCTTTGCCAATGCGGTAGAAGATAATCCTTTTATGGCGGGTGCCTTCCACGGTGTTGGTGAAGCGGATGTTGTCATCAACGTTGGGGTTTCAGGACCTGGTGTCGTCCAACGGGCGATTGAAAAAGTACCAGGCGCTAGCTTTGATGTATTGGCTGAAACCGTCAAGAAGACAGCTTTCAAGATCACACGTGTCGGCCAATTAGTGGGTCAAATGGCTAGTGAACGTCTCGGTGTGGAGTTTGGAATTGTGGACTTGTCTCTCGCACCAACACCAGCTGTTGGGGATTCGGTTGCCCGTGTCCTTGAAGCCATGGGGCTTGAAGTAGTTGGAACCCATGGAACTACAGCAGCGCTAGCTCTGCTCAATGACCAAGTGAAAAAAGGTGGCATCATGGCTTGTAACCAAGTCGGTGGGTTGTCAGGGGCCTTCATTCCGGTCTCAGAAGATGAAGGGATGATTGCAGCGGTTCAATCGGGTCATATCAACCTGGAAAAATTGGAAGCCATGACAGCTATCTGCTCCGTCGGTCTGGATATGATTGCCATCCCAGCTGATACTCCAGCTACGACCATTGCGGCCATGATCGCAGATGAAGCTGCTATCGGGGTAATCAACCAAAAGACAACAGCGGTTCGCATCATTCCTTATGGCAAGGAAGGCGATATGTTAGAGCTTGGAGGACTTCTTGGGTCTGCTCCGGTAATGAAGGTCAACAAGGCTTCGTCAGCTGATTTCATTGCCCGTGGTGGTCAAATTCCAGCTCCGGTTCATAGCTTTAAAAACTAAGAGAAATCTAGTATAATAGTAGAAAATAGAAAAGTCTGTGATGATGAAACTCCAGACTTTTTTCTTGCAAAAGGAGACAAGATGGCTAAAACAAGATTATTTGTGATTCGTCATGGGAGAACCATGTTTAATACCATTGGCCGTGCTCAAGGCTGGTCCGATACACCCTTGACAGCAGAAGGAGAAAAAGGCATTGAGGCTCTAGGGATCGGCTTGCGTGAGTCTGGCTTGGACTTTACCCGAGCCTATTCCAGTGATTCAGGTCGTGCTATTCAGACCATGGGGATTATACTTGATCAATTGGGGTTAAAAGAAAAAATTCCTTATCGCTTTGACAAGCGGATTCGCGAGTGGTGTTTCGGAAGCTTTGATGGAGCCTACGGTGGTGAGCTCTTTCACGGTGTCGTGCCGCGCGTGCTGGATGTAGAAGATTATAAGACCTTGACCTTGGAAGACTTGGCCAATGGCATCTGCCAAGTGGACACAGCGAATTGGGCTGAACCTTGGGAAGTTTTGAAAGGCCGAATCTTAGAAGGTTTTGAAGCTATTGCCAAAGAAGTAGAAGAAAATGGAGGAGGTAATGCCTTGGTGGTCAGCCATAGTTGGACCATTCAGACCTTGGTCTGCCTAATTGAAGGAAAACCAAATCTCAATCTGCCTCTTTCAAATGGTAGTGTTACCCTTGTAGAATATGAAGATGGCGCATTGACGGTTAAGGTGTTTGGAGATAGCAGTTACCGTGAAGTCGGTGAAAGCTTGCAAGAATCCTAGTCCGTCGTAAAAGGCTGACCTTTTGGTCATAGCCTTTTCTTTCTCTCAAAACTTGTAAGAGCTTTCCTACTTTCTTTTTACAAAAAATGATATAATGAAAGAGATACATACGGAGGTAATACAATGACAAAAACCAGATTATACATTGCTCGTCATGGAAAAACCATGTTTAATACCATTGGGCGAGCACAGGGCTGGTCAGACACTCCGCTGACAGAAGCAGGAGAGCGTGGGATTCGAGAACTCGGTCTTGGTCTCAAGGAAGCTGGTCTTTCTTTTGAAGAGGCTGTTTCGAGTGATTCTGGACGCACCATTCAAACCATGGGAATTGTTCTTCAAGAGCTTGGTTTGACAGGTCAGATTCCTTATCACTATGATAAACGCATTCGTGAGTGGTGTTTTGGTAGCTTCGACGGTGCCTATGATGGCGAGCTCTTTATGGGGGTTTTACCCCGTGTCTTTAAGGTCGATGATTTCCATCGGTTGAGTTTAATGGAGTTGGCAGAAGGGATCGTTGAAGTGGATACCACGGGTTGGGCTGAATCCTGGAGCGCCTTGAGTGGCCGAATCTTAGAAGGATTTGAAGCTATTGCAAAAGAGGTAGAAGCAGCTGGCGGTGGCAATGCTATTGTGGTCAGCCACGGCATGACCATTACGACCTTGATTTATCTCATCGATCCGAAAGCTGTCGAAGAATTGGTCTTGGACAACGGAAGTGTAACGGTTTTGGCCTATGAGGATGGCGCCTTTCATATTGAAAAGATTGGGGATATGTCCTATCGTAAGGTTGGAGCAAAACTCTTAGAGGATGGCCATGACAAATAAGTATAGACGCGCAAGAAAAAAACGTAAGAAAATGTGGCCCTACCTATTGAGTTTCTTTCTTCTTGTGGTCCTTGGATCAGGAATTGGTGTTTACTTAGCGAAGCCAAGCTTGTTTTCAGGGCTTCAGTTTTGGAAGGCCAAAAAAACAGCTGTAACGACTCCCTCTTCTTCTAAGAAAAAGAAAGAAAAATCAGATTTACCAGCCGTTTCGACAAAAGACTGGCAGTTGATCTTGGTCAATCGTGACAATGTGAAGTCTGAACTGAATCCTCAATTGACAGATGTGGATGCTATCAAAGTGGATAGTCGGATTGTAGAGCCAACTCGTCAATTTCTAGAGGCGGCTCGAAAAATTGCCCCAGAAGAAACCTTGATATCGGGTTATCGAAGCGTGGCGGAACAAACAGAGCTCTATAATGAGCGTGTTGCGCAATTAGAGGCCGGTGGTCTTTCGCACGAAGAAGCTGAAAAGCAGGTACAGACCCAGGTACAGGTCCCTGGTGCTAGTGAACACCAGACGGGGCTTGCGATCGATATGAGTGTCGAAGCTGGTCAAAGTGATGAGTTGGGCTTGCAGCTGGCTGCCATCGCACCGCAATATGGCTTTGTCCTTCGTTACCCAGATGGGAAGAGCAACATCACAGGTGTGAATTTTGAGAATTGGCATTTCCGTTATGTTGGCGTAGAAAATGCCCAGTATATGGCCAAACATCAGCTAGTATTGGAAGAATATATTCAACTATTGAAAAAGGCTGGAAAATAGGGGGAGATTCTCTTTTTCTAGGTCTTCAGAATGATTTTTAGCACTCTTGGGAAAAGAGTGCTAATTTTTTGGATTTTTTTCTTGACTTTCTTTTGAGAGGGTGTATAATAGAATCATGGTTTAGCACTTGAGTGTTTAGAGTGCTAAATACGAAAGAGAGGTGAGGTCATGGTTACAGAACGTCAAAATGAGATTCTAAATCTTGTCGTCGATATCTTTACCAAGACCCGCGAACCAGTCGGTTCAAAAGCACTGCAAGATGTCATTCAATCTAGTAGTGCTACTATCCGAAATGATATGGCTGCCCTCGAAAAGCAAGGTTTACTAGAAAAAGCCCACACTTCGAGTGGTCGAATGCCCAGCCGGGCTGGTTTTCAATATTTTGTTCAGAACTCGCTGGATCTAGAGTTGATTGATGAGCAAGATGTCTACCAGGTGGTAAAAGCCTTCGATTTCGAAGCCTTTAAGTTAGACGATATCTTGGATGCTACGGCTAAGTTATTGGCCCAGATGACGGGCTACACCGCAGTCATTCAGGATGTTGAGCCGACGCGGCAGCGCTTGACTGGTTTTGAGATTGTTCCCTTATCCAACCACGATGCTTTAGCGGTTCTGACCTTGGATGAATCAAAGCCTGTCACTGTACAATTTGCCATTCCAAAGAATTTCTTAACCAGTGATTTGGAAATTTTCCATCAGCTGGTTCAAGAACGTTTCATTGGAAATACAGTCTTGGATATCCACTACCGCTTGCGGACAGAGATTCCACAGATAGTACAGCGCTATTTTAAGACGACAGACAATGTCTTGGATCTGTTTGATTATGTCTTCTCGCAACTGTTTCAAGAACTGGTCTTTGTAGAAGGAAAGGTTTCATCCTTGAGTTATGCCGATCTTCAGACCTATCAGTTTTTAGATAATCCCCAACACGTAGCCTTGGAGTTACGAGGGGGAATGCCAGAAGACCAAATGACCCAGATCCTGGTTGCAGAATCCCAAGAGAAGGCTTTGAAAAATGTGACGGTGATTAGTCACAAGTTCCTAGTGCCTTATCGTGGGATGGCCCTCATGCATGTGATCGGTCCCGTAGAGATGGATTACAGGCGTGTGATTAGCCTGGTCAATGTCATCGGCCGAGTGCTGGTCATGAAGTTAACGGATTACTACCGTTACCTCAACAGCAACCATTATGAAGTAAATTAAGACAAAATGAAAGGGGTGTATGCCTTGACAGAAGATATCAAAAAAGAAGACGCGAAAGAAGAGGAAGTTGCCGAGACAACTGAAGAAGTTGTAGAGGAAAGCAACCAACCTTCTGAATTAGAAGAAGCACAAGCGCGTGCCGAGGAATTTGAAAACAAATACCTTCGTGCTCATGCAGAAATGCAAAACATTCAACGCCGTGCCAATGAAGAACGTCAACAATTACAAAAATACCGTAGCCAAGATTTGGCAAAAGCGATCTTACCATCACTTGACAACCTCGAACGTGCCCTTGCCGTTGAAGGCTTGACAGATGATGTGAAGAAGGGCTTGGAAATGGTCCAAGAAAGCTTGATTCACGCCCTGAAAGAAGAAGGGATTGAAGAAATTCCAGCAGATGGAGCCTTTGACCATAACTACCACATGGCCATCCAAACCTTACCTGCAGATGACGAGCATCCAGCAGACACCATCGCACAAGTCTTCCAAAAAGGCTACAAACTCCATGACCGCATCCTACGCCCAGCAATGGTAGTGGTGTATAACTAGGCTAGATAGCTTGAAAAACCTTGTCCGAAACGACACTAAACTATGGAAGAAAAATAAACAATGGTTCAGCTTCACCAATAGTAAGAAGCGAAGCGAACCAAAGGCGATGCTCTTCGCCGTGGCGCTATCTTCGCAAACTTTGAGACCTTAGGCTCAAAGTTTAGTCAAAGAGATTGACGAAGTCAAGCTCTGACGGCGTCGCCACTTAAGAAGAGTATCAAAAAGAAAAAAAGAAGAAAAAATCAACAAGGAGAAAAACATATGTCTAAAATTATTGGTATTGACTTAGGTACAACAAACTCAGCAGTGGCAGTTCTTGAAGGAACTGAATCAAAAATCATCGCAAACCCAGAAGGAAACCGCACGACTCCATCTGTTGTGTCATTCAAAAACGGTGAAATCATCGTTGGTGACGCTGCAAAACGTCAAGCAGTCACAAATCCAGATACAGTCATCTCTATCAAATCTAAGATGGGGACTTCTGAAAAAGTTTCTGCTAACGGCAAAGAATACACACCACAAGAAATCTCAGCGATGATCCTTCAATACTTGAAAGGTTACGCTGAAGATTATCTTGGTGAAAAAGTAACGAAAGCTGTTATCACAGTTCCAGCTTACTTCAACGATGCACAACGTCAAGCAACTAAAGATGCTGGTAAAATCGCTGGTCTTGAAGTAGAACGTATCGTCAACGAACCAACAGCAGCAGCCCTTGCTTATGGTTTGGATAAGACTGACAAAGAAGAAAAAATCTTGGTATTCGACCTTGGTGGTGGTACATTCGACGTATCTATCCTTGAATTGGGTGATGGTGTCTTTGATGTATTGGCAACTGCAGGGGATAATAAACTCGGTGGTGACGACTTTGACCAAAAAATCATCGACCACATGGTTGAAGAATTCAAGAAAGAAAATGGTATCGACTTGTCAACAGACAAGATGGCGCTTCAACGTTTGAAAGACGCAGCTGAAAAAGCGAAGAAAGACCTTTCTGGTGTGACTTCAACACAAATCAGCTTGCCATTCATCACTGCAGGCGCTGCTGGACCTCTTCACTTGGAAATGACCTTGACTCGTGCGAAATTCGACGATTTGACTCGTGACCTTGTAGAACGTACGAAAACTCCAGTTCGCCAAGCCCTTTCAGATGCAGGTTTGAGCTTGTCAGATATCGACGAAGTCATCCTTGTAGGTGGTTCAACTCGTATCCCTGCCGTTGTAGAAGCTGTTAAAGCTGAAACTGGTAAAGAACCAAACAAATCAGTGAACCCTGACGAAGTAGTGGCTATGGGTGCTGCGATCCAAGGTGGTGTGATCACTGGTGACGTGAAAGACGTTGTCCTTCTTGACGTAACGCCATTGTCACTTGGTATCGAAACAATGGGTGGTGTCTTCACAAAACTTATCGACCGCAACACTACGATTCCAACATCTAAATCACAAGTCTTCTCAACTGCAGCAGACAACCAACCAGCCGTTGATATCCACGTTCTTCAAGGGGAACGCCCAATGGCAGCAGATAACAAGACTCTTGGACGCTTCCAATTGACTGACATCCCAGCTGCACCTCGTGGTATCCCACAAATCGAAGTTACATTTGACATCGACAAGAACGGTATCGTATCTGTTAAAGCGAAAGACCTTGGAACTCAAAAAGAACAAACCATTGTTATCCAATCAAACTCAGGTTTGACAGATGAAGAAATCGATCGCATGATGAAAGACGCAGAAGCAAACGCTGAAGCAGATAAGAAACGTAAAGAAGAAGTTGACCTTCGTAACGAAGTAGACCAAGCTATCTTTGCGACTGAAAAGACCATCAAAGAAACTGAAGGTAAAGGCTTCGATGCAGAACGTGACGCAGCTCAAGCAGGACTTGATGATCTTAAGAAAGCTCAAGAATCAGGTAACCTTGAAGAAATGAAAGCGAAACTTGAAGCCTTGAACGAAAAAGCACAAGCATTGGCTGTTAAACTCTACGAACAAGCTGCAGCAGCACAACAAGCACAAGCAGGAGCAGAAGGCGCACAAGCATCAGGCAACGCAGGTGATGACGTCGTAGACGGAGAGTTTACGGAAAAATAAGATGCAAAGCCCGTTAAAACCTCACAGTGAAAATAGGAAATCTGACGCAGAAACTTTAGTTTCTAGGAAGATTTATCTTTTTCACCCAGAGGTTAGGGCGTGCTCAATTTAGCCGAAACTCAATTCAGCCTAACTAGTAAATGATAAGAAGAAATCCAGAGGTTGCAACCCAGCCTCTGTTTTTCGGTAAAATAGAGGATGTTGCCTATGAAAAAAGTACTTTGTATCATTTATCCTAATTTTTCTCTTTATGAGATAACTGCTTTAACGAGTACTTTAGCTCTGTCTTTTGATGTTACGATTGATTATGCCGCTTCAGATCATTCGATGGTGGTCTCTGAGGATGGCTTGCCCTGTCAACCAACGAAAACACTAGATCAAATCCATATAGAAGAGTATTCTTGTGTGATTTTGCCAGGAATGGTCAATATAGGGCCTGCCCTACAAGATGAGAAATTGATTTCGTTCTTGAGGGACCTTGGTGAGCAAGATATCCTCATTGCAGCCATTTCTTCAGCACCTCTTTTATTAGCGAAAGCAGGTCTGTTGAAGGACACGAAATTTACAGGTGGAATTTGGCAAAACTTCTTTGACTATTTTGAATTTCTTCCACGTGAGAATTTCCAACCGAAAGTGCTTGTGCAAGATAAACAGATCATTACGGCTATCGGTTTTGCCCATCAAGAGTTTGCAAGAAGAGTGATTCTAAGTTTAGGCTTGGAAGAGAATACGGACAACTATTTTAAAGAACGAAACGACTACTCAGAAGAGGATTTGATATTTACTCTATCGGACAAAGAGTTTGATCAAGTAAAGCGAAGCATAGAAAATGCCCTCTAAAGATTACATGAAAATTATAGAAAGGAACAAAGAGTGTTCGCAATCGAACACGGGTTCCATAAATTCTTACTCAAAATGAAAGAAAGGAATTGAACCCGACCTAAATCGTGGTTTGATTCACAACATCAATAGAAAGGAACAAAGAGTGTTCGAGGAATTGAACCCGAGCGGAAAGCTTGGAAATTAGATAAACCGCCTAAGAAATCAGGATTTCTTGTCGGTTTCCTAAATTTCAGTCGCTTTCTGTTCGCTCTTAGTATCTTGTATGAACAATACTGAATTATATGACCGTTTGGGCGTTTCAAAGAATGCATCTCAAGATGAGATCAAGAAAGCCTATCGGAAATTATCTAAAAAATATCACCCAGATATCAACAAGGAGCCTGGTGCTGAGGAAAAGTACAAGGAAGTTCAAGAAGCTTATGAGACTTTGAGTGACGAACAAAAACGGGCTGCTTATGACCAATATGGTGCTGCGGGTGCCAATGGTGGCTTCGGTGGCGGAGCAGGTGGTTTTGGTGGCTTTGATGGTGCTGGTTTTGGTGGCTTTGAAGACATCTTCTCTAGCTTCTTTGGTGGTGGTGCAAGCCGTAATCCGAATGCTCCTCGTCAAGGGGATGACCTCCAATACCGCGTTAATCTCAAGTTTGAAGAAGCGATTTTTGGTGCGGAAAAAGAAGTCAAGTACCATCGGGAAGCTAGCTGTCATACCTGTCATGGTTCTGGGGCTAAGCCAGGCACTAGTCCGGTGACCTGTGGACGCTGTCACGGTTCTGGGGTTATCAATGTCGATACCCAAACCCCTCTTGGAATGATGCGTCGTCAAGTAACCTGTGATGTCTGCCATGGTCGTGGTCAAGAAATTAAAGATCCATGTAGCACTTGTCGTGGAACAGGTCATGAAAAACAAGCTCATAGCGTGAATGTCAAGATTCCTGCAGGAGTTGAAACAGGTCAACAAATCCGCTTAGCTGGTCAAGGAGAAGCTGGCTTTAACGGTGGACCTTATGGTGACTTGTATGTTGTTGTCAATGTTGAGCCGAGCGATCGCTTCGAACGAGATGGCTCAACCATCTACTACAAGTTAGACTTGAACTTTGTCCAAGCAGCTCTTGGAGATACGGTCCATGTGCCAACCGTTCATGGAGATGTCGATTTGGTCATTCCTGAAGGAACCCAAACTGGTAAGAAATTCCGCCTCCGTGGAAAAGGGGCTCCAAGCTTACGTGGTGGTGCCATGGGGGATCAATATGTATCTGTCAATGTCGTCACCCCAACTGGATTAAATGATAAGCAAAAAGAAGCCCTTCAAGCCTTTGCGGAAGCAAGTGATTTGAAGGTCAACCCAAAGAAAAAAGGGTTCTTTGATAAGGTCAAAGATGCCTTGGATGATTTATAAGAAAAAACGAGTTTCCTTTTGAGTAAGGGGCTCGTTTTATTTTGGATCGAATCCAAGAACTTCCTCTCCTAATTAAAGAATAATGAGAAGCCTCATTGAATTTATTAAGATATCGTGGTAAATTTAAGAAAACGATTACAAAGACAATTTAGGAGGTCCTGATGAAATCACATCAACCACGTTATGCCATTCGAAAGTATGCAGTAGGAGCTGCTTCGGTGCTCATAGGATTTTTTGCTGGTGCTCATGTTGTAGCGGCCGATACGCCGACGACTACTGAAAGTCCTGCAACGACAGTTCCAACTCAGCCAAGCGAAGGCGAGGCGACGCTCTCCCCCAATGAGGAAGCTTCTCAGCTAACAGTAGAAAAACCAACGGCTCCTGCCCCAATCGTCGATCAAAGTCAACCGACACTGCCTGATCGTGAATTGCGGGTATCAGATCTTGACCGTTTGATTCGCGAAGAAGCGAGCTCTGTCGCAGAGTCGAATGTGGCAGCTCAACCAGCGACGGAAACGCCTGCTAAAGATCCTGACCAAGAAGAAAAATTAGCCAAGAAAAAGATTGTTTCGATCGATGCCGGTCGCAAGTACTTCTCACCAGACCAAATCAAGGAAATCATTGATGAAGCAAGTAAAACTGGCTATACAGACTTGCATCTTCTAGTCGGAAATGACGGTTTGCGCTTTGTGTTGGATGATATGTCTTTGAAAGTGGGAGATACTTCTTATTCTAGCCAAGCCGTGACGGATGCGATTGAAAAAGGGACAAAAGCTTATTACGATGATCCGAACGGGACAGCCTTGACCCAGGCTCAAATGGATGATATTTTGGCTTACGCCAAATCGAAGAAAGTAGGTGTCATCCCAACCATTAATAGTCCAGGTCACATGGATGCGATTCTGACGGCCATGGAACAATTGGGTATCGAAAACCCTCACTTTAATTATTTTGGTACAAAGAAATCAGCTCGGACAGTTGATTTGGACAACCAAAAAGCCATAGACTTTACTAAGGCTTTGGTAGACAAGTATGTGGCTTATTTCAGCGGCAAGGCAGACATTTTTAACATCGGTTTGGATGAATATGCCAACGATGCCACAGATGCCCATGGTTGGCAGGTTCTCCAAGCCAGCAAGCATTGGCCAGGTGAAGGCTATCCAGAAAAAGGCTATGAAAAATTCATCCAATATGCTAATGATCTAGCAGCTATTGTGAAAAAACACAAGATGAAACCAATGGCCTTTAATGACGGAATCTACTACAATGGCGATACTTCCTATGGTACTTTTGACAAGGATATCATTGTCTCCTACTGGACAGGTGGCTGGAACGGCTATGATGTCGCATCTTCAAAACTCTTGTCTGAACTAGGTCATCAGATTCTTAATACCAATGATGCTTGGTATTATGTGCTTGGACGGGACAAGGCTGGATCTGGTTGGTACAACCTGGATCAAGGTCTCGAAGGAATTTCCAAGTCAGCGATTGATGTGGTTCAAAAAAATGATGGAGCTAAGGTACCCTTCATCGGTGGCATGGTAGCTGCTTGGGCAGATACGCCATCCGCAACCTACAAAAAAGACCTTCTCTTTAAGCTCATGCATGCCTTCGCGGACAAGAATGCGGACTACTTTGTAGCAGATCCTGAAGTCGTTGAAAAAGCTCTTTCGGAAGCTCCAACTGATTTGGACCACTATACAAAGGAATCTCTAGTAGCCTTTACGGCAGCTAAAAAAGCTTTAGAAGGGGCAGGAGCAAACACCACTCGAGCAGAGGCCAAAACTTTGATCGATCATCTCAAAGCAGCTCAAGATGCTTTGGTGTATACGGAAAGCTACGCGAAAGAAGTTGCTGCAAAAGAAGCAGCAGAAAAACTCGCCATGAAGAAGGTCATCTCGATCGATGCGGGCCGCAAATACTTCTCACTGGATCAGTTGAAACGGATCGTCGACAAGGCCAGTGAGCTGGGTTATTCTGACTTGCACCTCCTTGTCGGAAACGATGGTATGCGCTTCGTGCTCGATGATATGACGGTGGAAGCCAATGGCAAAACCTATGCCAGTGATGATGTGAAAAAGGCCATTTTAGAAGGCACCAAGGCCTATTACGATGATCCAAATGGTCAAGCCTTGACCCAAGCAGAAATGGATGAACTCCATGCTTATGCGACTGCGAAAGGAATCGGCTTGATTGCGGCAGTCAATAGTCCTGGACACATGGATGCTTTGTTGGTGGCCATGGAAAAATTGGGCATTGAAAATCCACAAGCCAGCTTTGATACGGTTTCAAAAACAACCATGGATTTGACCAATGAAGCAGCAGTCAACTTTACCAAAGCCTTGATTGGCAAGTACATGGACTACTTCAAAGACAAGTCTAAGATCTTTAACTACGGAACAGATGAATATGCCAATGACGCTACCAGTGCGCAAGGCTGGTACTACCTCAAGTGGTATGACCTCTATGGTAAATTTGCGGAGTATTCCAATAGTCTTGCAGCTATGGCGCGTGAAAAAGGCTTGCAGCCAATGGCCTTTAACGATGGCTTCTATTATGGAGATGAAGATGATGTTGCCTTTGACAAGGACGTCTTGATTTCATACTGGTCTAAAGGATGGTGGGGCTATAATCTCGCATCTCCACAGTATTTGGCAGATAAGGGCTATAAATTCCTTAATACTAACGGAGACTGGTACTATGTTTTGGGAAGAACACCTGAAACGGGTGGTGGTTATATTGAAAAAGCGATTGCCAATGCAGCTGCTACTCCATTTAGACAACTCCCAAGTACAACATATCCAGAAACATCTTTGCCGATGGTCGGTAGCATGGTAGCTGTTTGGTGTGATACCCCAAGTGAAGAATACATCGAAAAAAATGTCTTTGATCTCATGGAAGCTTTTGCCAACCATAACAAGGACTATTTCAAGGCGGACTTCACTGCTCTTAGAAAAGCAGTTGCTACGGTGCCAACAGATCTAGACATATACACACCAGAATCGCGCGCAGCACTTGCGAAAGTCTTAGATAACTTGAATTGGAATGTGAGCCGTGCTCATCAAGATCAGGTGGATCAAGAAGTGGCTGCTCTGACTCAAGCCCTTGCGGGGCTCAAGCCAATCACGCAAGTAGGTAGCTTGGCTGAAAATGACGTCAAAGCCCTAGTGGAAGACAAACCAAGTCTTGACATCGTGGAGAAAGAACCTGATTTTGACCTTGTGGAACGGACCAATCCAGATCTCGCTAAAGGAGAACGCAGAGTGATCCAGGCTGGGGTTAAAGGGCAAGGTCTTGAGTATGTAGAGGTTTCGGCACTTGATCAAAGTCGAAAAGTGATCGCTACAGAAGTTGCTAAAGAGCCAGTTGCAGAAATTGTTGAAGTCGGTACCAAAGAGGTTGTGACTCCAGCAAGCCCTTCAGTAGAAGCACCAGTGAAGTCAGACGTGCTTGTAAATAAAATGGTTCCAGATCCTTCAACGCCTCAAGTGGTCTCGAAGAATCAACCAGTAAATACCCCAACGCCAATTCCAGCAGCTGTGGAAAAAGAGGTTCGTTCAGAAGCAGTAAACTCTCACAAGCAACTTCCAGAAACAGGAGTGGAATCTGCACTTGGACTCGCTTTACTAGGAGCGATCTTAGGAGCAGCAGGAATGGACTTGAAAAATAAAAAAAGAGACTGAGACTTAGTTGACTTGTAACAGGTCGAAGTTAGGAGAGTGGGACAGAAATCGGTAATTCGTTAGAATTCGATTTCGTCGTCCCACCTCCGCACAGTTGAGTAGGGCTGTAAAAGCTGATGAAATCAGCGTAG
>JAGZKI010000054.1 GCA_018365265.1 Streptococcus parasanguinis | reverse complement strand
GATCCGTTTTTGGAATTTTAGATATTAAATTTAGATAGGAGTTTAGTTGTTACATCCTCTTAGTTATACTTTATCTCTTTCGCGTTGCCTAAGAATTTAGATGAATATCGTTTTTCTACAATATATCCATAGCCTTTCATAAATACTCCTTTTTTCAAAACTTAACAATTATTGTTTTCTTGAGCCTTTCCATAGAGTTTCTTCAATACCTCAATCATAAATATATTTTTAGGGTATCTTAAGCTAGGATTGGATAACAACAAGATAACGCAAGCAAAAATAGACATTAAAGGGGTAAGGTTTCTGATTAGAAGAATTAGCTCATCTACATCTATTGCCTTTATAGGGTCATTTGTTATAAATGAAAAAAACAACATTACAAAAATAATGCTTAATGCAATACTAACTGATTTATAGGCTAGTCTTGTAAAATACAAAATATAGTGCCAAATTTGGAAAGCCCAATTACGCAAACTTTTCTTCTCATTTGCCAACATTTCCGCATATTCTTTTTCGCTTATAAAAACATCATAAGCATAGATAGGTTTAGCTTTAAACTCTCTTTCAGCTAAACTTATATTGATTTTTCTAATGCCTGTGATAGCTTCTTCTTGATCCATAAATCTTCTCCTATGTATGCAAAACTTAAAAAATCATCCCATAATTGCAAAGATAATAACTCATAGTGTCCTCTCCTGTTCCTTATTTAAGGAAATTTCAGGCTTTTTTTCGGCTATTTCCTTTTTTTTCGCAACTTCATAGGCAAGTTTAGGATAATCCTTTTGCCACTGCGGATAGATTACCTGTAATTCACGTTCTATCGAACGTTGTACGGAATCTTTGAGTAACCGGGTAATGGCTTGATAATCGCCCTTATCTGCCTTTGCTAGCGCGTTGTAATAGTTTTCCCTATCCGTCGGCTCAATAATGGCGATACTGTAACCGGCATTCATCAGTTCAAGATTCATAATTAAACGCCCGGTGCGCCCGTTGCCATCAACGAAAGGATGAATCCCAACAAAATCCGCATGGAGTTTCGCAATTCGTTCAAGTGCCGGCGTTTGGTTTTCTTTATCCAGGCGATTTTGTTCAATCAATCGTTCCATGGCGTTTTGTAACAAATAAGGCTGTGGGGGAATATGCTCCGCACCTTGAATCATTACCGGTACACTGCGGTATTTGCCGGCATAAATTTCTTTCTCTGTGCCTTTCAGTAACAACGCATTAAATTCTTTAATATGGCGTTCGGATAGTGATTCTTTCGCTTTCACTATATCCAATAGGTAATTAATGGCTTCCCTGTGGTTGATTACATCCAGGTGATCTTTAAACGGTTTCCCCTTGGCCGTAATCCCATTTTCCAGTAATACCCGGGTTTCAATTAAAGTGAGCTGGTTGCCTTCAATCGCATTAGACGCTTGGTTATAACGCAACATAAAATCATCTTGTAAAGATTTTGTCGTAACCGGGTCAAGCGGACGCTTCGAATCCAATACTTTTTTTAGTTCATTTACAGTATTCATGTTCACCTTTCCATTTTTATGCTTATAAATATTTATGCTTTTGTATAAATATTTATAACATGCCTTTTTCTTTTAAATCCTTACTAAGTAAGTCATTAAAATACTCTTTCAACTTAATATCATTAAGTAACGCGTATTTCTTCGCTGCTTTGTAAACATCCACCGGAATCATGATGGTAGTTCGTTGTTCGGCAATAGTTACTTCCTCTTTGAGCTGTGGCATAGCCGTTTTTTCAATGCTACCCATAGAAAGCCCGGATTTGCTTAGTGTGCCTTTTGTTAATTTACTCATATTGAACTCCTAGTGCAGTTAAAATTTCATTTGTGATTTGATTAATCTCTGCTTTCGCTTCTTTAGATTGACTTTCAAAAACCGTATTACCGGAACTTAAGACTTCTGCATAGCTGACGCGTACCGCCGTACTACCCTTTAATAACGGTATTTCAAAGTTTTCGTTGATAAATTCAATAACTTCTTTAGCTAAATTTGTCTGCTTATTCGTTTGACTGATGACTAACCCGGCTTTGAGCTTATCATCAATTTGCATACGTGCTTGCACCAACTCTATCGAATCTTTGCATGCCCAAATATCAAATTGTGATGGTTTCAGCGGGATCAGAATGTAATCGGCAAGTTTAATCGAATCGGTCATGGCTTTTTCAATACGTGGCGCACCATCAATAATTAAAAAATCCGCTTGGCGACCAAGCGCACGGATTTCTTTTTCGGAGAGCCCTTTATCACAAGCAAACACCGGGAAGAAATCATCACCGGCAAGCGCATTCCATTCACGCGCGGACGCTTGTGGGTCGGTATCAATTAATGCGACATCAAAACCTTTAAGTTGCAGGCTGCGGGCAATATTGATAGAAAGCGTGCTTTTACCGCTACCGCCTTTCTGACTTAATACGGATATGACTTTCATAATAAAGGGTCTCCTTAAAGAATTAAGATTGTAATGCAACGCGTAACAATGACATGAATTCGGCAAATTCTTTGCCTTTCATCGCCGGAATATGTACCGGTCTGCCAGTTTGGCTTGCGATAAGAAGAGAGATAATGATATGATTAAGTTGCATGATTTGTACTCCTTGCTGGGATATAAGTTATGTGCCAACCTCTGATAGTGACCGCTATCGGAGGTTTCTTTTTTGTGTTACCACGAAAATAAGTATATAAGACATAAAAGCATAAATCAATATTTATTTTTTTATATTTTAACATAAAAACATACTTATACTTAAACATGAATATGTTTTTATGTTGAATCATTGTCATTGTTATCAGTTTTATCTATGATGATGGCATTGTTTTAGCCAACACTGAAAAAGTGTTGGACTTAAAATGGACGACGTGGCTTATATTTCCGCGTTCCTGGCGAAAGGGTAGGGATTTGCAATATCACTAAGTGTTCTATATCACTAAAACAATAAAAGCATAAATAAATATTTATGCTTTTATTTTCATACGTATTTGTTTTTTTATTTAAACATACATCTTCGACTAAATGGCTTACGGGCGCATTTGCTCGATAACGCTTGATTAATAGAGTCCTCGTTGGAATCTGGACACAATTTTAAAAAATTACGACGTTTCTTTAACGTTTCGTGTGGTTTTTTAGCCCGAATTGAATAGAACTTATTTAACGGCGGATGACATTCCGGCGTTTTCGCCGCGTCTTTTGGTGATGATAAGCAGAGTAGAGCTTCACAGGCGGTTTTGGTATCTCCGGTTAATTCATCCACAGCATGACTTACCTGGCTCATACTGCATAAGGCAAGACATATCATAGCGATTTTAAAGGGCTTTTTCATTTTTAACTCCTCTTCTAAAAGTAATATTGACATTATTTTTTAACAAGTCTTTTGGGTGTGTGCTGATGTTGGCGCTTACTCCATTTGCCTGTAACCAGTATTTATAGGCTTCAGTACGCGCTGGCTGACCGTAGATTTCAATACTATCTGCATGATGAGCAAAGTAGAAAAAACGAACTTTTTCTGTTTCATTCACATAATCGTTTCTATCTAAGTTCACATATTGATATACCCAAGGTTGGCCATTATGATCGCCGGCGTTTTTTGGCACTGTTGCAGTTGGTGTTTGTCGGTACACCTGATTATTTAAATAGATTGCCGGGGCGTCTTCATCGATTTGTGGAGGTTCCGGTGGTGATGAGCTGCATGCGCTTAAAAAGCAAACAGGGATTAACGTATTCATAACTAAAAATTTTTTCATATTATCCTCCTGGTTATTCACAGTTTTTGTGGATTAAATTAATTGGGCTGACAGCTCGCCACTGAACATGGCTTTTTCCAATTGTTCTTTCGTCGGTAACTTTTTACCTAATGCGCGTAATTGTGGAGATACCGCTTTGAGTTTGTCTATAAAATAAGGATCGTTGTAATACACCGCCTTATTACATAGAATCGGTTTGCTGTTATTTAACATCACCACCTCTTTAAATTCACCGATTAATCTAAACTCCTGCGGTAAAAGCAACGGTCGCCCATGGTCGGTGATACTGTGACTGGATGTTTTACCTCGACTGTGACTTAATTTATCTACAGTGCGATTACCTAACACTTTAGAATATTCTTCTGCGTCCTCCTGGTTGTCGGGAGCATACAGAATTTTACAGGCAATATTATCCAGGATAGCTTTAGCACCATCTTTGCCGTAACCATTCGGTTTATCGGCGCGGAGCTGCCCTTGTGATTGGTAAATAATCAATAAACGTAAACCATAACCGGCGATAAACCCTACCGATTTATTGATAATGCTCAACATACCGACGGCAGTAAACTCATCCATTAGTAGTAATAACTGATATTTTAATGTTGGGTTGGTTTCCGGTAGTTCGTCAATATTGTTAGCAATAACCATGCTCATAAACAGATTAGCGACTTGCGGAGCCAGGATTAAATCATTTGCCGAAATGTGGAAATAAATCGTGATTTTTTCCCGGCGTAAAGCGCGTAAATCAAAATCACTGGCAGAGGTAGCGTGTTCAACAATTTCATTTTGAAAAATGGTTAATGGGCTAATAAAGGTTGAATCGATACTACTTTTTGTTTTACCGGATTCGCACGCCATTAAATAAATATTAAGTTTATCGGCAGTTGTTGGGTGAGCAATGCCGGATTGAACGCATAAACGCGCGTGTTGCGCAAAATCGATATGTTCTATCGAACCGTCTTCTTGCGTTTCATCAAAACCGGCATGTAAGCGTAATAGATTGGCGTAGGTCAGTGTCATATCGGTAAGGCTTTTTTGACGCATATCCCACAGTAAAAAAGTGGTTGCCACAAAAAGATTTTGTGCCTGGTGCTGCCAAAAGTCTTTATCCGGGTCGCCGGTAAGCGGATATAAGCCCATTGCCTGATTTTTTAAATCGAGTTCGGCGCGTGCTCGGTCGCGCATATCAATACAATCCAATGGATTAAATCGGTGCGTATTACGGTCAAACGGGGCAAAGCGATAGACTTTTTGCCCTAATATTTTTTGTCGATATTTACTGGTGATACGATAGCATTCGTTTTTAATGTCTTTCACAACCACAGATTGTTCCCATGCCAGTAAGTTTGGAATAACAATCCCTACGCCTTTACCTCCCCGTGTCGGCGCTGCCAGTGAAACAAATTGCGCACCGATAAAGCGAAGCAGTTTATTACCAAGTTTGCCGACGATAATCCCGTTTTTTTCTTCCAATAAACCCATTTTTTGTACTTCTGATTTTGTGGCAAATTCAGCGTTACCATAAAGGGATTTTTTAGGTTGATAGAATAACTTCAGCATGATTAGTAAGCTCACTACAAAACTAATAAGGAGAGATTGCCATATTTTCGGATAATTACCCCAAATGGCATCTAGCGTTAGAGTAGGGTAGTAGCGCTTAAATGCTTCGATTAGACGAATTTTATTTGCCAGTAGAAGTAAAAGCCCACTTAGAAAATACGTCGGGATCAAAGTGACAAACAGGAATAATGCAATATTGGCTTTTTTCATAGTTAATCCACCTTGAGAGAGTTCAGTTTGGCTTGCGGATCAAAATAGATTTCCGTCATATGTCTGCCGTATTCGTGGCTATTTGTAACATGCACGATAATATCTATGGTTTGTTGCAATAAACGACGGATCACATCATAAGAGAGGGTGCGTCCCTGGTCGTTTTGCAAGGTCATTAAGATAAGCCGTTCCCAAGTTTCAGCAACCGAACCGGCGTGACAAGAGGTAATCGAGCCGTTATGCCCGGAAGAAACAACATTGATAAAATCATAGGTTTCCCCTCCGCGTAATTCCGCAAGCAGAATACGATCGGGCTTCATCCGTAAGCAGGATTTCAGTAAAGAGGCTGCTGTGATTAAATCGCCGTTTTTCGCTTCACTTGGATAGAATAAGTGGAAATAATTCTTATGTTGGCGTAAGAATAATTCCGGAGTATCTTCGATGGTGCCTAGGCGTTCATGCAACGGAATATAATCGACCAGGGCTTTCATTAAAGTGGTTTTCCCGGAGCCGGTTTCCCCGGCAATCACAATATTCTTCCCGCAGATAACCGCTTGTTTAAGAAATTCCGCATAATCGCCTTTATGATAAATTTCCAATAATTGTTGGTCATCTTCTGATAAACGATTTTCCGTCTTGATGACACGGCTAAAAAAGCCGTTATTGATGTAATAGTCTAGGTCAAAAAAAGACTTATTGGGTTTTCGCACCGTAATACTGATGGTTTCCCGTTCGCATGCAGGAGGAGTGATAACCTGTGTTCGTTCGCCGTTCGGTAGTACCGCAGAAAGAATCGGTTTCATATCACCAATATAATCAGACCGATATTTTGCTAATGCACGTGCAAAAGAATCACAGAGATCATAAGTGATATGAGCTGCTTCCTGGTAATACCATACACCATTTTTTTCAAAGAAAATTTCACGGGGGCGATTAATCGCAATCTCTGTAATAGCTTCATCTTCAAGCAATTCACCAAATAATTTGTTGGCATGGAGTGAAATTGAGACATCTCCGGAAGAATTTATGACCATGGTTTATACCTCCTATTTCTGTTTCAATTCGTACACATCGCCAAAATCAATATCTCGTGCAACAAAAATCCCCACTAAATCCCCTTGGTTCTTATAAAGCGTAGGGGGAATATTAATGGTTTTTTCCAGGATACTTTGTGCAATTTCCGAGCCGGCTTGCACCGTATCAGTTGGATTAAATGTACCCCGTTTGGCTAATTGAGTAGATAATGCACTGGTTGAATCGGTGATCATGCTTAACATGATGGCATTACCGAAACGTTCCCAAAAATGATTATCTACATAGCCCGGAATACCGGTTCCGCCTAATTCGTCCGTTGCACCGGAATTAATGTTGATGATGATATTTTTCGGTGTACGGATTTCACTCCAAACCACAAATAAACGTTCTTCGCCTTGTTGGATCTGACCGTTACGGAATTCACCAAACACGGTAGAGCCTTTTTCAATCAGTAATACCGTACCGTTTGCACTATATACATCGTTTGCCACAACGCAGCCTAGATTGCCGGCTACGGTGGAAACAAGTTTTGTGCGTAAGGAACATTGTATAAACGTGCCTTTTGCCAACAATAAATTAGCATTAACCGGGAGTTTATGAGCTTTACCCGCTTTAAACGTGCTGACGTTATCTTCAAACATATCGCCTTTTGCCGGTTCCGGTGGTTGGTTAGTTACCGTGTCAGTTGTATCTGTATTCTGAACATCTGAAACGGCTTGTAATGTTTCGCCATCGATAGTACCCGGAGACAATCCTTTGATTAAACGGGGGGCGGATGGCATATCTAACGCCTCTGTCGTACTATGATTTTCTACTGGAGCGGTTGCGGTAGAAATTGGTTGTGGCTCCGGATTTAAAATCGCCGGGATTTCTGCCGGTGGTGCCGTAAATGTTTTTGAACGCACTGTCGTACCGAATTCTTCTTTTTCCTTAGCCTGTGCCGGTTGCGTATCCTTTTTATTCAAAAAGGAATAACCCAAAAACGCCACGGCAAGCAGTGCAATAATCAGAAAAATAAATAAATTTTGGTTTTTACCGCGTTTGGCAATTTTGCTGACTTCCGGTTGATAATCAGTTTCCGTTTTGTCATCCTTCGGCTGAATGGTTTTGTTATCGTTCATCTCTGCCTCCTATCGTTCGTCTCTTGCCACATTTGGTGAAATGGTCGTGTTATAAGTTACCGGTGTTTTTCCGTAACTTTGATTGTAAATGCCGACCACTTTTTCACCGCTACGTAACACCAATTTTTCTGCTGTTTTTTGGATGACTAATACCTGATAATTACCGTCTTGTTTAACATTGGTATTTAACAGACTTTCCGTGGATCCTTCTAACAAGAAGGCTGCAGGAAAGGTTTTATTCGGGGCAAAGCCAAGATAAGTAAATATGCCATCATCGTACGCATAGTTCGGTGTAATGGTTTCGCTACCAGCCTTAACTTTCATTACGTAATCCCAATTTTTCGGTGTTTTGGTACTTTGCAAGGATTTTTCAATGGCTTGCTGTTCACGATCACGTTTATCTTTTTGACGTTGCGCGACTTGTTGCTTTTCTTTTTCCGTCGGATAGGAGAAATTGACCTGGTAAGAGGAAGTCGAATTTTCCGGGACAAGAATCAAATCAAAAGAATAAGTCCGTTTATTAGTGTTGATGAATAAGTTGGTATTCCATTGCCCTGGGGTCGGTTCAAAATAGCTTTCACCTTCACTGCTTTGCTGTTTGACCGCCAAAGGCTTAATCAACACAAAATTTGCATTATCAGTAATATCCCAACCGTCCTGAAAACCAGTATGTTTGTATGAAATACGTTCATCTTCAGCAAAAACGATCACAGAAGAATATCCATCTTTCGCATAGACTTTTGTCACATCTAGCGCGTTATAAACTTGTGATTGAATTCGGTCATCATATTTTGATTTTATCGGTGTGCTAGCCGCGTAAGTTTCCGTGCCGAACACGATAAGCAATAAACAAAGTAATTTGCGCATATTAAGCCTCATTATCTACCCGGTAATGTGTCACAATAAATCCTAACGGGTTATCCATGCGGAACCCTTCAACCATATTTTTCACTGGTAAATATTCATAAGTTAAAGAAACTACAATATTTTTTGCCGTTTCTTCTCCAGTTGACAAATTACGTTGAATTAAACGAACGCGGGCAGTTGCAATATTGCTTGCTTGGCCATCCGTACCAACTTCTTTTTTAGATAACACAATAGAAATGATTTCTGGTTTAACGGTGTTACTACTACCTAATTTTTGGTCACGTGCATTCTTACCTTCATAAATGCTACGATAATCCTTCGCAACTTCATCACTACTCATCATTTGCGTAAGTTCATATTCTTGTTGCAAGGTGTTGAAATAATAGCCTTCACGTGTTTTGATATATTGACTGATGAAATGTTTATCCATGGCGTCATCTGTGGTCAACGTTTCCACATCCAAACGAGTAATGACGTCAGGAATACCCGTACCGTTATCACGAATCAGAAACGGGACAACTTCGCGCAACGGTAAAATACTGACAATGACCGCACCGAGAACGAGGCTAATCAGCCAGGATATTCTGGCCACTTTCCAGGCGCGGGCTTCTGATTTTTCGATATTCTCCTGGTTTTTGGCTTCTAAATCCCGATTTTGGTCAAGAATGTCTTGTTCGATATTGGTCATTTTTTATGTTCTCCTTGCGGTTGCATTGTTTTATTAACAGGTTCAAAGGATGTACCTTTTAAATCATCCGGCCAACTTGACGAACAACCGACCAGATTAAAAAGTACAAAAAATAAGCATAATTTGTGTATTTTTTGCATAAAAACCTCTCTTTTAAGTGTAAAAACCTCTACAAAGTAAATTGCATAATGAAAAATAATGGAAAAATTAAGACTTGCCGGCGCGATTCCTTACTGAATTGGCGACTGCCCGCGCCGTTCGATGTATTGCACTACCGACCTTATAAGCGGTCGGTGCGCGACTGTATCCGGCACCGCTTGCACCCATGCCAAAGCGGGCGGTATTTTGTACGGCATTTTTAACACTGCTAAAGATTCCGCCTATTCCTCGTAACCCGGCAGAATAAGCAGCACCTTCTACAGATACTGAAGCTAACTGGGAGGCGTAAGTTAATGATAGGTAGGATATGAACGCCATAAGAATACCAAATCCTAAAATTTCAAATCCGACCCTTATTAAGTTAAGTTCACTAGCTTGTAATAGTAATGAAGTGATATTTTTACCAAAGAATGACATTCCCATACGAAGTGAAATACCGATAAACACGACAGTAAGAATATTGGCAAAAATAAGTTGGAGCCAGTTATTAAACATGTTACGTAAGAAATTATATAGCACACAGAAAACAAAAATTGGCGCAGTAACGGTTAATAGTTTTAATGTGATAGTTGTAAAAATAAATATAAAAAATGGTACAAACAAAGAAAAGGCAATACCAATCCAAGCTAAGCCAGAGGCTACTAATCCTTCTGCTGGGACGTATTCAGATTTATCCAAGTCAAAAAGTTGGCTAGCAATATCTGTACCTAGATCTAACTGGTCATCCATTAAACCGGCTATACCGTTTCCGGTAAAACCGGTTAAATTGGTTTTGAGATCATCAATTATTGCTAATGCGCCATCTAAATAGCCACCATAATTCATCATTATAGAAATGATGATCATTTTACTGGCAAAATCATATAAGAGTTCTTTTGCTGGCGCTTCCATTTTGCCTGCAAATATTGCAAAACCTTTAAGGGTATAATAGAGCAATAAACTAGCACCAACTATACTATAAAGAGAGTTAGCAAAACCCGAACTCATAGACTGACTGACCGAAGCCAGTAAGTCTGTTATGAATGAATCTATAGTCTCAAAAAATCTCATTTTTTATTAACCTAATAATTTCCTCCGCGAATATTCGAGCGACGAATACTTGCTTGAGCTTTATTTGCGTTTCGGCAATTAGAATTTGCCATCAGCGGTTCGGCTTTTTTCTCACATTCTTCTAACATTTTTAAACGTTCTGTCGTATGTTCTTTATAGTAGTCTATGCTTTTGACTTCTTCAGAACAGGCAGATACTAAAAAAGTTAATGTAACCATCATAAGTAGTTTTTTCATGAGAATACTCCGTTTTATTAATTAATAACTACCACCTTTGCCATTTAGACGACGCTGGGAGGCGAGTTGTTTTTGTTGCTCATTCATTAAGCGACGGTATTCCGTTTGCCGTGCGTTGAATAAATCCAACTGGACTTTTTGTGATTGCAATGCGGCCAACTGCACATCCATTGCATTTTTTAAGTCCTGACTTTCCTTCACATCTTGAGATTTCGCCATCCGTTTAGCGAGCTTATCAATGGTTTTCAATTTACTATTGACGTTACTTTCAAACGAATCTAAGAAACTCATGCTTTCCACCGTAGAAACAATATTTGCTTCACAGGAAGTAATTTCACCTTGACGTAAATTCTTACAACGGTCGAAAAGGTTGTATTTTTCAAACAGGCTTTTGGCATTCGCGCTTAATGCGTTTTTCCCACCGGAAACTAAATCGATTACCGGGGTAAACTCCGATTTTAAGCCATTTATTTCACCATACAAACTATGAGCTTCACCGATGAAAGCCTGCACATCACGAATGCCGGTTTGTGAGGCTAATTGGTCGGCATACGCTTTCAGCTCATTTTTATAATGCGAAACTGTATCCGTCCACTGTTTAGCCTCTTTTGCCCATTGTTGCACGGTTTGAAGCATGCTCATTTGACGTTGACCGGCAGCTGCGGGATCAACAACCGGAATTCCGGCTTGCACCAATACCGGCATAGATAAAACAGCAACTAAACTGAGTTTTTTAAACATTTTCATCACGTTCTCCTTATACACAACGTTGTTTATAAATCGGAATCCAGTCATTAGCGGCTTCGCCGACTTCTTCGATAATTTGATGTAGGATTTCTGCGTTATCCTTACTGGTTGACAGAATTTTTAAGTTTTCACGCCCTAAACCGCTTAAATCTAACTTAGCTAAGGCTGTTTCTAGCCCTTTACGCACTAAGAAAGTACGGGAATCCGGTTGTAATTCACGGATAATTTCAAATTGTTTTTCACTGATTCCGAAACCATCCACATAATCCACTTTGCGTGCAATCGGGTTAGGTAAACAAATGGTTGTTTCACATTGCTCAACTACCGCGCGAGAAATTGGGCTTTTCAACACTTCATCCATACTTTGGGTCATCGGTATGACAATTCCATCTTCTTTCCGAATAACTTTTAATTTGTTATAGGCAAAGTCGGAAAACGCTTCATCTTTTAACCATTTCCAGAATTCATCCATAAAAATGATCAAACGACGACCATCTAATAATTTTCCGATACGGTGTAATAAGTAGAAAGAAAGCGGACTACAAGTATCCTGGTCATCTAAAAACTCCGTACCATCAATGCCAAATACGGCATGCCCGGTAAAATCTAACGTATCGGCAGGATTATCAAATACCCAACCGAATTCCCCACCTTGCGCCCAGTTTTTCAAACGACGGGCAAGGGAGTTTTCTTTTTCGGCTTTAGTTGAGCCTTCCGGCAAATGTTCAATCACGCGTGAAATCGGATAACTGCGGTATTCCATATCAAATTCCATCACCGATTTAACCGCCTTGAATAATTCTTCTTCATCGAGTGATGACAACGTTCTGCCGTTACGCGTAACTAACATTTTCATCAACGTGGAAAGGAAAGACAGATTTTCCGGCGTGTTTTCACACATAAACGGATTAAAACCGGTCGGCACACCTTTACGGATCAGCATGTATTTTCCGCCCATGGCACGAATACAGGCTTCCGCACCGTAATCTTTATCCAGATATACCATTGTCAATTCACGTTTTACCGAGGTCGGTAAAAAAGTAGAGGTATGTCTGAATTTATCCAGTTGTGTCATGAGAAACGTCATCAACATAGTTTTACCGGAACCCGCTTGCCCGAATACTGCGGTATTCCCCAACCGTTTTTCGCCTCTGTCATCAACACCGGGTGCGCTTTGGTGAAAGTTAAAATAGTACGGTTGACCGTTTGGCGTTTTCAGTAACGTTACCGCGTCTCCCCAAGGGTTCCCGTTGCGTTTACCGGAGGCAAAATTATGTAAAGAAGTTAGCGACGCATAATTTCTTGAACTTAACATTGCCAGGCGTGGACGGTAGGCAAAATTTGCCGGGAATTGACCGAAATAAGACGCGCTTAACGCCGTATTTGCCAATGTAATAATCAAACCTAAACTACTTAATACCGCAATAATTTCATTGGTTTTATCAGTAACATCTTTTATAGAATCACCGTACACCATCATGCCAAAATGATAATAACCAAAGGATAAACGACCACTTGCTAAATCATCCAATGCAACAGTTAAATTATCAACTTGCGAAATGGCAGCCTCGTTTGAGGAATTTAAGCGTTTTTGCTGTCTGTCTAACTTCTCTTTTGCAACATTGCTTGGCATGGACTGAAAAGATTGTGTAATGACATAATCGGCATTGATATACATTAATGCGTCAAAAAAACCCTCACAGGTTTCTTCCGTATAATCTTTAATTTCAAGACAGCGGAAGAAACGGCTTTCACCATTAAAAGTAATTTGCCCAGTTTCTTTGCCAAAATGTAAATCGGTATTCCCCAGTAAGTGATAAAACGACGTGGAGGTAACGCGTACAGGTTGCCAACGATTTGTAATCAGATAGTTGTAAAACGATAATTGTTCAGAATAAAGCGCACCGCCTTTACTAAAGGTTGTTAACGCTTCACCGCGAAAATCTTCCAGTGCTTTATCCAAGCGGGAACACATTTCTTGCATAGTCTCTAACTGATAAGCAAGCTCCTGTTTTTTATCCTTTAACTTGGTTGTTTTACGAGATATTTTTTCCAGTTTTGAATAAGGGGTATAAACCAACGTAACGTATAGTATGTTACGTTGTAATGTTCCATTATTAAAACCGGCATAGTATTTATCATTTACTTCCTGCGTAAACTCGGAAGAAAAATGACCATCCAAGGTTTCATTGACTTTATGGCGAATATTATGCTGATAAAAACTAACCCCTTTTTTAGAAAAAGATTGGATTAAGGTATTCAACTTTTCTTTACTAAGATTGAGCTCATAATTTTCTGCGGTTTCAAACGTCACCCCTTTACAACACCAGGTGGCGACTAAATCACCGTTACGGGTAATCACGACATTCGGTGCAATATGAGAAGAATAAGGAATGAATTTGGAATAATCCTTTTGTTCACCCAGTTTAATACCTAATGTTTCGATTCGATTTTCAGAAAAAGCGGTTCGATTGTATTTTTGTGCCGTAAACGTTTTACTGCCAAAAAAACGCACGATCTTACCTAACCCGCTATTTGTCTTAAAATTGAGCATATTCAATGTTAAAAAATCCCTATCTGTTTCATACAGTAATCTTGTGCCAATAAGTAGCGGAATAGCCGGTAATACGGCATATAATTTCCCGCTGATGAAATATGCCAGACCACTAAGAAAAGCAATGGCAAATATTATTGGAATGGGGATACCGCCGATCGTGGCTTGTGTTATCATGCCTTTAAAAAGCGGTTCACCACTGATTGTATTTTCTGAATCGGCTTGCATGTTTTACCTTCTTTAAGGGAATAACCACAGTGCAATTTCAGGAACAACAATTAATGTAATCGCACCATAAATCACTTTTGCTATACTTTCGAAAGGTTGCCCTCTCCACATCATTTGATAACCTGCAAATAAACCAGCTAATAAAAAGACAATACCCGCAAAACCATGAATTTCAGTTGAGAATTGACTTAAATATTGTTTTGTTTTTTGTAAACCACCGGCAAAAGCGGGGTTGGTTGCCATCATGAAAAGCGCTGGAATAAGTGTGTAATGCAGTTTATGAGAAAGTTTATTAAACATCTTTAACGTCCTTTATTGGTTAATAATTAGTTGATAGAAGCAAGTTTCTTATCTTCTGCCGGCGGTGTTACCGGAGGAAGATTTTTATATAATCTGACTTGATGACGGTTTTTCCTGGCTTGTTGTGGTTTTTTCTCCTTTTTAGTTGTGGTTACTTTTGCTACTTCGGCAACAGCAGCAACAGGTAAAGGTTCATTTTTCAAAGAGGGAATCGCAAAACTTTTTTCCGGGGTCGGTTCAAAGAGTTGTGCATGCACTCTTTCGACATAACTGGTTCCTCGAAAATCTCTTTTGTATCCACGTAAGAAATTTCCGGAGTAATAGCAACTCAACGCGTCATTGACACTGCCGCTACGTTGATAACAGTCTTGCAAAATTTGTTGCGCCACCTGCAAGTTATTACAAGGGTCAAACATTTGCTCAAGTGTTACTCCATAGCGTGAAAAGTTATGTTTGTTGATTTGCATAAGTCCGACAGAATAGTTTTTCCCCTCCTTTTCAAGTTGTTGTGCGGTTAATACCGCACTATTAAAGTCAGTGGGTTGTTTTACCCAGCCATCTACTACGCCTATCGCAAATTGATTTAATTTGCTTTCTTCTTTCATCACAGATAACGCAGTATCCGGATGAACGAGCGGGGCGCATATAGCAATCATTTGTAGAGCTGTCATTGACATAATCTTTTACTCAATTCAGAACGGAATATCATCATCAAAATTATCTGCTGGAGTTCCCGCTTGCGGTTGTGGTGACGTTACCGGTTTAGCCTGGGCTTGTGCCGGTGCCTGTGTTGATTTCGGATCACCTAACATTTGCAATACATCACCTTGAATTTCAGTGGTATAACGGTCTTGCCCGCTTTGGTCTTGCCATTTACGCGTTTTTAAACGCCCTTCAATGTACACTTGTGAGCCTTTATGCAGGTATTCACCGCACACTTCCGCTTGACGGCGATAAAATACGACACGGTGCCATTCGGTTACTTCCCGGCGTTCGCCGGTATTTTTATCCGTCCAGCTTTCACTGGTCGCAATACTAATATTCGCGACAGCTTCTCCGTTCGGCATGGCGCGCATTTCCGGCTCATTGCCTAAACGACCAACGATAATGACTTTATTAACTCCAGCCATAACTTTTCTCCTTAACGTTCAAAATCTCTTGTTTGGGCTTTTTCCAGCTCTTTATTTACGCCTTTGCCCATATTAGCGCGTATTTCTTTATATTTTTCAGCGACACGGATAGCGCTTTCTATTCCAGCAATTCGCATAGCCACAAATTGCGCAGACTTTTCTTTATCCGAGCCGTTAAAGCTATGTCCGAAATTACCTTCAAGACCAGGCTTGTATTGTTCATGCAACGCATTTTCAAACGCTGTCTTGTATTCCGGTGATTGTAATTTTTTGCCCAACTCTAACGGGGTAATTTTCTGGTTATCCCAACGGATTAAATCTTCTTTGGCATTACCGTATTTTTCAGGTGAATTAACGGTCTTTTCGGCAGGATTGATGACCTGTTCTTTTGAACGGTCACGCAATGATTCAATACTGAATTTGGCAATGTGAACTTCGGCTTGTTGTAAACTGAATTGCGGGTTGCTGTAAGCCTGTAGGCGCAAATTATCTTCAAAAGCGGTGTGATAAAGGCTATTTTGTGATTTACGGCGCATTTCATCGGTAGATATATCACCTTTGCGATACAAAGCTAAATCTTTCTGTGCAAGTGTAAATTGCTCACGATAGGCGGGGTTTTGACTACTATTTTTCACCCAAGAATCTATTTCATTGCGCAGGGTTTGTTTATCTGCAATCGACTGATAAACCGCAGGTGCAACACTTAGCCCTTTATCCTTGCTTAAAATAGCGGCATCCAATCTTTCAAAATAACGTTTAATAAACTCCATACTATTTTTAGAAATCGTTCTGATTTCTTCAAAAAAGGAAGAGCGCGCTTCGATTTGTGGCGGTTTTTGATATTTATCTTCGAGCGCTTGCATAAAAGCTTTTTCATACGCCGGATTATCTAGACGTAAGCGAATCGCCTCAAAATCAGCAACACGATGATTTATATCAAAATCCACGTCCTTTTTAAGTTCGCTTTCATTTTGCGGTGTGTACATCATTAAGCCCTCTTACTTATTAACTCCAAAAACGGATC
>JAGZKI010000053.1 GCA_018365265.1 Streptococcus parasanguinis | reverse complement strand
GCTGATTTCATCAGCTTTTACAGCCCTACTCAACTGTGCGGAGGTGGGACGACGAAATCGAATTCTAACGAATTACCGATTTCTGTCCCACTCTCTTTTATTTTTGAAATCAGTCTGTTAGTTTCATGGCTTTGATTTTTTCTTCTTCGGGAGTGACCCGCAGAGTCTTTTGGCCAGTGTAGGTGACAAAACCTGGTTTTCCACCAGTTGGTTTATTGAGTTTCTTGGCTTCGATCATATCTACTTGGACCAGGTTTGAGAGACGGGCCTTGGAATAGTAGGCCGCCAACTCTGCAGCATCGGTTTTCACTTCATCCGATGGATTTAGATTTCCTGTAATGACGACGTGGCTTCCCGGGATATCCTTGGCATGGAACCAGAGTTCATCTTTTTTAGCAATTTTAAAGGTCAGTTCATCGTTTTGCAGATTATTGCGACCCACTAAAATGATGGTTTTTCCATCACTCGCCAGGTATTTTTCTGGTTTTTTCCGTTTATGAATTTTTTCACGGTTGCGCCGTTTGATAAAGCCGGTCTGGATTAGCTCTTCTCGAATTTCTGCCACCTCAGCCAGGCTCGCTTGAGAAAGGGCTGTTTCAACCGTTTCAAGATAAGAAATGGTTTCCTTGGTTTCTTGAATGAGGATGGTCAAATGTTTGACGGCTTCTTTTAACTTCTGGTAGCGTTTGAAGTAGCGTTGGGCATTTTGATTGGGGGTCAGGGCTTTGTTGAGTTGGATGGTAATGGGCTCGTTGGTATAGTAATTATCCAAAACAACCTGGTCTTGGTCGTTTGGTACCTGATGGAGGAAGGTTGTCAGCAATTCTCCTTTTTGGCGGAATTCTTCCGCATTGTCGGTCGCCGCTAACTCCGCTTCTTGCTTGGCTAATTTTTTCCGGTTCTTTTCAAGATCGTTTTCAACCTTGCGGATTAATTCACTGGCCTGTTGTTGCACCCGATCGCGCTCAGCCTTGTCTCGATAATAGTCATCCAGCAGATCAGAAAGTGTTTCAAAGGTTTGACTGGTCGCATCCTCAAAGGGGATAGCCGAGAAGGATTTGGTCGTTAGGCGAGGCTCAGTTGAAGCTTGGAAAAAGGCACGGAAGGTCTTTAATTTTTCATCCGTCTCAAGTCGCTTGGCCAATTCTTGAGCTGTATCTCGCCCCAAACCTTGGAAACATTTTTGAAGGTTCTTTGGGCTTAATTCTTCCTTGTGAAGAAGGGCAAAAAGAGCTTCATCTCCAATTGTAAAAGGATTGACCGAGTTGGTTTTCGGAGGAGCTACATAGGTTGATCCAGGGAGAATGGTCCGGTAGCTATTTTGTGAGAAGCCGACATGTTTAATGGCTTCGATAATTTTATTGCTGGTGCGGTCCAGGAGAATAATATTACTGTGCTTGCCCATGATTTCGATCATGAGGCTGACAGAAATAGCATCTCCAATTTCGTTTTTATTGGAGACACGGATTTCGAGAATCCGGTCGTTTTCCATTTGCTCAATCCCTTCGATGACAGCGCCCTGAAGATATTTGCGCATGACCATAATAAAGGTATTAGGAAAGGCAGGATTTTCAAAGTTGGTCTGGGTCCGTTGAATCCGTCCAAAGACAGAATGGGCAGAGAGCAAGAGCTTTTGGTTTTTCCGATTGCCTCGGATTTGGAGCACCAATTCTTGCTCGAAAGGTTGGTTAATTTTTTGAATGCGACCGCTCAAGAGTTCAGCCTTCAATTCTTGCACCATATGGTGTAAAAAAAATCCATCAAAAGACATGGGATTCCTCATCATTCTAGCGTTTTATTCTAGTAAATTATATCAAAAATAGAGCGGAAATCCCAGAAAGAAGCAAGAGGCTGTTCAATAGAAAATGCGAACGTTTTCAAAAAAATGCAGAAAAAGTATTGACATTTTTGAAAGAAAACTTTAAAATGTAAGAAATTAGAAAAGTAGTAAATGAAAGTTTCAAGAGAGCCTACGGTTGCTGAGAGTGGGTAGCGGCAGTTTATGAAATTGGACTAATGATGAGATGAATTTGAAACAATAAAAATTCGGTTGGCACACCTTATCGTGCAACTTGTTGCTAGACAAGACAGAGATATGGGGGGGACTATCTTTTTCCCATAAGTGAGGTGGCACCGCGATGACACGTCCTCACATAGCTTTTGCTATGTGTGGGCGTGTTTTTTGTTTTAGATGAGAAGGGAGAAAAGAAATGAAGAAACGATGGCGTCGCAGTCTTTAGATGATGGAAAAAAAGAAGAAAATGAAAAATAGAAGAGGTATTAAAAATGAAAAATAAACGTTTAATGGGAATTATTGGTTTGATTGCAGCAGCAGTCATTGGGACAGCGATCTATTCAGCTACAGCAGGCAAAGATAACAAGGCAGCAAGCAGCAATGAAAAGGCTAAAGTTGGGGTCTTGCAGTTGGTCAGCCACCCTTCGCTTGATTTGATTTACAAAGGGATTCAAGATGGTTTAGCTGAAGAAGGTTATGACAAAAACAAAGTGGACATTGATTTCCTCAATGCAGAAGGCGACCAAAACAAAGTTGCAACCATGAGTAAACAATTGGTAGACAAGGATAACCAAGTCTTGATTGGAATTGCAACTCCATCTGCTCAAGGTTTGGCTAGTGCAACCAAAGACAAACCCATCGTTATGGGAGCTGTCACTGATCCGGTCGGCGCAAACTTGGTCAAAGATTTGAAAAAACCAGGTGGCAATATCACTGGGGTATCTGACCACAATCCAACTGAGCAACAGTTGAAATTGATCAAAGAGTTGACTCCAAACGTGAAAACAATCGGGATCCTGTACTCAACCAGTGAAGATAATTCCAAATCTCAAGTAGAAGAATTTACAAAATTAGCTGAAAAAGCAGGCTACAAGGTTGTTCCTTATTCTGTTCCTTCTACAAATGAAATTGCTTCTACCGTGTCTGTAATGTCAGGCAAAGTCGATGCCATCTGGGTTCCAATCGACAATACCATCGCTTCAGCCTTCTCAACAGTTGTCGAAGCCAACAAAACAGCTAAAAAACCAATCTTTCCAAGTGCGACAGCTATGGTAGAAGCTGGTGGTCTTGGTTCAGTCGTTGTCGACCAACATGATCTTGGAGTAGCAACTGGTAAAATGGCTGCGAAGATCTTGAAAGGTCAAAAACCTGCGGATACACCTGTTGAAGTCTTTAGCCAAGGAAAATCTGTCATCAATAAAAAAGTCGCAGATGAATTGGGAATTACTATTCCAGAATCTGTCTTGAAAGATGCTGGACAAGTCATTAAATAAAAAGGAAACGAATCACAAGAATGGCAGGGGAATTTGGCTTTGGCAGGTCTTTAAATCGTGACCTTTAAAAATATCTACAGTGCTCATGACCAACTATGTTACTCATAGTAGAGGAGAAAGATATGGAAGTCAAGATAACAGATCTTCATCCGACCCAACTATATTTATCAGAAAAGAAGTTACAAGCTATCCAGATGCTTGATCAGTCGGCAGAAATCATCAATGTGGATCCGATTAGTGTTCTTGCATTTGGAAATCGCTTCTTGATTACAGACGGGCATCATAGGGCTTATCAGGCTTTATTGGCAGGTCGGGATACGATTACTGCTGAGTTTGATAGAGATGGTGGTGATGAGTTGTATGCTCTCTATGCGAAAGCTTGCGAGGAAAGAAAGATAACCTCTGTTTTGGATTTAAAACATCGTATCTTGCCTCGAGATGAGTATGAAGCAAAATGGTATAACTGGTGTGATGGTTTTAACCAAGCAGCCACTCTTCTATTGGAAAGGCAAGCAGATGAAATAGACAAGGCAAATAGATAATGCACTGCGTCTAGTTCCTTTTTCTAGTGAATTGGTCTCATCTAACTTGTTTTTTAACTAAAAATCTGATAAACTATGTAGTAATTGAATAGAAATCTGCAAGACTAGTATCTCAAGGGAAGTGCGACAGGGAGAAGAGCCGTGACTGAAAGCTCTTTGCATGAAAGCTGAGTGAATTCACTTGCGTAAAGGATTTAGAAATTAAGGTCTGGTTTACGGATAAAAAACGGATGGTACCGCGTGTCAACGCTCCGAATGTGGGTGTTGGCGCGTGGTTTTTTCTATGTCTGTAGAGGGACCATGATGGAGGAAATATGTCAACGATTGAAGAACAATTAAAAGCGCTTCGCGAAGAAACGCTGGCAGCTTTGAAGCAGATCTCTGCTGAAAATGAAAAAGAATTGCAAGAACTACGGGTCTCTGTCCTTGGGAAAAAAGGTTCCCTTACTGAGATCCTCAAAGGGATGAAAGATGTCTCTGCTGAGATGCGTCCGGTTATCGGGAAACACGTCAATGAAGCCCGCGATGTGTTGACGGCTGCCTTTGAAGAAACAACCAAACTCTTGGAAGAAAAGAAAGTCCAAGCGAAACTAGCTAGCGAAAGCATCGATGTGACCCTTCCCGGTCGTCCGGTTGCTAGTGGTTACCGTCATATCTTGACCCAAACCAGTGAAGAAATCGAAGATATCTTTATCGGGATGGGCTACCAAGTCGTGGACGGTTTTGAAGTGGAGCAAGACTACTACAACTTTGAACGAATGAATCTGCCGAAAGATCACCCTGCGCGGGATATGCAGGATACCTTCTATATCACAGAAGAAATCTTGCTTCGGACCCATACCTCACCAGTACAGGCGCGGGCAATGGATGCGCATGACTTTAGCAAGGGACCATTGAAGATGATCTCTCCAGGGCGTGTTTTCCGTCGGGATACAGATGATGCGACCCACAGCCATCAATTCCATCAGATCGAAGGCTTGGTCGTTGGGAAGAACATCTCAATGGCAGACCTTCAAGGAACGCTTCAATTGATCGTGCAAAAGATGTTTGGTGCAGAACGTCAAATCCGTCTGCGTCCTTCTTACTTCCCATTTACCGAGCCATCGGTTGAGGTGGACGTTTCTTGCTTCAAATGTGGTGGAGCTGGATGTAACGTATGTAAGAAAACAGGTTGGATTGAAATCATGGGAGCCGGTATGGTTCACCCACGCGTCCTTGAGATGAGTGGTATTGACCCAACAGTCTATTCAGGATTTGCCTTTGGACTTGGTCAAGAGCGTGTGGCTATGCTTCGTTACGGAATCAATGATATCCGTGGCTTCTATCAAGGGGATATCCGTTTTTCAGAACAATTTAAATAATTATGTTAGTAAAAGTTAAGCCGAATGAATTTCAAATTTTAAGGGAATTAGAGGTGGAAACCTACGGGGATACCTTTGGTCCCTACATCTCTGATGCCGATATGGAAGATTACTACCAGACGGTTTTATCGCTAGAGCAAATCCAAAAGGATTTGGCAGACCCGGAATCAGAGACCTATTTTGTCCTAGATCACAATCAGGAAATTTGTGGTTTTCTCAAGTTTAACTGGGGTAAGGCACAAACAGAGCCAGTAGAGATGGACAATGCTTTTGAAATCCAGCGCATCTATGTCAAAAAAGAACATCATGGCAAGGGCTATGGCAAGGAAATGTTTAGCTTTGCCTTAAAAGAAGCTCAAAAACGTGGATTTGACTGGGCCTGGCTGGGTGTCTGGGAACGAAATTTTAAGGCCCAAAACTTTTACAAACAATTCGGATTTAAACGGTTTAGCGAGCACCACTTTATCACAGGTGAAACTGTAGATACAGACTGGTTGCTGCGCAAGCATTTGAAGGAGAATCCGCAAACTTAATTGTGGGTCCAAATTGAGAGAAAGGAATTGAAAAGGTCTCACCCGGTGGGATCTTACGATCAGAATTATGTTAGTATCATATAAATGGTTAAAACAATTGGTGGACGTGGATGTGCCATCAGAAGAGTTGGCTGAAAAAATGTCAACCACAGGGATCGAGGTAGAAGGTGTGGCATCACCTGCTGCTGGTCTCTCAAAAATTGTCGTTGGAGAAGTCTTGTCTTGTGAAGATGTGCCAGAAACACACTTGCATGTCTGCCAAGTCAATGTGGGTGAAGAAGAAGCCCGTCAAATCGTCTGTGGAGCACCAAATGTTCGAGCAGGCATCAAGGTCATGGTGGCTCTTCCAGGTGCTCGCATTGCGGACAACTACAAGATTAAAAAAGGGAAAATCCGTGGTTTGGAATCTCTCGGAATGATCTGTTCCCTTGGTGAATTGGGAATTTCTGACTCCGTTGTACCAAAAGAATTTGCAGATGGCATCCAAATCTTGCCAGAAAATGCTGTTCCAGGAGAAGAAGTCTTCTCTTACCTCGACTTGGATGATGAAATCATCGAACTTTCCATCACTCCAAACCGTGCAGACGCTCTTTCTATGCGTGGGGTGGCGCACGAAGTAGCAGCGATCTATGACAAGGCAGTCAATTTCAAAGACTTTACGTTGACTGAAACGGACCAAGCTGTAGCAGATGCTCTTTCTGTCAGCATTGACACTGATAAGGCACCTTACTATGCAGCCCGTATCTTAGACGATGTAACCATCGCACCAAGTCCACAATGGTTGCAAAACCTCCTCATGAACGAAGGCATCCGTCCCATCAATAACGTGGTCGATGTAACCAACTATATTCTGCTTTACTTTGGTCAACCTATGCATGCCTTTGACTTGGATACCTTTGAAGGAACTGATATCCGTGTGCGTGAAGCGCGTGCTGGTGAAAAATTGGTAACCTTGGATGGGGAAGAACGTGAGTTGGAAACAAGTGACCTCGTGATTACGGTTGCGGATAAACCAGTAGCCCTTGCAGGTGTCATGGGTGGAGAGGCTACAGAAATCTCTGAAAAATCTACTCGTGTTGTCCTTGAAGCAGCTGTCTTCAATGGCAAATCGATCCGTAAGACCAGTGGTCGCCTCAACCTTCGTTCAGAATCTTCTTCTCGCTTTGAAAAAGGCATCAACGTGGCAACCGTCAATGAAGCTCTTGATGCGGCAGCGAGCATGATTGCAGAGCTTGCAGGTGCAACTGTTCGTAATGGAATCGTTTCAGCAGGCCAGCTCGATACTTCTGATGTGGAAGTTTCTTCTACCCTTGCAGACGTTAACCGTGTCCTTGGGACAGAGCTTTCCTACGCGGATGTCGAAGATGTCTTCCGTCGCCTTGGATTTGGTCTTTCTGGAAACGCTGAAGCCTTTACTGTCAGCGTTCCACGTCGCCGTTGGGACATCACCATCGAAGCGGACCTCTTTGAAGAAATTGCTCGGATTTATGGTTATGACAAATTACCAGCAACCCTTCCAAAAGATGACGGGACAGCAGGTGAATTGACAGCGACACAAAAATTGCGTCGCCAAGTTCGGACTATTGCAGAAGGAGCAGGCTTGACTGAAATCATCACCTACGCCTTGACAACTCCTGAAAAAGCCGTCGAATTTACGACTGCACCAAGCAACTTAACAGAGCTCATGTGGCCAATGACTGTGGAGCGTTCAGTCCTCCGTCAAAATATGATCTCAGGGATCTTAGATACCGTAGCTTATAACGTCGCTCGTAAGAACAAAGATTTGGCCCTCTACGAGATCGGAAAAGTCTTTGAACAGACAGGCAATCCAAAAGAAGAATTGCCAAACGAAATCAACAGCTTTGCCTTTGCTTTAACTGGCTTAGTCGCTGAAAAAGACTTCCAAACTGCAGCTGTTCCAGTTGACTTCTTCTATGCTAAGGGAATTTTGGAAGCCCTCTTTGCTCGCTTGGGTCTTGATGTGACTTATACAGCAACATCTGAAATCAAGAGTCTCCATCCAGGGCGTACAGCCCTAATCTCACTTGGTGACCAAGTGATTGGGGTCTTGGGGCAAGTCCACCCTGTAACAGCTAAGGCTTATGATATCCCAGAAACCTATGTGGCAGAATTGAACTTATCTGCTATTGAAGCAGCTCTTCAACCAGCCGCAGCCTTTGTGGAAATCACTAAATTCCCAGCTGTGAGCCGTGATATCGCCCTTCTCCTCAAAGCAGAAGTGACTCACCAAGAAGTGGTTGATGCGATTCAAGCTGCTGGCGTGAAACGCTTAACAGATATCAAACTCTTTGACGTCTTCTCAGGTGAAAAACTAGGACTTGGCATGAAGTCTATGGCCTACAGTTTGACCTTCCAAAATCCAGAAGATAGCTTGACGGACGAAGAAGTCGCACGCTACATGGAAAAAATCCAAGCTTCTCTCGAAGAAAAAGTAGACGCAGAAGTACGTTAAAATGTGTATAGAAAAAACCGTTGATGACTCATCAACGGTTTTTAAAATTCATTTTACATGATGGTTTCCATGACCGTTTCTTGAGGTTTCATGCCCTGTCTTTGATAGAAGCGAAGGGCTCCTTCATTGTCATTCCAGACATTAAGAGTTAGGTTGTAGCAACCGATTTTCTTGGCATAGCTGACAGCGAATTGATAGAGTTGATCGCCGATCTTTTGCCCACGCGCTGCTTGATCGACACACAAGTCTTCGATGAAGAGGGTTTTAATGGGATGAAGCACAGGATTATCAGAGACTTCTTTAATGGTGACGAAGAGATGTCCAAGGACCTGGCCATCTTCATTTTCGTAGACGAAAATCGGTGTCTGCTTTTGCGCCATTAACTGTTTTAACTCTTCTTTACTATATTTTCCGCCACTTCCTTTGAAAATATCGGGACGGACTTGGTGGTGGACGGAAAGAATCTGTTCTAAGAGACAAAGTAAAGCAGGAATATCATTTGGTTGAGCTAAACGAATCGACATCTAGGTTCTCCTTGATCGTATTTTTTTCATTATAAAAATTTTTCATGGAGCTTGTCAATGGAAAAAGGAACGCTAAAAGGTGCGCAAATACGGACCTTTTATTTCTTACCTCAAATGATCTTGTCAATCATATTTTTATTTTTGACAAATATTTTTATTTTTTGACAAATATACTTGTCAAAAAGAAAAAGAAGTGTTACAATGTTTTTAGTTGAAAGAAGAGGAGGTATTCTTATGGGAGCTATATGGATTCTATTTATCCCTTTTCTGGTTATCATTTATACTAGCTCAGAAAAGAAGATAAAAAAGTTGAACAAACGTATTAAAAGATTAGAAAAACAAGTGAAAGGAAATCAAGAAATGTCTAGACTTTTAGAAGAATTAAAAGGCCAAACGGTCAAGGTGACAGTAAATGGATTTGGAACCGAATATGAAATTATGGATATCGATGAAGATTGGGTCAAATTGAGTCGTGAGACCAATAAACAACAAAGAGAAACCAAATTAGTCCGTATCGAAGATATTCAAGATATTCAACTATAAGGGGGCGAAAGCCATGATCTTAAAAAATCGACTGAAAGAGCTGAGGGCGCGTGATGGTCTCAACCAATCTGAGCTAGCCAAGCTAGCTGGAGTCTCGCGCCAGTCGATCAGTCTCTTGGAGCGGGGTGAATACACCCCTTCGGTTATCATTGCCATCACCATCGCCCAGATTTTCAAGGAACCTGTGGAAAATGTCTTTAGTCTAGTGGAGGAAGAGGAATAACAATGAAAAAGCAACAACAAGAACGAACCCCTCGTTACCGTTTTTGGAGAAATGTAGGGATCATTACAGTTTCCGGCTTGATAGGAGGAGTTATCAGTTTTTTGACAGGAATGTTTGGATCCGAAAAGCCCCTAGAAATCCAATCCTTCTTTAGTAAAGAAGTACTTCTTTTGGGCTCAGCAGTTTTATTCTTAGTCGCATTTATACTCACGATAACCTTACTGATGTGCGCGAGAAAAGTCCATCAAAAAATGCTCCAAATAGAAAACGATGATGAAGCCTATCACTATGACATCCAGAAGAAAAAACTATATGGCTTAGCGACCATTTTTAAAGGCATCATGATCTTGCCCTACTTTTTATTCGTCATTTTTTATAGTCAATTGGTTTACTTAGATAGACCTGGCGCTGGGGACATGGCTTTTATCTTTGGAGACTTTACCATGCTCTATCTCTTTCTTGTCTTGATTGCCCTATTTTTCCTATCGGATATCTTCTTTCGCAAGACCTTCCATCTGATTTATGGAAAACCGATTCCCCGCAATGCCAATGCCAAGGAAGTGCGTGAATTTATGATGAGTATGATGGATGAAGCAGAAAAGCAGATTAGCTACGAGGAAAACTATGAAATTATCATTAAGTTAAGCAATTATATCTTACCGATTTCCTTAATTGCGATATTCTTAGTTGGCATTGCTTTCCATACAGATATCTTGTTAGCATTAGTAGTGGTATCACTGATTTATGTCTATATCTTGGTCTCACAATACAAGATTACCAAACGTTATTATAAAGAGTAGAGGAGTCATCTATGTTAGAAATTAGAAATTTAGAAAAAAGCTTTGGGAATAAGCAGGTTCTCTTCGGAGTAGATCTGACAGCTCAACAAGGGCATATCCTTGGCTTAGTTGGGAAAAATGGTGCCGGGAAAACAACTATTTTCCACAGTATCTTGCGCTTTTTGGACTACAGTGGCGAGATTCGCCTAGGTGGCAAAGCGATCACCCAAGAAACCTACAAGGAAATTGGCTATTTGCCAGAAGAACGTAGTCTTATGCCAAAACTCACGATTTTTGAGCAGGTCCGCTATTTGGCTGCCTTAAAAGGAATGAGCACTGCTGAGGTCAAGGAAAAATTACCGACCTGGATGGAAAAACTCCAAGTAAAAGGAAAATTGACCGATAAAATAAAGAGTCTCTCAAAAGGGAACCAACAGAAGGTTCAATTGATCATCACCTTGATCCATGAGCCTAAATTGATCATTTTAGATGAACCCTTTAGCGGCTTGGATCCGGTCAATACAGAAGTGCTCAAGCAGGTCATTTTTGAAGAAAAAGAGCGTGGGGCAACCATTATCTTTTCTGACCACGTCATGACCAATGTCGAAGAGTTGTGTGATGATATCCTAATGATCCGTGATGGTTCGGTTGTCCTTTCAGGGCCAGTCCAAGAGGTCCGTAATAGCTATGGCAAGACTCGTCTCTTTGTTTCTAACGACTTTAGCAAAGAAGAGCTAGAAGCTCTGCCACACGTGACCAAGGTCAGCATGACCAAGCAAGGTACTTGGAAGTTGATCTTGGATGATGCGTCAGCTGGTCCAGAATTATTTGACCGCTTGACCAAGGGTCGCTACCTAGCAACCTTTGACCACCAAGCCCCAACTATTGATGAGATCTTTAAACTTGAATCAGGAGTAGAAGTATGAAACAGATGTTTGTCGTAATGAAAGAAACCTATATCAGACAAGTGAAATCATGGAGTTTCCTCTTCATGGTCTTCGGTCCCTTCCTCTTTTTAGGATTGGGCGTCGGAATCGGTTATTTGACGGATTCTTCTACAGACGCTAAGAATCAGGTGGCCTTGGTGACAGAAGTGGCAGCTGTCAAAGAAAGCCTCAAAGGAACCGATAACTTGACCTTAGACTACAAAGATGAAGCTGATGCTAAAAAAGCCATCAAGGATGAGAAAGCTGCTGCTTACTTGACAGTTGATGAAAAAGATGGTCAGCTAGAAGCTACTTATGTGGGCGACCAAGCCATGAAAACAGAATTGAAAACCCTTGTCGCTGCGAAATTAAGCCAAGTCCAACAAGGAATCAATCTAGCGCGTGCTAATCTAAGCAAAGAGCAACTGACAGCCTTGTCTCAACAGGTTTCTCTGAAAGAAAAAATTGATGAGAAAAAAGAAGGCTTGAAAATGGTGCAAACCATGGTTGCAGGTGGTCTGGGAATGTTGCTTTATATGATTTTGATCTTTTACTCTAGTATCACAGCCCAAGAAGTGGCCAGTGAAAAAGGAACTAAGATCATGGAAGTGGTCTTCTCTAGTATCAAAGCAACCGACTATTTCTTCGCACGCATGCTCGGACTCTTCGGAGTGATTTTTACCCATATTTTTGTCTATGTCGTTGGGCTAGTAGCTGTTTGGATCTTTAGAGCAGATATCCCAGTTGTCAAGGATATTCTTGCTCCAAACTCTCCAATTACCCAACACCTAGCAGAAGCGATCTCGCTTAATACCGTCTTCTTTATTATCCTTGGGATCTTTATGTATGTGGTGCTCTCTGCCTTCTTAGGTTCCACAGTTGCACGACCAGAAGATTCAGGAAAAGCGATTTCGCCACTGATGATGTTAGTTATCTTTAGCTTCCTTGGGGTAACCACCTTGGGAAGTGCTGGTGACGTCTTCTTATTGAAGATCGGTTCGTACATTCCTTTCATCTCAACCTTCTTTATGCCTTTCCGTACCATCAATGGCTATGCGACTGGTCTTGAATCTTGGGCTTCTTTGGGAATTGCGGTCCTCTTTACCATCGTGGGAACAGTGCTTATTGCCCGTATCTATGCGAGCTTAATCCTCCAGACCGATGACCTCGGACCGTGGAAGACCATCAAACGTGCTCTCAGCTATCGCTAATCAAATAAGCTCTCAGTTACAGCTGAGGGCTTTTTGAATGGAGGTTACAATTCTTTTGAAAGACTTGTCTCTAACTATTAATAAATTACAGATAATTTAGTATGTTTTTTCATGGAAGAAAGAGTATTTTTCTTCAAATTATGATATGATGAATGGGAATAAAAAGAATAGAGAAGACGACGAATGAGATTATATATCAAAAGCGATTTTAAGAAAAAAATAGCCTTTACGACAAGAGAGTTGCTCTGGAAAATGTGGTTTAAGGAATGGCACGGTCACCCAATTACATATTCAAACGTCGGTGATGATGAGATGTTACAAGATGATTTTTATTTTGGAGTGAAGTTCGATAAATGGAGATTTAAGGATGGACGGTGGAATTATATACCATATGACAAGAATGATCCTTGGAATTCGTTTTCAGATGAAACAATCACATTAGAATTTGAGAAAACTTTTATTACTGAATGGAGAGAGCGTGGAGAGTATCTTAGGATTGCCACGACACATACGGATATTTTAACGGTTGATAAACGTGCTATGTATATCATGGCAATCGAGGTGGCTGGTGCAATTGATGGAAAAATTAGCGAGGATGACAAGCAAACCTGGATGGATGTAGAGACTTTTAAGGAGTTGCACAATGATGTCTTATCATTAAGTTACGATCAAGCAACTGATATCAGTGTGGAGGAACTGAAAAGTTTGAAACCTGTAGAAGATCCTTTGTGGGATGAAGAAGAGCGACTTCATGAAGAGTACATCAAAATCCATGGTGAACGTTTTTATGACGATGAGGAAGAAGATTGAGAATTTATATCAAAGGTGATTATACAAAAAAGATACCTTATGGTTATTTAGAGCTTGCTGGAAAAATGTGGTTTCCAGAAGATGAGCAAATTTCATACTCAAATGCTGGGAACAATGATGCATTACAAGAAGATTTTTTCTCAAATTTATCCTTGAGGAAAGGCACTGCGGATAAGAGATGGTCTAGTGTCCCCCTAAAGGAAGGAGTACGAAGACTCTTTTCACATCTTGACGAATGTATTGAAATTAATTTTGAAGATGCATTTGCTACGGATTATAATGAAAAGGGAGACTATCTCCGTATTTTAACCACCCATCTAGAAGTTTTGACAGTTGATAAACGAGCTATGTACATTATGGCGCTTGAGATTGCAAAGGTGATTGATGGGCAAATTAGCGAGGATAATAAGGCTAGCTGGTTGACAATCGAGGAGTTTAAAAGAAAACATGAGGATATTCTATCTCTAACTTTTGAAGAAGCAAATGAACTAAGTTTGACTGAAATTCAAACGATGGATGTGGTAGACGACCCTCTTTGGGAGGAAGAAGCCAATCGTCGAAAAGAATATATACTAGCACATGGAGGTGATATCTCAGATTTATGAGACTATATATCAAAGGAGACTATACTAAAAAAGTGCCATTTGGGTACAGAGAACTCGCATGGAAAATGTGGTTTAAAGAAAGAAATGGTCAAGAAATAAGTTTCTCACATGTCGGGGATGATGAGATGCTACAAGATGACTTCTATCTATCTTTGCGGTTAGATAAGTGGGGAGCATGTGGTTCTCGTTGGAAAGATGCCAAGGTTAAAGGTGGCAGTGCAATCAATTCCCAAATATATGAAAATATTGATTTGGATTATGAAGGAAGTTATGAAAGCGATGGTAGAGAAAAGGGAAAATATCTAAGAATCGCTTCGAATTATCTAGATGTATTAACAGTTGATAAACGAGCTATGTATATTATGGCACTCGAAATTGCGACTGCGATTGATGGGAAAATTAGTGAAGATGATAAGAAAACATGGCTAAGAATCGAGGAGTTCAAGGAAAAGCACCAAGATATCTTATCTCTAACTTTTGATGAAGCAAATGAGATGAGTTTGGAAGAAATTCAGACGATTGACGCTATTGATGATCCCATCTGGGAAGAATTGGATAGGAAGCGTGAAGAGTACATCAAAATCCATGGTGAACGTGTTTATGACGATGAGGACGACGAGTGAGATTATATATTAAAGGCGATTACACCAAAGAAATTCCGTTTGATTATTTAGAACTAGCGAAGAGGATGTGGTTTGAGGAAAAAGATGGAATAGAGCCAGATTTGTCGTATGCTGGGTATCTAGAACTACCAATTGAGAAACTTTCTATACATTTACAATTAAATAAATGGATGCATGATAATAGATGGAGTAATGTTCAGATTAAGGAAGGGATAAAATATGATTTTTTATCCCATAAATGTGAATATATATAGCTAGACTACGAAGATGCTATGATGTCGGACTTTTGTGAGAAAGGTGAATGTTTAAGAATCGCTACTAAGCACCTTGAACTCCTCACCGTTGATAAACGTGCTTTCTATATTATGGCCATTGAAATCGCTACTGCTATTGATGGTCAGATTAGCGAAGATGATAAAGAGAGCTGGTTAAGTGTGGAGCAATTTAAAAACCGGCATGAAAATACTCTTTCGATGAGTTATGAACAGGCTAATAAGCTGAGTCTGGAGGAAATTCCATTTATGGATGATGTGAGAGACCCGGTTTGGGCAGAAGATGACCGCAGAAATGAAGAATACATCCGAATCCATGGAGAAGTGGAGTTGGATGACGAGGACGACGAGTGAAACTATATCTTAAAGGTAACTACGAAACTAACATCTATCAAGCCTGTATGGAATATCCTTGGAAAATGTGGTTCAAGGAACGTAAGGGAGTGCAGGTTGAGTTTTCTTATGCACGTGATGATGACTTCTATTTTAGTGTTAGTTTGGATAAATTTTCTTCAAATGATGAGCGTTGGGGAATGGCTGATTTTAGAGTAGGCAACGATCCTTGGGCGACTTTTAAGTATGAAGATATAAATTTAAATTTTGTAGATTCCTATGAAAGTGATGGACGAGAAAAAGGAAACTATCTACGAATCATCACGACTCATAAAGATATTCTAACGGTTGATAAGCGAGCTCTTTATATCATGGCAATTGAGGTAACATCTGCCATTGGTGGTCACATTAGCGAAGATGATAAGGAAACATGGCTGAGCATTGAAGAATTTAAAACAAAACATGCAGATTTGTTGCATTTGACCTACAATGAAGCGGTTGACATTAGCTTGAAAGAGATAGAAGTAATGAAAGCTGTTGATGAGCCACTCTGGGAAGAATTGGATCGAAAGCGTGAAGAATACATCCGAATCCATGGAGAAGTGGAGTTGGATGACGACGAATGAGGCATTCTACTTCAATCTGTAAGCCTTCAGTTGTTTCTGAGGGCTTTTTGATTTCACATTGACTTTTGCAAGCCTTTTCACTACAATAGAACTACAGAAAAGGAGGCGAACATGAACTATATTGAGTTTGCTGAAAATGAGCGTCTGTCCACGATTGTCCTTGGGATGATGCGGATCAGTCAGATGAGTGAAGATGAGGTGGAGGCCTTGGTGGAGGCAGCCTTGTCAATTGGGATCAACACTTTTGATCTGGCGGATATCTATGGCGATGGTCAGTGTGAGGTCTTGCTTGGGAAGGTCCTCAAGCGTCGTCCGGATCTACGGGACCAGATGTGGATCCAGTCCAAGTGTGGCATTCGCAAAGACGGCTTTACCTATTTTGATTTTTCCAAGGACTATATTTTGGACTCTGTCGATGGCATCCTCGAGCGTCTGCAGATCGAGCGCTTAGATAGTCTCCTCCTTCACCGACCGGATGCTCTCATGGAGCCGGAAGAGGTGGCGGCAGCTTTTGATCACTTGGAGCAAGCGGGCAAGGTCCGTCATTTTGGGGTGTCCAATCAAAATCCCATGATGATGGAATTGCTTAAGACGGCTGTCAAACAACCTCTCAAGGTCAACCAGCTGCAGTTGAGTGCCGCCTTTACACCGAGCTTTGAAGCTGGTTTTCATGTCAACATGGAAGGGCCAAAAGCAGCCGTGCGAGATGGCAGTGTCTTTGAGTATTGTCGTTTAACTGATACGGTGATTCAGGCATGGTCTGTCCTCCAGCATGGCTATTTCAAGGGGAATTTTGTCGGCAAGGAAGAGTTTGCAGCTCTCAATCATGTCCTCAATGACTTGGCGAAAAAATACCAGGTCACACCGACAGCTATCGCCCTTGCTTGGGTCCTCCGCTATCCAAGTAAGATGCAGGCCGTCATTGGAACGACCAAGCCCCAGCATGTCCTTGAAGCAGGGAAAGCAGCAACAGTCACTCTAACCCGCAAGGAATGGTACCAAATCTACTTGGCGGCGGGTAATGATTTGCCTTAGAATCTTGTTAGTAAACCAGACTCCACTCCTATCAGTGGGCTGGTTTTTTTGTTTTATGTTTTACTGATTTTTCTTGACAAGTCTTTCTTTTTTATGGTATTCTTTAGGAAACGTATGTTGCGTAACAACTGTTGCGCGAAAGGAGTCTTATGCCACCAAAGGTTAAATTTAGTAAAGAGACTATGATTGGGACGGCTTTACAATTGGTGAGAGAAGATGGCCTGGCTAGTTTGACGGCTCGAGCTTTAGCAGAGAAACTGGGAGCCACGCCAAGGGTCATTTTTGGGCAATTTGCAAATATGGCTGAGTTACAAGCAGAGGTTATTGTTGCTGCGGAAATGGTAGTGGTG
>JAGZKI010000052.1 GCA_018365265.1 Streptococcus parasanguinis | reverse complement strand
GCAGTGGTTGAGTGGGCTCTACTACGCTGATTTCATCAGCTTTTACAGCCCTACTCAACTGTGCGGAGGTGGGACGACGAAATCGAATTCTAACGAATGTCCGATTTCTGTCCCACTCTCTTTTATTTTATCCTAATACCAATTCATCACTCACCAGGGTTTCACCACTGTTTTGTTGGAAGAGGCGCATCAAATCTTCAACCGTTAGGTTTTTCTTTTCTTCTCCTTTGACGTCGACAACGATCTTGCCTTGGTAGAGCATGATCAAGCGGTTGCCGTATTCAATCGCATGGTTCATATCATGCGTAATCATCAAGGTTGTCAAATCATGGCTTTCCACGATCTTTTGTGTCAATTCCATGACCATTTCACTAGTTTTAGGATCGAGCGCTGCGGTATGTTCATCCAGAAGCAAGAGTTTTGGTCTAACCAAAGCTGCCATGACCAAGGTCAAAGCTTGACGTTGCCCACCAGACAAATATTGGGTATCCACCTTAAGACGGTTCTCTAAACCGATATTCAGTTCCTTCAAGGCTTCACGGAATAATTCGCGATCTTTCTCCCGAACTCCCCAGCTCAAACCACGAGATTTCCCCCGACGTTGGGCAATGGCCATATTTTCTTCAATGGTCAAACGGGAAGCTGTCCCCATTTTAGGATCTTGGAAGACACGCGCAATATCTTTCGCACGCTTACGAACACTCGTATTTTTGATGGAGTTACCTTCTAGCAAGATATCCCCTTCATCCACGACTAGATTTCCTGCCAAGATGTTCATCAAGGTTGATTTCCCAGCTCCATTTCCACCGATGACCGAAATGAAGTCCCCTTCTTCTACTTGGAGATCCAAGCCTTTTAAGACATGGTTTTCATTAACTGTTCCTGCTTCAAATGTCTTATGAATACCTTCAATTGATAATAATGTTGCCATACTATTCTCCTACTTATTTCCTAACTTCAATCCGCGAACACGAAGACGTTTTTGCGCCTCAGGAGCGAACAAGACAATCGCGAGCAAGATTGCATTGAAGAGACGGACCATATTTTGATCGAGATTTGGGATCTCGTAAATATTTAAGATAATCAAACGGTACACAATGGCTCCAACCCCGATGGAAAGCAAGCGCCAACCAATGGTCAATTCGTGGATCAAAACTTCAGCGATAATCACCGCACTCAAGCCGACTACGATCGTCCCTGTACCAGAAGTCACATCTGAGAAACCATCATTTTGTGCAAACATGGCTCCACAAAGAGCAATCAAGCCATTGGAAATCATATAGCCCAACATCTTCATGTTATCTACATTGACCCCATTGGCCTCACTCATTGGAATGTTATCACCAGTCGAGCGCAAAACCAAGCCAAGTTGCGTCTTCATTAAGAGAGTTAACAAGATACAGACGATGATCAAGCACGAAATACTAATCAAAAAGACAGCTTCTTCATTGGACAAGCCCAATTTCATGACACTTTTGAAAATGGTACTGGCATCGCCAATAGAGAGGTTGGGTACTCCCCCCATGATTTTAATATTGATAGAGTAGAGACCGGTCAAAGTGACAATCCCTGTCAAGAGGGCTGGAATTTTCATTTTTGTATGGAGAATCCCAGAAACCAATCCTGCGATCATTCCTGCTAGGAAGCCCAACAAGGTTGCAAGCCAAGGGTTTCTTCCTGCTTGAATTTGGGAAGCTACAACTGCTGCCCCAAGTGGAAAGGCTCCTTCTGCCGTCATATCGGCAATATCTAAAATTCGAAATGTTAAGTATACACCGATTGCCATGATCGACCACAATAAACCTTCTGATAAACTTGATAAAACGAAATTCATCTCAAACCTCCTATTTTTCTACCTTCAACGAGCTAATATCAATTCCAAGCTCTTTGGCCATCTCTTTATTGGTATGCAATTCTAATTTTTCAGGTGTTTCAACTGCGACTTTCCCAGGCTTCTCACCCTTCATGATGCGAATAGCCATCCGAGCAGCTTGTCTTCCCAATTCCTCATAATCGGTACCGAAGTTGTACAAGCCACCAGTAGCCACCATTTCAGCAGATCCACCAAAAACGGGCACCTTATGACTGATGGATACCTGTTTAACAGTGTCCATTGTAGAAGAGATAATATTGTCTGTCGGAACAAAGACGATATCTGCTTCTGACATGATACTGTCTGCTGCAGCCTTCACATTGTTACTATCGAGGATGGTTTTTTCAACCACTTGATAACCTTTAGCTTCAAGGATCTTCTTCGCATTGTCTTTTTGGACGACTGAGTTAGGCTCACTTTGCGTATAGAGGATCCCAACTGTTTTCGCCGTTGGAAGGACTTGCTTAATCATGTCTACCTGTGTAGAGATCGCATCTTCTGACTGGTCACTTGTCCCTGTGATGTTGCCACCAGGCTCTTTCAAGTTTTTCACCAATTTCGCTGCCAATGGGTCGGTCACAGCCGAGAAGACAACCGGCGTTGTTTTCGTCGTATTAGCCAAACTTTGAGCCGATGGTGTTGCAATCGCAAAGACTAGATCACTTTCTTCCGCCAATTGTTTGGAAATGTTTTTCAGATTTCGTTGCTCCCCTTGAGCATTTTGGAAATCAATCTGGATATTTTTCCCATCCACATAGCCCTCTTTCTTCAACTCATCGATAAAGCCTTTTCGTGTCGCGTCGAGCGACTTATGGGTGATGTACTGGGAAATCCCAATCCGAAAGACATTGTCCTTTTTAGCATCCTTCAGATGGTGTAAGGTCACCAATGATGTTAACAGCAGTCCTACAACCAGGACAGGTGCTAGTAATTTCTTCACTACTTTCATTTTTTGACTCCTTTTCTGCAAATAAACAAAAAATCCGCTTAGATCATTCTCTAAACGGATGCTTGAAATTCTCCAACAAGTTACAAAACCTCGGTCCATTTAGATACTAGCTCTATGGACCATCGTCAAAAATCTTAGCCACATAGATACAAACAAATTGCTTGGGTTGTTTGCATCCATGAGATCATGTCTACAAACACTATCTAAAGTAGCTAAAGTAGAATTTTTGAGTTGAAATGGCTTGTTGCTTCATGTTTATTTTCTGCTTTCTTTATTTATGGGTATTATCTTACCTTAATTTTTTTTAGCTGTCAAGACTATTTCAGAAATTTTTCAAATTTTTTGAAAATTCAACTATCCCTGACAAGAAAAAAAACAGAGGCTGGAACACGTCCAGGCCTCTGTTTTCTAATCTTCTTTTGATTTGGTTTCCTCATCTTCTTCGACGATTTCAGAAATTTCAACTTTCACCTTGGTCACACGACCATTTTTTACTTTGTCATTTGTCAAAATGAGGTGTTTCTTTTGACTATCGACTTCACAGCTGAGTCGCTCTTTCAAGGTCGGAATTCGCCCAACCTCTGTCAGGTAATACCCTGCAATGGTATCCACATCATCACTTTCCAACTCAACATCAAAATATTCGTTAAAGTCATTTAGAGACATGGCTCCTTGTACAAAATAAGTATTGTCTGCAATTTCAAAGACATCAATTTCCGCTTTGTCAGTCTCATCGTCAATTTCACCGACGATTTCTTCCAAGAGGTCTTCAAGAGTGACCAGTCCAGACATTCCACCATATTCATCAAGCAGAATGGCCATTTGATTTTGTGTATTGCGCAATTCCTTCAAAAGATCATCCACAAAAATAGTTTCTGGAACAAACAAAGGTTCTTGTAAAATCTTTCTTAAGACAATATTATCAAAGCCATTGATAAATCCTTCGTTCAAGAGACGTTTGGTATGGATGAGGCCGATGACATTGTCCTTGTCATCATCATAGACAGGAATCCGTGAAAAGTTTTGCTTAAGGATACTTTCAATAATTTCTTTGGTATCATCATTGATATCAACCATGAAGGCATCTGTCCGTGGGACCATGACTTCACGCGCTACCATTTCATCTAATGAAAAGATCCCTTGGAGCATCTCAATCTCGTCAGCATCCAGTGTTGCTTCACTATTGGTCAGCATATACTCGATTTCATCCCGCGTCATCTTTTCATCCGGATCATCGAATTCCATTGGCGTGATACGGCTCAAAAGGTTGGTCGACGCTGAAAGCAACCAAACAAAGGGGCTGACAATTTTTCCTAATAGAATCACAATCGGAGCTGTTCGAACAGCCAACTCATCTTTCAAGTTCATGGCGATTCGTTTCGGATAGAGTTCACCAAATACGATCGAAATATAAGTCAAAAATGCTAGAGATAAAAAGCTTCCAGCTGCAAGAGCTGTTTTGGTATTGCCCATCCATCCAGCAATGACATGACCGAGACTTTCTGCAAGACTCGCCCCAGATAAGATGTTAATCAAGGTGATCCCCACCTGAATAGTGGATAAGAAATGGTTCGGTTGTTCCAATACGCTAAGAAGACGAATGTATTTTTTATCTCCTTCTTCAGCCTTTTGCTCTACACGAGAGCGATTCAACGATACCATTGACATTTCAGCCGCCGAGAAAAAGGCGTTCAATAATGTCAAAACAATCAATAAAATAAATTCCAGTAAAATTTCCTGACTGCCAGGGTCTTCCATGGATAAATTCCTCCAGTATATAATATCGTATATTATACCACAAAATAGGAGAGCCTGCATTCTTCTATAAAATTTTCTTTTTTTACCATCAAAAAATCAGGAACAAGTCCTGATTTTAGTGTTCTGCACTGGTAAAATCATAAAAGAAGGCATTGAGTTTTTCAACCAGCTCAAGCGATGAGAGACTACTTGTACAAATAAATGGTTTTTTCTTTAATTCAGGCATCATAAAGTTGGCCACCACTACGTCGGCATCAGAAGCTTCGATATCATCCACTGTTAGATTGTACTTGATCATCTGCGTAAATTCAAAGTTATCCGTACAGTAGAAATCTAGAAAATCGATCATGGATTTGGCATGGTGATCGTCAAAACGACTGATAATCAAGACCTTGATGGACTTCCGACGGCGCAATAACTGCGGCAAGAGACGTTCCCAGTGAGTGTAAACCGTGTAGATCATGTGCTTGATGATCTCATCATTTAGATCATGCTTCATGGTCTTCATATAAGTGATGATATGCTCCTTCAAATCATCATAGAAGGCTGGGAAGATGCTCATGAAATCTTCGTTGGTATTGGTCTTGGTATCAAATAAGAGAAACTCAGAGAATAATTCCTTCCGATCGAGATGAGACGTGTTATGGACATGCATCAACATCTCATCAAGATTTTCAATGTCTAAATCATAGGTATAGCATAGATCCTTGAACATATCTCTGATGAGCGTCGTTGATTCTTTGGCATAAGGATCTGTTTCTGCAGCTTCGATCAAGCTTTCTGGACTGAAATAGAAATTCTCTTGAATGAAGATGATAAAGAATTGCTCCAGCACTCTTTCATTCAACTCGACACCCAACTGCAAGCTAAAGTAGCGCAACATCTCCTCGACATTGGTCACCCCTTGATACTGGTCCTTATACACATCATAGTTCGTTGGCATGTCAATAAAATAGCCTTGCTTAATCCGTGACAAGTAGACTGTCAAGAGAACTTTATAAGACCTGAGTACAGAGAAGGTCAATGGATAGCCATAGAGCTTGAAGAAGAAGGTGATCAAATCGGTCACAGCCTCTTCCTTAAATTCTGGGAAAGGCCACTCCATATAGTAATAACGCTCTGCAAAATATTGGGCATAAAAGAAACGAACGTCAATCTCATCTCCGACAAGGTTCAAGGGTTTCAAATCAATCTTTACATTGTATTTGGTTTGAAGCTTCTGATTAATCGTCCGAATCAAGCGGTAGAAAGATTGGTAACTCAAATCAAACTTTCTGCAAATATATTCATTGGAAACATCCTTGTTGAAAAAGAGATATTCAATCAAAGCAAAGGCTTGTGATTCTTTAAAAAAGTGATGATAGATCACTTCTAGCCCAACCGAATCCTCATAACTGATCTTGATCCCATTGGTAGAGGATTCAATTAAAAAGTCATCAAATGTACTACGAAGATTAGACAAATCTTCTTTTAACGAACGTTCTGTACAATCCAAACGCTTGGCCAACTCTTTTAAGTGGAACCATCTTTTTTCCTTAATCAAGATTTCCAATAATTGCAATTGGCGTCTTTGTTTTTTCGATAAGAGCAGTCTCATCTTTTCCTACCTTTTCATATTTTCTTTCAAAATCACTTATATTTTAACACATTTCATAGCACTTGTTGACTTTTTTCCAGCATTTTTTCAAAAAACTGTACAAAAAAGACTCCAAGGCCCATATAGGCGCTAGAGTCTATGATTTATTAATGATACCAAATTCTTCTTTTTTCTTCTGCTCCTTAGCAGCACGATGGTTATCATAAAGATTCACCAAGAATTTTACAATTTCTTTTCCAATCGAATAAACTGGAATTGCGACGACCATCCCGATAATGCCGTAGATATTACTTGAGAGCAATAAGAGAACCATAATGGTAATCGGGTGAACCTTCATCACGCCTCCAACTATACGCGGATAAAGAATATTCCCATCGATCTGCTGGATAATCAACATGTAAATGACTGCTTTGATCATCATATCCATATCTGTGAAGGCATAGGTGATGATCATCGGAATCAACCCGATGGTTGGTCCTACATATGGAATGAGGTTGGCCAATCCAGAAAAAATGGCAAAGACCAAAGCGTACTTCAATCCAATAAAACTATAGCCAATGTAGGCTAGGGTTCCAATGATAAAGGCATCGATCGAAATCCCACTAATATAGCGAGAGACCGTTTCATTCAAACTAATCAAGAGGCTTGAAATGTGGAGTTTGTCATTGCGTAAAATGGTCCGCTCCAACATCGGTAATAACTTCTTCCCATCGACCAAGAAATAAACCAAGAAGACAGGGGTCATGATCAAGATAAAGACCGTATTGACAATGGTGTTAACCACACTTCCTAAACTGTTGGTCACACTATTCAAGAGATTTTGTAGGATATCCATATAAGAGAGATTCAACTGCTGAATCGTCGACTGGATATTCACATTCTGGAACAAAGGATTGGTCGAGAGTTTTCGAACCAAACTTTGAACTTCCCAGTAAAGTCCTTGAGTTGAATTGATCAAACTGGTTAACTGATTGATCAAGATAGGGAGCAGATAAAAGATCCCTAAGCCAATGATCCCAAACAAGAGTACTAAGGTGATCAAAATCCCAAACACACGCTTGATTTTTAAGTGTTTTTCCAACAATTCAACAATCGGATTGGTAATGTAATATAAAAAACCTGCAATTAAAAATGGTAAGAGGATGGTATTCAGAACAGATACAAATGGAGAAATTAAAGTCCCCATTGATTTCCAAATATAGAAAATCACAGTCAATAATAAGATCTCACATGTCCAGAATAACAATTTACTATTTCGAAACATTCCTTACCTCCTGTTTTCTATTCTACCATATTTTATGATAGAATAAAGGAGATTTTAATCAAAAGGATGAAGTTATGAATAATTTGATTGAACTACAAGACGTCAATTTGATCCGCAATGGAAAAGCCCTTTTAAAAGAGATTAACTGGCAAGTAAAAGAAAATGAATGCTGGGCCATTTTAGGCCTCAATGGGGCAGGAAAATCGACCCTCCTCAAACTGCTCATGTCTGAATACTGGGCTAGTTCTGGCCAGGTAACGGTCCTTGGAACCCGCTTTGGAGAAGGGGGTATTCCTGAGTTGCGGAAGCGTATTGGGATCGTTAGTTCCTTTATTTCAGAAAGACTGCCAGAACATCTTTTGACAGAGCAAATTGTCCTAACTGGTCAATACAAGAGTAGTATCTTATATGCTGCATACGGGGAAGAAGAACTGAACTGGGCACGGGATATGCTGACTTCAATTGGGGCTAGCTCTTTGATCGGTCGCAAATACCGGGAGCTCTCCCAGGGAGAAAAGCAGACAGTCCTCATTGCACGAAGCCTCATGGACCAGCCAGATCTGATCATTTTTGACGAAGCTTCTAGTGGATTGGATCTCTTTGCCAGAGAAAAACTCCTCCGTCAGATCCATCATATCAAACAACTGGATCACGCGCCTACCATGATCTACGTCACCCACCATGCCGAGGAAATTACAACAGACATGACCCATGTCCTCTTACTCAAACATGGCCAAGTGGTTGAGCAAGGACCAAAGGAAAAGATCCTAACTCCCCATGTCCTTAGCCAATTTTATGAAGCACCAGTATCCCTTATCGATCTTGGTGACGAGCGACTCTTTGTCAAACCAGAAATCGCACACTGAAAAGAAAGTGAATAAAGTAAAAGTGCTAAGATTTTATCTTAGCACTTCGAGAGTATAGACAAACAGTTCTTCTTTACAAATCTAATAAATTCTATAAAAATAAAAAAATTTATTCGTTAGAATTATTCAATCATCTACTAAAACTTTCCGCTGTGAGAAAAGTGCCTGAAACTTAATAGTTTCAGGCACTTGGAATTATTGAGACCTTAGGCTCAATAATTAGTCATGGAACTTCGTAGAAGTTCGCTGACGTCCGTACTCACTTAAGGAAAGTTTTTAAGATAACTTTGTCCTCAATCTGAAAAGTGCTAAGATATCCATCTTAGCACTTTTACTCTTATCTCAACGATTCCGTGCATACTCGATCAAATCGTATGGAAGCGTATTGGCACTTTCTCTTAGGGAATAGCTTTCTAATTCATTGACATTTTGTCGCATACGGCGCGCTTGCTTGGCGGTAATCAGGTGTTGCGCTTCATATTCAAAAATAATCTTACGCTCCAAATAATAGCCTCTCAACATTTCATCGATATTATTTGGTTTCACGCGATTAATAACCCGCTCCACAAAGGCCCCACTGGTAATAATAGCTGTCTCTCTCAGACGAGATTCTTGTAGGAAAGAAATCAAACTGCTCCGATAAACCCCCTTGAGGTCTTCCAAACTTTCGATAATGATTTCCGTATTGGCCAGATAAAGGGCCGCAATCTGGTCATAATCAATGGCCTCTAACTTACTGTCTTCTCGGGTCCACCAGTTTCGCAAGCCAGACCCAAAAGTTAAGATCTCATGAACTAATAAACGCAAGAGACGGAAAGACACCAAGAGGTAATAGGTTAAACGAGACGAAAGATTGCGATTGACACGTTGCTCCATATTGCGAAGATAGCGTTGGTAGACGCGGTAGCCCCGCTCTCGAATCTTTCCTTCTTCATAAGCCTGTTCCAAGCCATCACTTTCAATACTCAAAATCAGGAGCTTCAACTGTTCCCAGTCCTTTTGAATGAGCCTGTTTTCTTGGCCTAGAATCAAGTTTTCTATGCGACCATGGTAGTTATCAATCGCCGCATACAAGGGACCCTTGTGCTTGCTATTCTTTAGGTCTGCTTCTAATTCCATGACGACATCATTTAAAATCGCGATCTGCATCAGGTAGTCATTGGTTTCTTCCTTTTCTTCTGATAATTTTGGAAGTACCACTAAGCCAGCAATAAAGCTGACAAGGGTAACTCCTGCCACTAAAAAGAGTAGGATAGGGTATTCTTTTTCGATCTTGGTTGGAATCAAAAGAATCGTCGCAATCGAAACCGTTCCCTTCACACCCGAAAAAGTCAGCAATAAGGCATCTTTTAGATAATTTCTCAACGATTTTTTTAGTCGAGCCGTTCGGAACCAATAAAAGAGGTAAACCATGACAAAACGAATCAAAAAGAGCAAGGCTGTCAACAGAAAGACAGAAAGAACTAAAAGAAGATTATTGTAAATGGGACTACTTAAGATGGGCTTGGCGATCATTTCCAATTCCATTCCTAAGATGACAAAGACCGACCCATTTAAGATAAAGTTGACTGTATTCCAGACAGTATGACTCACAGTATCTACCCGCGCTTCAAGGAGGGTAATGTGCTTAAAGCGACTGGCTTTTAAGATCCCTGACACAACTACTGCAATGATACCAGAGACATGGAGTTCTTCTGCAAGGAAGAAGGTCAACAGAGGGAGGCTCAGTTCTAATAACAATTCACTGGCAATATCACTGGCACGAACACTCAAGAGTAAGGTTTGTAGCCAACGGTTCACAAAGGCCGTCAAGATCCCCACCGCAAATCCTCCAATGATGGAGATTCCTAAGGAAATCCCTGCCTCTCCAAGAGAGAAACTCCCGGTCGCAAGAGCTGCCAAGGCCACTCGAAAGGCAACTAGACCTGAGGCATCATTTAGTAATCCTTCGCCTTTTAAGATATTCGAAACCCGCTTTGGAAAGCTAAAGCGCTCAGACAGGGAAGCAAAGGCTACTAAGTCGGTAGGCCCAAGGGCTGCCCCAACTGCCATACAGGCTGCTAAAGGAAGGCTCAGCCACAAGGAGTGAGCTGCCCAGCCCAAACTAATGGTTGAGATAAAAATCACTGGGAAAATCAAATAGAGGATGATCCGCCAGTGCTTTAAGACGGAAGTAATATCTGCTTCTTCTGCTTCTCGAAATAAGAGAGGGCCAATGACCAAGGCCAGAAAGAGCTCGGTATCCAGATGAAAATTTTCTTCTGGCACAAAGAGAGCCCAACCAATCCCTAGTAAAATTTGAATCAAGGGTAGAGGAAGACTCGGCACAAGTTTATTCGTGGCATTTGAGATGATCAAAATCATCGAAAAGATCACTGCATAAAGGAGTAGTTCCATATCACTCCCTCCTTAGCGTTCTTGGCAGCAGGTCTCAAATTGCTGTTTTAACTCCGCAATCTTTTGGTCTGTCTTGGTTACATCCTTGTGCTCAATCTTCTTTTGGCACCGTTCCATCTCAAGCGAAACCAATTTCTTTTTTATTTTGAGCATCTTTTTGGTCATATGGGCTTCATCATAAAAACCGATTGCACGCTCGTGAATGGTTGATTCAACAAAATGGTGTCTCAATCCTTCAATTTTATTTTTTAAATATTCTTTATCCATGACGATAGCTTTCTAATTTTTCAATCATGACCAAAAACGGTGGTTGGTTCACTTGATTCAGTGTCCGGTAGATGGTCGCTGTATATTCTTTTTGTGGGAGCTGGCTGACAAAGTCCAGCACTGCATCACGCTCGATGTCTCCTCCCTCATGACCATAATAGATCATCAAAGCCATTCGACCACCTTTTTCTAGGCGAGCACAGATTTTTTCCATCGCTTCAATAGTAGTAGCCGGAAGAGTAATGACCGATTTATCCGCAGATGGCAGATAACCTAGATTAAAAATAGCTGCTTTGAGAGTCTCCACATATTGGTCCACATGCTGGTGGCCATCCAAAATCAACCGGACATGTTGAAGTCCCAACTTTTTCAATCGTTCTTGGGTATTTACAAGTGCTTGTTCTTGAATATCAAAGGCATAGACCTGGCCTGCAAGTTGGGCTAAAAAGGCCGTATCAAGTCCATTTCCCATGGTCGCATCCACCACCACATCTTCTTTGGTGATGACTTCTGCTAAAAATTGATGGGCCATTTCAAGTGGTCGAAGCATCAGCAGTCTCCTTTTCTTCTAGCTTACATCCTTGGGTACTTCCACGCCGACGCATTTCAGTTTCAATGGCGTTTAGGACTTCCCATTTGTTGAGGCTCCACATAGGGCCAATCAACATATCCCTTGGCGCGTCCCCTGTAATCCGGTGGATGACAATGTGTTTGGGGATGATCTCCAACTGGTCACAGATGACCTTGACATACTCCTCCTGGCTCATGAGTTGAAGTCGTCCTTCATGATAGTCCCGTTGCATCCGTGTATTGGTCATCAAATGCAAGAGGTGTAACTTGATGCCATCAATTTCATTATCGGTCACACAACGGCGAACATTTTCCACCATCATCTCATGCGTCTCCCCAGGAAGGCCATTGATCAAATGGGAGACAATCTCTGCCTTGGGCACCTGTTTGCGAATACGCTTGACTGTTTCAAGATAGAGGTCATAACTATGGGCCCGATTGATCAATTCAGAAGTCGCTTCATAAGTCGTCTGAAGGCCCAACTCGATCGTCACATGCATGCGCTCTGTCAGCTCTGCTAGGTAGGCCAAGGTCTCATCTGGTAAACAGTCCGGGCGCGTACCAATGTTGATTCCTACCACTCCTGGTTCATTGATGGCCTGTTCATACCGCTCTCGAATGACTTCCACTTTATCGTGGGTATTGGTGAAATTTTGAAAATAGACCAGATACTTCTTCACATCTGGCCATTTCCGATGCATAAAATCAATCTCTTTGTAAAACTGTTCTCGGATTGGAGCTTCTGGGGCCACAATGGCATCTCCTGAACCCGAGACCGTACAAAAAGTACAGCCACCGTGGGCGACTGTTCCGTCTCGATTGGGACAATCAAAGCCTGCATCAATGGGGACTTTAAAGGTCTTTTCTCCAAATAAGGTTCGATAATAATCATTCAAGGTATTGTAGGATTTCATACCCTTCATTATAGCAAAAAAAGAGTCGAACTCAAAACGCGAGTTCGACTCCTAGTTGTTAGATGCTTATTTTTGCTTCCCTGTAAAGCGCCATTGAAATCGCAAGCGATCATACAAGGGATACTCAAACTGTAAGACAGCAAGACCCAAAATCATACTGCCAAGAACGTCTGATGGGTAGTGGACCCCAACATAAACGCGGGAAACCACAATGGTCACAATTCCCAGAACCAGCAATCCTTGAAGGCAATAGCGGGCTGTTTTATGTTTTACATGTTGGCTGATGATGATGATCAAACTTCCCAAAACAAGGGTAGACGCCAGTGAATGACCACTCGGGAAAGAAAAGCCTTTTTCCTCTACTAGATGAAGAATACTTGGTCTCGGTCTCTGGTAGATATTCTTTAGAAGAAGAACCAAAAGACCAGTCAATACCAGATTGCTCCCTAGAAAAAGAGCTTCACTGTACCATTTCTTATAAGCAAAGACCGCCAGCAAAAGACCCACCCAGATGACAATGATCTTGGTATCCATGACGTGGGTCACCTTGGTAAAGAAGGCCGTCAGTGTTGCAGGCAGATCGCCTCGAATAGCAGATTGGATCGTGCTATCAAAGCCTGTTAATTGTTGCGGGTAAAAGCGAATCACATACCCGAGAATCACAAAAATGAGAAGGGCGAAGCTTGCCTTCGCCCAATGTTGTTGTTTATTTTTCATATTTTTTCAAAATCGGTTGCAATAAGGTATAGATCAACCCAAATGCGATGGCCCAAATCACCCCTTCGATCAGGTTAAACGGTGCAACCATTGCTGCTAAATAGTGGACAAGCCCTAGTGTTTTCGAAATATCATAGTTCATAAAACGAGCATACAAAGGGATTGCATAGACATAGTTCACCAATACCATCGTGATACTCAAGCTGATCGTTCCAACAATCGTTGCCAGAACAAATCGACCATGGGTCCGTTCCTTGTTCCAAATCCATGCAAAAGCAAGGACAAAAACAAGAACTGCAATGATATTGATTGGTAATCCGATCAAGGTTTCAAGCCCCTTATTATTGAGGGCTAATTTAAGGACAGATCGGATCAAGGTCACCCAAACGGCACTTTTAAAATCCAACAGGACCAAGGCCAACAAAATGGCGATAATACTCAAATCAATTTTGAAGAAATCTATTAAGAAAGAAAATTGATAGAACATCAAAATAAAAGATAAAGCGGATAAAACAGCCACTAGGGTCAGTTTACGTGTATTTGTCATAACAGGTTCCTCCAATTTTTTAAAAATTAGAGAAGCTGGAAAGACGTCTACTCCATCATTCTACTCTAAACTATTTAAACAAAGCTTAAACTAGAAACTATTCTAGTTACTTTAGCTGGTCTCCATCGAAACATGCCGTTAGTCAGTCTTAGACTCCAAGGTACTATTCCCATGCATCAGCTCTAAACAGATCAGAATAGCTGTCAGTCTATTCGTCTCTCGTCTTCTCCCATCCAGACTATACTGTCGGTTGTGGAGTCACACCACATCAGCTTGCGCTCGCGGACTTCTTTTAGACTATGGAAAAGAACATTTCCTCGTAAAAGTCACCGCCGGTCGGGAATTACACCCTGCCCTGAAGACCCTTTTATGATAACAAAAAAAACTTGCCTAGGCAAGTTTTTGTAACGTCATGGATTACATCGTTCGGGTTTTAAATTTTCGTTCTTACTTGAGCTTGTCGTGCTCATAATGATGGCTCAACTCCAGCCCCTTAAAACCTTGCTGGCGGAGTGCCTCATAGACAATCATGCAGACGGTATTAGAGACATTTAAACTACGGACATGCTCATCATTCATCGGAATGCGAATAGCCTTCTCTTCGTGCTGGCGCATAAAATCTTCCGGCAATCCTTTATCCTCGCGTCCAAACAAGAAATAATGGGACTTCCCATCCTGATAAGAAACGTCCGAATAGGTCTGATTTGCAAACTTGGACACTAGGTGTACCTGACCATCGCTCGCTGCTTCCATAAACTCTTCTAGGCTATCATAAAAACGGACATCCAGCTTGTCCCAATAATCGAGTCCTGCTCGCTTCATTTTGCGATCATCGATCGGAAAAGCCATGGGTCGTATGATATGCAAGGGGGAATTGGTCGCCGCACAAGTCCGTGCAATATTTCCCGTATTTTGTGGAATCTGAGGTTGGAACAAGACGATGTGGTTTTGAGCAGCTGACTCTTGGTAGTCCAGTTCTTCAATATTCATACTCGATCTCTTTCTGATAAAAAAATAGCCACACTGCCCGGAGTCAAGCTCAGCAAACAGCGTGGTTACAGCTTCATTAACTTAACTCACAACAGGTTTGAGGTAAATCAACGAAGGTACTTTCTAAGTATAACACTTTTGAAGCTCCTGTCAATAGTTTTTTTAGATTTTTTTAAGAAACTTTACCAAAGTTTTCAATCCCTCCTCGTTCTACTCTTTTGACGATTTTTCCCACTTGTTCTTAGCTTGGTAAGATTCCTCCAGAAAGTCCTTAAAATAGATGAATTTTTCTTGAAAATAGAGTATGATAGAAGCATACTCTGGAGGTAATCTATGAAAATTATTGTTGTTGGTGGAGGAAAGGTCGGAACGGCCCTTTGTCGTTCCCTCGTTGCTGAAAACCACGATGTTATTTTGATCGAAAAAGACGAATCCGTTCTCAACCATATTACCAAACGGTTTGATATCATTGGGATTTTAGGAAATGGTGCAAACTTCAAGGTCTTGGAGCAAGCAGATGTTGAAGACTGCGATATCTTCATTTCCATGACCGAATACGACGAAGTGAACATGGTTTCTGCTGTTTTAGCTAAAAAAATGGGAGCCAAAGAAACCATCGTTCGGGTGCGGAATCCGGAATATTCCAATTCCTACTTCAAGGAAAAAAATATCTTGGGCTTCTCCCTGGTTGTCAATCCTGAATTGCTGACAGCTCGTTATATTGCTAATATCATTGACTTCCCAAATGCCCTTTCTGTGGAGCATTTTGCAAACGGCCGTGTTGCCTTGATGGAATTTAAGATCAAGCCAGATAGCAATCTCTGCAATATGAGCCTCTCCCAATTCCGAAAGAAATACGGAAACGTCATTGTTTGTGCGATCGAGCGTGGCAACGAACTCACGATTCCAAATGGAGACTTTGTTTTGCAGCCCCAAGACAAGATTTTCGTGACAGGAAATAGGATCGAGATCGTTCTCTTCCACAACAATGTCCGACCTCAAGTCATTAAGAGCATGATGATGATTGGTGCCGGAAAAATTGCCTACTATCTGCTCAATATTCTCCAGGATGTGCGTCGCAAAATCGATCTCAAGGTCATCGAGGTCAATCGCGAACGAGCTGAATTCTTTAGCCAAGAATTCCCTGACCTCTATGTCGTCCATGGAGACGGAACCGCTAAAGACATTCTTTTAGAAGAGAGTGCCAATAACTTTGATGCTGTGGCTACTTTGACAGGGGTCGATGAAGAAAACATCATCACCTCCATGTTCTTGGATTCTGTCGGAGTCAAAAAGAACATTACCAAAGTCAACCGAACCAGTCTGTTGGAGATCATTGGCGATCAGGATATGACCAGTATTGTCACTCCAAAACGCATCGCTGTAGACACCATTATGCACTTTATTCGCGGGCGCTACAATGCACAATTTTCAAACCTAGAAGCCTTGCACCATGTCGCAAACGGCCGGATTGAAACCTTGCAGTTTCAAATTAAGGAAGACAACAAACTAACCCAATATCCCCTCTCTGAATTGAAATTGAAGAAGGGCGTTTTGATCGCTGCCATTATTCGAAACGGCAAGGCTATTTTCCCTAATGGGGATGACCGTTTGATGGTCGGGGATCGGATTATCGTGACCACCTTGATTCAAAATGTCACTAAAATCTACGATCTACTTGAGAGGTAAGCCTGATGAATAGAAGCATGATTCGTTACCTCTTATCCAAACTCCTCTTAATCGAGGCAGGTCTCCTAATCGTTCCCCTAGTGGTCGCTGCAATCTATCGGGAACCTGCCAAGATCTTTGTCTCTATTGGAGCAACCATGGCCATCCTACTTGCGTTTGGCCTCCTTGGTAGTTTTCACAAACCAAAGGATTTTCACATCTATGCTAAGGAAGGAGTCCTGATTGTAGCACTTTGTTGGATCCTATGGTCCTTCTTTGGTGCCCTTCCCTTTGTCTTTTCGGGCCAAATTCCAAACATTATCGATGCCTTCTTTGAAGTCAGCTCCGGCTTTACAACAACAGGGGCAACGATTTTAGACGATGTGGGTGTCCTCAGCCACTCTCTCCTCTTTTGGCGTAGTTTTACCCACTTGATAGGGGGGATGGGAGTATTGGTCTTTGCCCTTGCGATTATGGACAATAACAAGAACAGCCACCTTGAAGTCATGAAGGCAGAGGTTCCTGGTCCAGTGTTTGGCAAGGTCGTTTCCAAATTAAAAAACACGGCTCAAATTCTCTACTTCTTGTACTTGGGTTTGTTCTTCCTCTTTGTGGTTCTTTATTTCCTTGCTGGCATGCCCCTGTATGATAGTTTTGTCATCGCCATGGGGACAGCTGGTACTGGGGGCTTTACTGTCTTTAACGATGGGATTGCCCACTACAATAGTAGTTTGATCACCTATTTGGTCAGTATCGGGGTCTTGGTCTTTGGGGTTAACTTTAACCTCTACTACTTCCTCATGATCCGAAAATTCAAGGCCTTCTTTAAAGATGAGGAATTGCGGACCTACATCACTATTGTAATCCTATCTAGCGTATTGATTGCCTACAATTGCCTTCATCTCTATGCTAATGTTGCGAAGAGCTTTGAGATTTCCTTCTTCCAAGTGTCCAATATCATCACCACCACCGGTTTTGGTTATGGAACGACGGAAAAATGGCCACTCTTTTCTCAGTTCATCCTCTTGATGCTGATGGTGGTCGGTGGGTCTGCTGGCTCGACCGCTGGGGGGTTAAAAGTCATTCGGTGCTTGACCTTGTGGCGAATCGCAAAAAATCAGGTTCTTTCGACCTTGTCTCCAAATCGCGTTTTGACCTTGCATGTCAACGATACGGTACTCGATAAGGATACCCAACATCAGATCCTCAAGTACTTTACAATATACAGTTTTATTACGATCGGCTTACTCTTTGTAGTGAGTCTAGACAACAATAACTTCATGACGGTTGTCAGTGCTGTCTTTAGTTGTTTCAACAATATTGGACCTATGATTGGTACGGGTCAAACCTTCTCCATCTTTAGTCCGATTTCAAAACTGTTACTGTCCTTAGCCATGATTGCCGGACGGCTTGAAATCTATCCAATGATTCTGCTCTTCCTTCCTAAAACATGGTCTAAACGCTGATAAAACGAGAGTGTTATAAAAAAATGAGGCTGGGACAAAAGTCCTAGCCTCTTAATTGTTTTTGGATTTTCGAGCAAGACGCAGTGGTTGAGTGGGCTCTACTACGCTGATTTCATCAGCTTTT